>NZ_CEEDDH010000004.1:325933-376772 GCF_979253165.1 Pseudomonas sp. AC083
GGCTCGCTCCCACAGGTGCAACAGCGTACCTGTGGGAGCGAGCCTGCTCGCGAAAGCGTCCTCTCAACCAATAAAGATCTTAAGCCGGAATCGCCTTGGCCTTAGGCTCGCGCGCCCAAACCCGATGCTCGCCAATCGCGGCGAAGAACGGTTTGGTCAACGCACCCACATCCGCGCCCTGCAACAGCCCCGAATCCGCGTCGAGCTTCAGCAAGTC
Source organism: Pseudomonas sp. AC083 (assembly GCF_979253165.1). NCBI lineage: Bacteria > Pseudomonadati > Pseudomonadota > Gammaproteobacteria > Pseudomonadales > Pseudomonadaceae > Pseudomonas > Pseudomonas sp. AC083. The sequence goes on from NZ_CEEDDH010000004.1 coordinate 326,151, forward strand.
CTGCAACTGCTTGGCCTCGCCGTGCAGCGCGATCGCCTTCAGGTGCTTGTAGGCCTCCAGCAGATAATGCAGCGCCACGCCGTCACCGCTCAACGCGGTAATCGACGCCGCGCCACCCGGTACGAACACCGCATCGAACGCAATTGAAGGCATGCCTTCCATCGACGCATCCACCGGCAATGTCTTGCCGTCAGCGGTCTTGACTGGCGCCGAGGTCGGGCCTAGCAGTTTCGCGTGGGCGCCCTCGGCTTCCAGCGCTTTCTTCATCGCATCGATGGCCGCAGCATCAACACCATTGGCAGCAAGGATTGCCACCTTGCGCGTCTTGATATTGCCCGGTAGCAGGTTGGCCTGGCTCAGCGCTGGCGACTGCTCCAGCGAGGTCTTGCGCACTTCGATCGTGCCTTGGGCTGGCGCCGGCAAACCAAGGTTTTCCGCCACGCGTTTGGCTAGGGTCAGGTCGATATTGGCAAGGATCTCGTTCACTTCACGGGCACGAATGAACTCACGCTCGACCTTGCCCAGCTCGAAGCTGTAGGCAGCGATGATGTGCTCTTTCTCGTGGTCGCTCATGCTGTTGAAGAACAAGCGGGCCTGGGAGAAGTGATCGCTGAACGATTCGCTGCGCTGACGGATCTTCGCGGCGTCGATGCGCTCCGGGTAGCTCTCGAAACCACCGTCCTGTGCCGCCGGCGGGGTTTCTTTCGGCCAGCCGCCGTCGATCGAGTTTGGCTCGTACGAGGCACGACCCTTATCGATGGTGGTGCGGTGCTGTGCGTCACGCTGGCCGTTGTGGAACGGCGCCACCGGACGGTTGATCGGCAGCTCATGGAAGTTCGGCCCGCCGAGTCGGCTGATCTGCGTGTCGGTGTAGGAGAACAATCGACCTTGCAGCAGCGGGTCATTGGAGAAGTCGATGCCTGGCACGATGTGGCCAGGGCAGAAAGCGACCTGCTCGGTTTCCGCGAAGAAGTTGTCCGGGTTGCGGTTCAGGGTCATTTTGCCCAGCGGCGTAATCGGGACAATTTCTTCGGGGATGATCTTGGTCGGGTCGAGGATGTCGAAATCAAAGTCGTGTTCGTTCTCTTCTTCGACGATCTGTACGCCCAGTTCCCACTCCGGGTAGTCGCCCATCTCGATCGCTTCCCACAGGTCGCGACGATGGTAGTCGGTGTCTTTACCGGCGAGCTTCTGCGCCTCGTCCCACACCAGCGAGCAGGTGCCGGCGGTAGGGCGCCAGTGGAATTTGACGAAGCGTGATTTGCCCTCGGCGTTGATCAGGCGGAAGGTGTGTACGCCGAAGCCCTGCATGCTGCGCAGGCTTTTCGGGATGGCCCGGTCGGACATCGCCCAGATCACCATGTGCGCCGATTCCGGCACCAGCGAGACGAAATCCCAGAACGTGTCGTGCGCCGAGCCGCCGGTGGGGATTTCGTTGTGCGGCTCGGGTTTCACCGCGTGGACGAAGTCCGGGAACTTGATCGCGTCCTGAATGAAGAACACCGGCATGTTGTTGCCGACCAGGTCGAAGTTGCCTTCATCGGTAAAGAATTTCACCGCAAAGCCGCGCACGTCACGCACGGTATCGCCGGAACCCCGTGGCCCCTGCACCGTGGAAAAGCGCACGAACACTGGGGTTTTCTTGCCCGGATCCTGTAGGAAACCGGCCTTGGTCAGCGCTGCATGGTTCTCGTAGGTCTGAAAGAAACCGTGGGCGCCGGTACCACGCGCATGGACGATGCGCTCCGGAATGCGCTCATGGTCAAAGTGCGTGATCTTTTCACGCATGATGAAGTCTTCCAGAAGCGACGGTCCGCGTGGCCCGGCTTTGAGGGTGTTCTGGTTGTCGGCGATCTTCACGCCCTGATTGGTGCGCAGTGCCTGACCGGTGGCGTCGGAACGGAATTCTTCCAGGCTGTCGAGCTTGGCGTTGGTGTTGGCGCGATCCGGGGTATCGGTTCCGGCCATCTCGCTTTTATCGGGTGCAGGCTTTTTGATGCTCATCAGACGTAAACTCCTCGTTTGGCCCCGGATGCCTTCCGCAGACCCTTGAGTGATTCCCGGGCACGGCACCCAGGGTTTCAAGTCGCTTACTTAGTGACTGATGAGCGTTTCAGCCGTTCCGTTTATCTGACCTTTGATCGCGTTATTGCCAAATTGAAGGTTAATTGCGAAATAAATGCTAAGAACCTCTATACGGACAGGCTAAAATGCGCGCCCGGCTAACCGCTGATCCTTTTCCAACGCGCCCCACAAGGTTCGCTACGTGATCGAGTTTCAAAACGTCCACAAGACTTACCGCGTCGCCGGTAAGGATATTCCCGCGCTGCACCCGACCAGTCTCGCCATCGAGAACGGTCAGGTGTTCGGCCTGATTGGCCATTCCGGTGCGGGCAAAAGTACCCTGCTGCGTCTGATCAATCGCCTGGAAGACTCCAGTGGCGGCAAGATCATCGTCGACGGCGAAGAAGTCACCGCACTGGACGCCAACGGCCTGCGCCGTTTCCGCCAGCAGGTCGGGATGATCTTCCAGCACTTCAACTTGCTCGCCTCCAAGACTGTCGCCGACAACGTGGCCCTGCCGCTGACCCTGGCGGGTGAGCTGTCGAGCAGTGAAATCAATCAACGGGTGGCCGAGCTGCTGGCGCGGGTCGGTCTGTCCGACCATGCGAAAAAGTACCCGGCGCAATTGTCCGGCGGCCAGAAGCAACGCGTCGGCATCGCCCGTGCGCTGGCGACCAAGCCGAAGATTCTGCTGTGCGACGAGGCCACCAGCGCCCTCGACCCGCAGACCACCGCATCGGTCCTGCAACTGCTGGCAGAAATCAATCGCGAGCTGAAACTGACCATTGTCCTGATCACCCACGAAATGGACGTGATCCGGCGCGTCTGCGATCAGGTCGCGGTGATGGACGCCGGCGTGATCGTCGAGCAGGGTCCGGTGGCCGATGTGTTCCTGCATCCGCAGCACCCGACCACCAAGCGTTTCGTCCAGGAAAGCGAGCAGATCGACGAGAGCGAGCAGCGTGACGATTTCGCCCACGTGCCGGGGCGTATCGTGCGTCTGACCTTCCAGGGCGAAGCGACCTATGCGCCGTTGCTCGGTACCGTCGCGCGGGAAACCGGCGTCGACTACAGCATCCTTGCCGGTCGCATCGACCGCATCAAAGACATTCCGTACGGGCAACTGACCCTCGCTGTCACCGGTGGCGACATGGAGGCGGCGTTTGCCCGCTTCACCGCCGCTGACGTTCACATGGAGGTGTTGCGCTAATGGCTGACCTGATGAGTTTCTTCGCCAATATCGACTGGTACGAAATCTGGCTGGCGACTGGCGACACCATGCTGATGCTCGGCGGTTCGCTGCTGTTCACCGTGCTGCTCGGCCTGCCGCTGGGCGTGCTGCTGTTTCTCTGCAGCCCGCGTCAGTTGCTGGAAAACCGTGGCCTCTACGCCGTGCTGTCGCTGGTGGTGAACATTTTGCGTTCGCTGCCGTTCATCATTCTGCTGATCGTGATGATCCCGTTCACCGTGCTGATCACCGGCACCTCGCTGGGTGTGGCCGGGGCGATCCCGCCTCTGGTGGTGGGCGCTACGCCGTTCTTCGCGCGTCTGGTGGAAACCGCGCTGCGCGAAGTCGATCGCGGCATCATCGAAGCGACCCAGTCGATGGGCGCGACCACGCGGCAGATCATCATGAACGCCTTGCTGCCGGAAGCCCGTCCGGGCATCTTCGCAGCGATTACGGTGACAGCGATTACACTGGTGTCCTACACGGCGATGGCCGGTGTGGTCGGCGCCGGTGGTCTGGGCGACTTGGCGATCCGTTTCGGCTACCAGCGTTTCCAGACTGACGTGATGATCGTCACCGTGGTGCTGCTGTTGATTCTGGTGCAAGTGCTGCAAATGGTTGGCGACCGCCTGGTCGTGCATTTCTCGCGCAAATAAGCGGTTTTTTAATCAAGAGGCGCGGGCCATTCGCTGGCGGGCGCCCTCACAAGGAGTTAGCTGAATGAAAAAACTGATCGCTGCTTTCGCCGCTGTTGCGGCGTTTTCGGCCCACGCCGAGACCCTGACCGTTGCCGCCACCCCGGTGCCGCACGCGGAAATCCTCGAGTTCGTCAAACCGGCCCTGGCCAAGGAAGGCGTGGATCTGAAGGTCAAGGTCTTCACCGACTACATTCAGCCGAACGTACAGGTCGCGGAAAAGCGTCTGGACGCCAACTTCTTCCAGCACCAGCCGTACCTCGATGAGTTCAACAAGGCCAAGGGCACCAGCCTCGTTGCCGTGACCGGCGTGCACCTGGAGCCGCTGGGTGCTTATTCGAGCAAGCTCAAGGATCTGAAGGACCTGCCCGGTGGTGCCAACGTGGTGATCCCGAACGACGCCACCAACGGCGGCCGTGCGCTGTTGCTGCTGGCCAAGGCTGGCGTGATCACTTTGAAGGATCCGAGCAACATTCTGTCGACCCTCAAAGACATCGAGCAAAACCCGAAAGACCTGAAATTCCGTGAACTGGAAGCCGCGACCATCCCGCGCGTTCTGACTCAGGTCGATCTGGCGCTGATCAACACCAACTACGCGCTGGAAGCCAAGCTTGATCCGTCCAAGGATGCGCTGGTGATCGAAGGCAACGACTCGCCATACGTGAACATCCTCGTGTCCCGCGCGGACAACAAGGACAGCGACGCGATGAAGAAACTGGCGGCTGCACTGCACAGCCCGGAAGTGAAGCAGTTCATTACCGAGAAGTACAAAGGCGCGGTGTTGCCGGCGTTCTGATTAAGGTTGCTGCAATGAAAAGGGGCGCATCTGATGCGCCCCTTTTTCATTGCATGAATACCGCACCGCATTCGTGGCGAGGGGATTTATCCCCGTTCGACTGCGCAGCAGTCGCAATATCATTGCACACGGTATTCCTGATACAACGCAGTTGCAGGTTTGGGGCCGCTTCGCAGCCCAACGGGGATAAATCCCCTCGCCACAAAGGGTTCTCGTTGCTTCCAGTGGTGACTTACTTGCGGTTAAGCATCACCGGCAACTGCGACACCAGTTTGGCGTTGTTCAGCGGCGCCCGAATAAACCCGCGCTGCGTGCCGTCCGGACCAATCACCGCGAGATTGCCGCTATGGTCGACGGTGTAATTCGGCTTGCTGGTGTCCGCCGGAATAAACGGAATACTCACCGCGTTCGCGACCTTCTGCAGCTCTTCAATCGAGGTCGGCGTCAGGCCGATGAACTGCGGATCGAAGTAGCCCAGGTACTGTTTCAACTGCTTCGGCGTGTCGCGGTTGGGGTCAACGCTGACCAGCACGATCTGCAATTTATCCACAGCCTCTTTCGGCAATTCACTCTTGATCTGCCGCAGTTGCGCCAGGGTGGTCGGGCAGATGTCCGGGCAGAAGGTATAACCGAAGAACAACAGACTCCACTTGCCTTTCAACTCGTCGATGGCAACTGGTTTGCCGTCCTGATCGGTCATGGTCACGTCCGGCAGGTTGCGGCTCTGCGGCAGCAGGATAATGCCGGCGTCGATCAGCGCAGTCGGATCGCCCTGGCCTTTGCCGTTCAGCACTTTATTCACGGTAAGCCCGAGGATCAGCGCGATCACGGCGACGAGGATGAAGACGGTTTTCTGGGTTCGGGTCATAGGTTCAACAGTAAGTAGTGGTCTACGAGCAGGGCGATGAACAACAGGAACAAGTACCAGATAGAGTACTTGAAGGTGTTGATCGCCGCGTGCGGCCGACTGCCACGGTACAGCACCACGGCCCATTGCAGAAACCTCGCGCCCAACCCCAGCGCGCAGACCAGATACAGCACGCCGCTCATGTGAATCACGTACGGCAGCAGGCTCACCGCCAGCAGCGCAAAGGTGTACAGCAGAATGTGCACTTTGGTGTAGTGCTCGCCATGGGTCACCGGCAGCATCGGAATGTCGGCCTTGGCGTATTCCTCCTTGCGATGAATCGCCAGCGCCCAGAAATGTGGCGGAGTCCAGGCGAAGATGATCAGCACCAGCAACAGCGGTTCGGCGCTGACATGGCCGGTGGCGGCGGTCCAGCCCAGCAGCGGTGGCGCGGCACCGGCGAGGCCACCGATGACGATGTTCTGCGGCGTCGCGCGTTTGAGAAAACCGGTGTAGACCACCGCATAACCGAGCAGCGAGGCGAGGGTCAGCCACGCAGTCAATTGATTGGTGAAGGTCAGCAGCAGCGCCTGGCCGAGCAACGCCAGCACCAGGGCGAAGGTCAGCGCCGCCACCGGTGAAACCCGACCTTCGGCCAGCGGCCGCTTGTGCGTACGCGCCATCACCGCATCGATACGCCGGTCGACCACATGATTGACCGCCGCCGCGCCGCCGGCGCACAAGGCAATGCCCAGATTGCCAAACACCAGCACTGTCCACGGCACGCCGGCGCGGGTAGCGAGGAACATGCCGACCAGTGAGGTGATCAGCATCAGCACCACGACTTTCGGTTTGGTCAGCTCCAGATAATCGCGCCACAGCGCTTGCGCTGCACGCTGGCCGATCAGACTCGCCATGGCGTTTCTCCTTTCAATGCGATGGGCGCGACGGCAGGTTTGTGCGCACTCAAGCGCCAGCGCGCCAGCACCGGTTGGCTCACCCGCAGCAGGCTGGTGCGCGCGTGATAATTGACCAGCACCAGCGTCAGCAATAACGCCGCACCGCCAGCGTTATGCGCGACGGCCACCGGCAGCGGCAGATGAAACAGTACGTTGCTGATGCCTAGGGTGATTTGCGCGGCGAGGGCGATCAGCAGCAAACCGGCCAGTCGGGTCATGCCCACCGCTTTCAATTGCCAGGCCAGACCGAGCAGCACGACCGTCACCAGCAAAGCGCCGATGCGGTGGGTCAGGTGAATCGCCGTGCGCGCGTCGCTATCCAGTTGTCCGCCGAGATAATTCGGGCCGATGTGCTGAGTCAGGTGGAAACCATTGGCGAAGTCCGCTGGCGGCAGCCACTGGCCGTGGCAGGTGGGGAAGTCGATGCAGGCCACCGCTGCGTAGTTGGAACTGACCCAGCCGCCCAAGGCGATCTGGCCGATCACCAGCAACAGGCCCGCCGTCGCCCAATATTGCAGGCGCTTGGGCACGGTCAGCGCCGGCAGCACGCCGGACAATCTCAGCGTCAGCAGAAACAGCAGACTCAACGTGGCAAAGCCGCCGAGCAAATGTCCGGTGACTACTTGCGGCCAGAGTTTGAGCGTCACCGTCCACATGCCGAACGCCGCCTGAGCGATGACCACCGCCAGCAGAAACAGCGGCAGCTTTACCGGCTGGCCCGGATGGCGCCGATTGACCCAGGCACGCCCGGCCAAAACTGAAATGAGCAAACCGAGGGTGCCGGCGAAGTAGCGGTGAATCATCTCGTTCCAGCCCTTGTGCGCTTCCACCGGCGCGTCAGGGAAATGCAGTTCGGCATGGGCCAGTTGCGCCTCGCTTTTCGGCACGCTGATAAAGCCGTAGCAGCCTGGCCAGTCGGGGCAGCCGAGGCCGGCGTGGGTCAGGCGCGTATAGGCGCCGAGCAACACCACAATCAGTGCCAGCAGGGTGGCAAACAGCGCGAGGCGAAATCCAGGTTTGGCCATGACGATGCCCTTATCCGATGTTCGACAGTTCCAGCAGATGCCGCAGGTCGTTAAGCAGATCCTTGCCCTTCACATTCGGCTCGTAACGCAGCACCAGATTGCCGTGCGGGTCGACGATCCACAGCTGCGGCACGGCTTTGTCGCCGGTGGTCCTGGTAAATACGCCGGCATCCAGCGGATAGCGCTGCAACTGCGGATATTCGCGATCGAGCTTGGCGGCGTACTCGGCGCTCAGTGGTTGCGCGGCGGCGAGCGCGTGGCTGGCGCGCCCGGCTTCGCGGCCGAGGCTGATCTGGATCTGCCGCGCCAGATAAACCAGTTGCTGGCAATCGACAGCGCAGTCCTTCGGCGCCGTGACCAGAATCTGCCAGCGCTGCTCATCGGCCTGCACGCCAAGGTCGGCGCGGGTCTGGCCGTCGCCGATCAGTTCGCCGTGATAGCTGCGTCCTTCCGGCACCCAGAACTGCAATTTGTACATGCCGGTGGCGAGCAGCATCGGCCCGACCACGCCAAGCACGATCAGCAACAACTGAATGCGCCCGCGCCGGCGGCTGGGAACGGGTTTGGCCTCAGACATGCTGGGTGGATTCATGGCGCTTCCCATGGCGTTTCTCCTTTGCGTTGTGCCAGCCCAAATAGAGGTAGAGTCCGAGCAACGCCGTGGCCATGGCGAACCATTGCACGGCATAGCCGAGGTGTTTTTCCGGGCCCATCGCGACCACCGGCCAATCGGTCTGGTAGCTGGCCGGGCCAGGTTCGGCGCGCAATTCGTAGGCGAAGCCGTCGCGCTCCAGGGTTTGCCACAATTTGCCCGGCTCGACGGCGGTGATGATTTGCGGCCAGACATTGCTGGCCGGATCGGCGTGCAACTGGAACGTTGCGCCGGGGGCGACGTAGACCCAGGCGTCGAGCGTCAGCGTCTCGGCGGGTGTGCTGAATTGCGGCGGCACGCGCCGGTCGGGCCATGGCATCCAGCCGCGATTGACCAGCAGCCACAGGCCGCTGCGTTGATCCTGAAACGGTTGCAGCACTTCAACGCCGACCTTGCCGCCACGCTGGCGGTTGTCCAGCAACAGCGTGTGGGCTGGGTCGAACTGGCCGTGCAGTCTCACGCGCCGGTAGGCCGGGTCGGCGTTGCCGAGCAGTTCACTGCTGTCCATCGGTTCGGCCACGCGACGTTCGGCATAACTGGCCAGCAGCGCGGTTTTCTCCGCGCCCCGGCCCAGCTGCCAGAAGCCCAGCGCAACCATCAGTGGCAACAACAGGGCGACTGCCACGGTGGGAATCACGCCCGGGCGAAAGCGCTTCATGGGCGCGCCATAAAGTCAGTGATCGCGATCGCTATACTCAATTGCATCGCCTGTCCCCCGGAGTCTTGCCATGTACAAAGCAGCGATCGTCCTGATGCTGATTGCCACGGTCGTCAGCCTGTTCAGCGGCCTGTTTTTCCTGGTCAAGGACGACAGCAGCTCCAATCGCCTGGTCATCGCCCTGAGTGTTCGGGTGGCACTGGCCGTGGTCACCGTCGGCCTGATGGCCTGGGGTTTCTACAGCGGCCAGCTGGTGTCCCATGCGCCGTGGTAGGCGCGAGCGGCAAGCTTCAAGCGGCAAGCTACAAGTTAGAGGCCATCCCGCTTTGACTTGAAGCTTGCAGCTCGCCACTTGCAGCTGTTTTCAGAGCACATAGACGAAGAAGAACAAACCGATCCACACGACGTCGACGAAGTGCCAGTACCAGCTCGCCGCTTCGAAACCGAAATGGTGCTCGTTGTCGAAGTGGCCCTTCATGATGCGCATCAGCATCACGAACAGGATGATCGTGCCGATGGTCACGTGGGCGCCGTGGAAGCCGGTAAGCATGAAGAACGTCGCGCCGTAGATGCCCGAGCCGAGGGTCAGCCCCAGCTCTTGGTAGGCGTGGATGTATTCCTCGGCCTGGAAACCGAGGAACGCGATGCCCAGCAGTACGGTAATCGCCAGCCACAGTTTCAGTGCGCCGCGATGGCCTTTCTTCAGCGCATGGTGGGCGATGGTGATGGTCACGCTGGAGCTGACCAGCAGGATCGTGTTGAGCAGCGGCAGGCCCCAAGGACTGATGACATCCTTGGGTGGGGGGAACAGTTTCGGGTCGGGGTTGTTCAGCAACGGCCAGACATATTCGAAGTTCGGCCAGAGCATTTCCGACAGGCCCTTGCTGCCTTCGCCGGCCAGCCCGGGTGCGGACACGACGCGGATATAGAACAGCGCGCCGAAGAAGGCGACGAAAAACATCACCTCGGAAAAGATGAACCAGCTCATGCCCCAGCGGAACGAACGGTCCAGTTGTGGGCTGTACAACCCCGCGCGACTTTCCTTGATCACCGCACCGAACCAGCCGAACAACATGTACGCCAGCAGCAGGCCGCCGACGAAAAAGATCAGTGGGCCGTGGGAATCCGGGCGTGCGGCCTTGAGATCGTTGAACCAGGTGGCGAGGCCGTACACGGTGACGAACATCCCGAGCGTGGCGATGATCGGCCATTTGCTCTGGGCCGGGACGTAATAATGCTCATGAGTTGCCATTTATTGTTCTCCTTATCGGCCACGCTCAACCGCCAGTGTTAACAGCCACCGGCGGATGTCGGGCGGTGATATCGAACAGCGTGTAGGACAGCGTCAGGTGCTTCACTTCCTTGGGCATGTCGCGGTCAACGATGAAACGCACCGGCATCTCGATCTGTTCGCCGGGTTGCAGCACCTGCTGGGTAAAGCAAAAGCATTCGGTCTTGTGGAAAAACGCCGCCGCGTTGCTCGGCGCGATGCTCGGCACCGCTTGCGCGCTCATCGGTTTGTCGGTGGGATTGCGCGCGATGAAGACCATCTCGTTCACCGCGCCGGGATTGGCGGTCATCTCGTCGTGTTTCGGGTAAAAGTCCCACGGCATGTCGGCGGTGTTGGTCGACAAGAACTGCACGCGCACCTGGCGCGAGGTGTCGACCACTTGCTCGCCCGCATACTGGCCGCCGGTCTTGCCGTTGATGCCGAAGGCTTTGCACATCACGTCGTAGATCGGCACCAGGGCGAAGCCGAAGACAAACATCGCCACCACCACCAGCAGCAGGCGGGTGACGAGTTTCTTCAGCGAGATCGAGTCAGCCATGATTCATGCCTCCCCGGTGATCACCTTTGCCCGGCAACACCTTTGTGGTGAGGGGATTTATCCCCGTTGGGCTGCAAAGCGGCCCTGAATCCAGCGCACACGGTCTACCTGATGAATTTCGATTGCAGGTTTTGGGGCTGCTGCGCAGCCCAACGGGGATAAATCCCCTCCCCACAAGGGATCTGTGTACATCCACAGGAGATCTGTGAGCATCCACTGGGGATCTGTGCCTCTGCACACATTGCAAAAAACAGCAGGTGTTCATTTCACTTCCGGCGGCGTGGTGAAGGTGTGGTACGGCGCTGGCGACGGCACGCTCCACTCCAGCCCTTCAGCACCGTCCCACGGTTTCGCCGGGGCCGGTGCGCCGCCACGGATGGTCTTGATGACGATGAACAGGAAGAAGATCTGCGTGGCGCCGAACATGAATGCGCCGATCGACGAGACCATGTTGAAATCGGCGAACTGCAGGTTGTAGTCCGGAATCCGTCGCGGCATCCCCGCAAGACCCACGAAGTGCATCGGGAAGAAGGTCAGGTTCATGCCGACGAACGACAGCCAGAAGTGCAGCTTGCCGAGGGTTTCGTCGTACATGTGCCCGGTCCACTTCGGCAGCCAGTAATAGGCCGAGGCGAAGATGCCGAAGATCGCCCCCGGTACCAGCACATAGTGGAAGTGCGCGACGACAAAGTAGGTGTCCTGATACTGGAAGTCCGCCGGGGCGATCGCCAGCATCAGCCCGGAGAAACCGCCAATCGAGAACAGGATGACGAACGCCACGGCAAACAGCATCGGCGTCTCGAAGGTCATCGAGCCCTGCCACATGGTGCTCGCCCAGTTGAACACTTTCACACCCGTCGGCACGGCGATCAGCATGGTCGCGTACATGAAGAACAGCTCGCCCACCAGCGGGATGCCGACCACGAACATGTGGTGCGCCCAGACGATGAACGACAGGAACGCGATGCTCGCCGTGGCGTAGACCATCGAGGTGTAGCCGAACAGCGGCTTGCGCGCGAAGGTCGGGATGATCTGGCTGACCGCGCCGAACGCCGGCAGGATCATGATGTACACCTCGGGGTGGCCGAAGAACCAGAATACATGCTGGAACAGCACCGGGTCACCGCCGCCGGCAGCACTGAAGAAACTGGTGCCGAAGTGAATATCCATGAGCATCATCGTCACGCAGCCGGCCAGCACCGGCATCACTGCGATCAGCAGAAACGCGGTGATCAGCCAGGTCCAGACGAACAGCGGCATTTTCATCAGGGTCATGCCGGGGGCGCGCAGGTTGAGGATGGTCGCGACCACGTTGATCGCGCCCATGATCGAACTGATGCCCATCAAGTGGATGGCGAAGATGAAGAACGTCACGCTCTCCGGTGCGTAAGTGGTGGACAGCGGCGCGTAGAAGGTCCAGCCGAAATTCGGTCCGCCGCCCGGGGTGAACAGCGTCGAGACCAGCAGCAGAAACGCCGCCGGCAACAGCCAGAAGCTGAAGTTGTTCATCCGGGGCAGGGCCATGTCCGGCGCACCGACCATCAGCGGAATCATCCAGTTGGCGAGACCGACGAAGGCCGGCATCACCGCACCGAACACCATGACCAGACCGTGCATGGTGGTCATCTGGTTGAAGAATTCCGGCTGCACGATCTGCAGGCCGGGCTGGAACAGCTCGGCGCGAATGACCATGGCGAACGAGCCGCCGAGCAGGAACATGCAGAAGGCAAACCACAGGTACAGCGTGCCGATGTCCTTGTGGTTGGTGGTCAGCACCCAGCGCATCAGGCCTTTGGCGGGGCCGTGGGCGTGGTCGGCGTGACCGTGGTCATCGATGACAGCGCTCATGGCCGGTCTCCTTCACGAAAGTGGACGGGGCAGGCCAGGGCGCGCTGCCCCGACCGGTTCACTGAATACGCAATTGACCGGCTCATTTGCTTTCCGCCTGTTTCAGCTCCAGCACTTCTTTTGGCGTGACCATGTCGCCCTTGTTGTTGCCCCAGGCGTTACGTTCGTAAGTCACGACCGCTGCGATATCGACTTCCGACAGCTGTTTGCCGAACGCCGCCATGGCAGTGCCGGGTTTGCCGTGGTAGACGATGCTCAGGTGATCCTTGATCGGCCCGGTAGCGATTTTCGAGCCCTTGAGTGCCGGGAACATCGGCGGCAGGCCTTGGCCTTCGGCCTGGTGACAGGCCACGCAAGTGGTGTGGTAAACCTTGTCGCCGCGCTCCTTGAGCTCGTCGAGGGTCCATTCTTTGCTGGTCAGCTCTTTGAGCTGTGCGGCTTCGGCCTTGCGCTCGGCGAGCCATTTTTCGTAGTCGGCCTGTTCCTTGACCTCGACCACGATCGGCATGAAGCCGTGATCCTTGCCGCACAATTCGGCGCACTGGCCACGGTAGAGGCCAGGCTTGTCGATGCGTGTCCAGGCCTCATTGACGAACCCCGGAATCGCATCGCGCTTGACCGCAAACGCCGGCACCCACCATGAGTGAATGACGTCGGCCGAGGTCACCAGAAAGCGCACCTTGGCGCCGATCGGCAGCACCAGCGGCTTGTCGACTTCGAGCAGGTAGTGCTCGCCCTTGGCTTCTTTGTTGTGAATCTGTTCGGCGGGGGTGGCCAGGTTGCTGAAGAACTCGACGTCCTGGCCCAGGTATTTGTAGTGCCACTTCCACTGATAACCGGTGATCTGGATATCGATGTCCGGCTCGCTGGTGTCGTACATCTTGATCAGCGTCGCGGTGGCGGGGACGGCCATGGCCACCAGGATCAGCAGCGGCACGATGGTCCACATGATCTCGACGCCGGTGCTTTCGTGGAATTTGGCCGCGACCTGGCCAGTGGAGCGGCGGTGCACCATCATCGACCAGAACATGGCGCCGAAGACGATGATCCCGATCACCACACAGATCCAGAAAATGGTCATGTGCAGGTCGAATACTGCGTGACTGATTTCAGTCGCTCCAGGCGCCATATTCACAGTCCAGGCCGCGTTGGCCGGGCTGAAAATCGACCACAACAGGAGGCCCATCCAGACATGTGGATGTCGCATCATTGCGGGTTCCCCTTATCGTTCTTGTTATCCCGCCGGCGTATCGCCTGCGGCAAGGGAGCGGCTGCATCAGACTACGAACTTGAATCGCCGGGCCTTGCTGCGGGTGCAGTCGGGCGTCATCAGCTAACTCCATTCATTGGCGAGTATAGACAGCGCCCGGGAATTGCAACCCGGGCACGTAAATGAGCTGAAACACCCGGCGCTTGCGTTCAAGTGCCCGAATGGAGAAGGATGCAGACGAGTGGTGGCGAATGGATATAACGCAGCTGCATCAAGGATGAAATAATTATGACAAATGCGTCTTAGCGTTTTTCGTAAGCCAGCTAAGTTATGTCTTCCCTATTTCATTGCCTTGTTTCCTGGAGTTTTCATGAACACCGCCGCATTGCGCGAGCAGATCCAAAAAGCCCAACAGCACGAAAAAGACACCGGCCTGCTGACCCGTCAGCTGGAAAGCAAGCTGCCTCACCTGCACCCGGCGATCCAGTTGCCGGAAGCCGACGCCCAGGGCGTGCTGACGCGTTTTGTCGCCGCCTACATCGATGAAGTACCGGACCTGCTGGATGCAGCCAATGAAGTCGCCAGGGAAGCGGGAATCGAATCGCAGATCAAACCTGTGCTGAAAATCGCCGAGCAGTATTTCCTCCAGCCGCCGGCGATCATGGCCGGACACGTCGGCCTGGACAGCCTGCTCGACGAAGCCTATCTGGCACACCGCTTTGTCGAAGAGGTCAACGACCTGTACATCAAGCATTTCGGCCAGCCATTGATCCCCTTGGACATGACGGTCGCCAACCTGATTGCTCACCAATTGATCGGTGAGGAATTCGCCAACCAACTGGATGAAGCGGTGCATCATGCGATCGACGAGATGCTCAACGAAGAGAGTTTTGCTTTGGAGTCGGTCGAAGCCTATCGCGAAAAACTCAGCAGTCCGGACACTGGCGCGGCGTGGAAACGCTGGCCGTGCATGAGCCGCCGGTTGGGTGTGGGGCTTGAGCTGGATCAGCCTGCTGCGTAACCCTCATACACCCTAGATGCAATGTGGGAGCGAGCCTGCTCGCGAATGCGGTCGATCATTCAACATCTCTGTTGGCTGATACACCGCTTTCGCGAGCAGGCTCGCTCCCACAGGGTTTGCGTTTTGAGGTCGACTTCTAACCCGCCGCACCAATCCCGGTATTGGTCCGCACCCGGCCTTCCAGCCTGCGCTTCAACCCGCGCGATTCGATCAACAGCTTCGACCCCTTCGCCGCATTCGCCCGGCCCCATTCCTCAAGCAACTCGAGACACGAATGGTCGATGTAGCTCAGGTTGTTCAGCGGCACGTGCACCGTCGTGCCGTGGGGAATGCTGCCCAGCACCTGGGTCAGCGCCGGTACTTTGAGGAACGTCGCCGCACCGACCAGACGCAATTCCATCTCGCCGTCCTGCGGCAGGTCGATCAGGCTGATCTTCAAGCGCGAAGCCTTGAATGCCAGTTTCAACATGGTCAGGCCGAAACCGATCAGCACACCGGTGAGCAGGTCAGTAAAAATGATCGCCAGCGCCGTCGCGGCGTAGGTGAACATCGGCATCCGCCCGTACCGACCCAGACCACGGAAAGCTTTCAGGTCGACCAGTTTGAAGCCGGTATACACCAGCACCCCCGCCAGACTCGCCACCGGAATGCTTTGCAGCACGCTCGACAGCAACAGCACGAATGCCAGCAGCCACAGGCCATGGAAAATCGTCGAGTAGCGTGTGGTCGCACCAGCCTGAACGTTGGCCGAACTGCGCACGATCACCCCGGTCATCGGCAGCGCGCCGACCAGACCGCAGAGCATGTTGCCGACACCTTGCGCCGACAGTTCACGGTCGAAGTCCGAACGCACGCCGCTGTGCATGCGATCCACCGCCGCAGCGGATAGCAGGGTTTCGGCACTGGCGATAAACGCCACGGCGAACGCGGCGATCAGCAGCGTCGGGTCGGCCAGGCTCATCAGGTCGGCCGGCTTGAGCCAATCGATCGCTTCGGCCAGATTCGCCGGTACCTCGACGCGTTTGACCTGCAACGCCAGCATCAGGCTCGCCACCGTCGCCAGACCCACCCCGAGCAATGCGCCGGGAATGAAGCGCAGCGAATGCGGGCGGAATTTTTCCCACAGCCACATCACCGCAATCGTCGACAAGCCGAGCAGACCCGCCTGCCAGCCGAACGACGGCAAGGCTTGCGCTACGGCCGCCGGGAACGCCGTGAGGTTGTCCAGCCCGGAAGGCTGCGGCTTGGCATCGAGCATCACATGAATTTGCGAGAGCACAATCAACACGCCAATGCCCGCGAGCATGCCGTAGACCACCGCTGGCGCCGTGACGCGAAACCAGCAGCCGAGCTTCAGCCGCCCGGCGACCAGTTGCAGAAATCCGGCGAGCAGCAGGATCGGCCCGAGCATCTCGACGCCATGCTGGCGCACCAGCTCGAAAACCAGCACCGCCAGACCCGCCGCCGGACCGCTGACCTGCAACGGCGAGCCCGCCAGCCAACCGACCACCAGACCTCCGATGATGCCGGTGATCAGACCCTTGGCCGGCGGCAGCCCTGAGGCAATCGCGATGCCCATGCACAGTGGCAGGGCGACCAGAAACACAACCACGGAGGCGAGCAGCTCCCGTGGCAACACAGCTTTCAATTGAGCCGCACGCATGGCGATTCTCCCGAAGTTTTCTTCAGGCGTGGCGAGGCCGGGCCGCTGAATCAGCGGCCGGCGTCATACCACACAGATTGTTGGGAAGATTTAGAAGCGCGCTTTGGGCGTCGCCACAGGAATCGGATGGCTGCCGTCGAGAGGCAGGAAACGACCCTGGTCCGCGTCGTAAGCTTTGATTTCGCTGGTTTCGATGTTGTAGACCCAGCCATGGATGAACAGATGACCGTTCGCCATGCGCGAGGCTACCGAAGGATGGGTACGCAAGTGCTGCAGTTGGGCGATGACGTTTTCCTCGGTGAGGATCGGCATGCTGTCTTTTTCGTCGGTGCAGTTGCAGTTGTCGTGCACCATGGTTTTCGCGACTTCAGCATGGCGCAGCCAGGCTTTGACCGTCGGCATTTTTTCCAGGCTGTCGGGGTTGAGTACCGCGCGCATGGCGCCGCAATCGGAGTGGCCGCAAATGATGATGTGCTGCACGCCCAGCGCCAGTACCGCGTATTCGATCGCGGTGGAGACGCCGCCGTTCATCTGACCGTAGGGCGGCACCACGTTGCCGACGTTACGGGTGACGAACAGATCGCCCGGCGAGCTTTGGGTGATCAGCTCGGGAACGATGCGCGAGTCGGCGCAGGTGATGAACATCGCCTTGGGCGCCTGAGCGGTGGCGAGCTTCTTGAACAGTTCTTCCTGCTGCGGAAAAACGTCATGGTGAAAGCGTAAAAAGCCATCAACGATCTGTCGCAGTGCTGCATCGGCGGATTGTGCTTCAGGGCTTTGCGCCGAGGCAGCCAACGACTGTTTATCCTTGTCACTCATGATTCATCCTCTTGTGCGGATTCAGGGAGTCTTCCCCGGTATTCCGGTATGAAGCCAGTGGCTGTTTAAACCATCCGGGTCATCCCGACCCGTCAGTCACTCGATGAACAAGGTAGCCGCCGAAACTTAACTGAAACTGAATCAAACGCTCTAGAACGTGTGTTCCAGGTCACAAAAAACGTGACCGGCGTGTTTCGGCGGAAGGATTCCAACCCGTCAACCCAAAGCCAATTGTCGCTAAATCAACGACATCTGGCGACCCGGCGGACAGAAGGCCGAGCAGTCGAGGTTATAGCCCTCGCGTTTGTTCAGGCCAAGCTTTTTGATGGCCTTGGCAAATCTTTGTGCGAGCAGGTCGGCAAACGGCCCTTCACCGCGCATCCGCGCGCCGAATCGACTGTCGTAGAGTTCACCGCCGCGACTCTGGCGGATCAGGCTGAGCACATGGGCGGCACGTTGCGGATAGTGCGCCTGCAACCACTCCTCGAACAGCGGCGCCACTTCCAGCGGCAGGCGCAACATCATGTAGGCGGCGCTTTGCGCACCGGCAGCATGGGCCTCGGTGAGCAGGCTTTCGATTTCGCGGTCATTGATCATCGGAATCATCGGCGAACATAGCACGCCGACCGGAATGCCTGCTTCACGCATGACCCGAATTGCGCGCAGGCGTGCCTTGGGCGCAGCGGCGCGCGGTTCGAGGATGCGTTTGAGTTCATCATCCAGCGTGGTCAGGCTGATCATCACCGTTACCAGCCGTTGCTGCGCCAGCTCCGTGAGCAAATCGAGATCGCGCAGAATCAGCGAACCTTTGGTGACGATGGTCACCGGGTGGCGATAGCGCAGCAGCACTTCCAGGGTCTGACGGGTGATTTTGTATTCGCGCTCGATGGGCTGATACGGGTCGGTGTTGGAACCAAGATTGATCGGCGCACATTGATAGCCGGGTTTGCTCAGTTGTTCCTCGAGGACCTGGGCGGCATTGGTCTTGGCTATCAGCCGGGTTTCGAAATCCAGGCCCGGCGACATGTCCCAGTAGGCGTGGCTGGGCCGTGCATAGCAATAGATGCAGCCGTGTTCGCAGCCGCGATAGGGATTTACCGAACGGTCGAAGGGCAGATCCGGCGAGGTGTTGCGGCTGATGATCGATTTGGCCTTCTCGATAATCACTTCGGTGTTTTGCGTCTCTGGCACTTCCTGATACCAGCCATCGTCCTCGGCCACCGAACGAATCGGCGCAAAGCGGTTGTGCGGGTTGGTTGCGGTGCCGCGACCGCGAGGTGGCAATGGAGTAGACATGAAAACGCCCCGATACTGTATATGCGCACAGTATCGGGGCGATCCTCATCTGGCTAGTGCCGTCGGGCGAGTGGTCAGTTGTGTTGCGTCACTTGGCCCAGATCGTCACCGGAGGTCTGCTTCATATCCTCCGTACGCAACTCGGCAACATCGGCAGCTTTCACCGGCGCACCCTTGTTGCCCCAGCTGCCACGAATGAAACTCACCACATCCGCGACTTCCTGATCCGACAGGCGCCAGGCGAAACCGGGCATGGTGAAGGTCGATGGCGCGGTGTGTGTTGCCGGCAAAGTCCCGCCCTTGAGCACGATATGAATCAGCGAGGTCGGGTCATCCGTCTGCAGCACCGGATTGCCCGCCAGCGCCGGGAACACCCGGGTGTAGCCATGACCATCGGTACGGTGGCAGGCCGCGCAGTTATCGATGTACACCGACGCGCCGCGTTGGCTGTCGTCACCGTTCCATAGCGCTTTGGCCACTTTCTCGTCGTACTGATGCGGCTGATCCGCCGGTTCATTGGCCGGCAGTGATTTGAGATAGCGGGCAATCGCGGTGAGGTCGGCGTCGCTCATGTACTGCATGCTGTGGGTGACCACATCGCTCATGCCGCCGAACACTGCGCTGCGATCACTGCGCCCGGTCTTGAGGAACTGCACCAGTTGTTCTTCGCTCCAGCTGCCGAGGCCATCCTTGTGATCGCCGCGCAGGCTCTTGGCGATCCAGCCTTCCAGCGGCGCACTGCCGGCGAGGAATTCGCTGCCGTCCGCCGCGCTCAGGGATTTTTCCTGCATGGTCAGCGCACGCGGGGTGTGACAGGCGCCGCAGTGGCCGAGGCCTTCGACCAGGTATGCGCCACGATCGATCACCGGATCGGCCGACGTGGCCTGATAATCCTCGACCTTCGGCGCGAACAGCCAGCGCCAGCCCATCAACGGCCAGCGCATGCTCAACGGCCACGGAATGTCGCTGGCCTTGTTCTCCTGCGCCACCGGTTCGACGCCGTGCATGAAATACGCATACAGCGCTTGCATATCGGCCTGGTTGACCCGCGCGTAGGACGGATAAGGCATTGCCGGGTACAACGTGCTGCCGTTTTTGGCCACACCGTGGCGCACGGCCTGGTCGAAGTCCTCGAAGCTGTAATCGCCCAGGCCGGTTTTATCCGGGGTGATGTTGGTCGAGTAGATCGTGCCGATTGGCGTCTCCATCGGCAGGCCGCCGGCGAACGGCTTGCCGCCCTTGGCGGTGTGACAGGCCACGCAGTCACCGGCGCGGGCGAGGTATTCACCTTGCTTGATCAGATTTTGATCAACATCGGCCGCATAAATTGCAGTGCTGCCGAGCAGGGCGAGGGTGGCGATAACGAAAGTTTTCATGGTCATCGCTCCTTAAGCCTGCACCAGCGGGCCGGGGTTTTTCAGGTATTGCTCGCGGATCGCTTTTGCCGACCAGTAGGTCAGCGCCGCCACCAGTCCGGTCGGGTTGTAGCCCAGGCCCTGCGGGAACGCCGAGGCGCCCGGGACGAACACGTTGTGCACGTCCCAGCTCTGCAAATAGCGGTTCAGCGCGCTGGTCTTCGGATCGGTACCCATGATTGCGCCACCGTTGAGGTGGGTGGTCTGGTACGAGGCGGTGTTGAAGTGGTCGCCGACCTGCTTGCCGATCACCGCAATGGCTTTCGGGCCCATGGCTTGGGCGATCTTGCCCATTTTCTCGACCATGAAGCGGTTCATCTTGATGTCGTTTTCCTGCCAGTCGAAGGTCATGCGCAGCAGCGGCAGGCCGTAGGCATCGCGGTACACCGGATCGAGATCGAGGTAGTTGCCACGGTAGGACTGGTGCGCGCCGTGGGCGTCCATCGACACCTGGTGGGTGTAGTAATCGGCGGTGGCGCGTTTCCACGCGCTGCCCCAGGCCGGCGTGCCCGGCGGGTTCGAGGTGCCGGCAATCGGTCGACTGCCAGCCTGGTTGACCCACATCGGCGAGCCACCGACAAAGCCGTGCGGGCCGTGATCGAAGTTATCGGCGTTGAAATCGTCCACCGCCACGCCGTTGCCGCCAGCGCCGATGAAGTTGTTGGTGTGGGTGTCCTTGTCGAAGAAGGCCTTGATGGTCGCCATATTCTGGTAGGCGAAGTTACGCCCGACCACGCCTTCGCCGCTGATCGCGTCGTAGGGTTTGCCGATCCCGGAGAGCAGCATCAGACGCACGTTGTGCAGCTGGAACGCGCCGAGGATCACCAGGTCCGCCGGCTGCTCGATCTCGCGGCCCTGGCCGTCAATGTAGGTGACGCCGGTGGCTTTCGACTTACTGCTGTCGAGATTGACCCGCAGCACATGGGAGTTGGGCCGCAGTTCGAAATTCGGCAGGGGCTTGAGCGCCGGCAGAATGTTCACGTTCGGCGAGGCCTTGGAATACATGTAGCAGACGTAGCCGCTGCAGAATCCGCAAAAGTTGCACGGCCCCATTTGTGCGCCGTAGGGATTGGTGTACGGCCCAGAGGTATTTGCCGAAGGCAGGTTGTAGGGTTTGTAGCCCACCTCTGTAGCCGCTTTACCAAACAGCTGTGCGGATACGGTGTTCTTCTGCGCTTCAAGCGGGAACGGGTTGGAACGGTCCGGCGCGTAGGGGTTGCCGCCCTTGCCCTGACCGACCAATTGGCCTTTCACGGTCCAGGCCTGGCCGGAGGTGCCGAAGACTTTTTCCGCGAAGTCGAAAAACGGTTCCAGCTCTTCATAGCTGACGCCGAAATCCTGAATGGTCATGTCTTTGGGGATGAAGCTTTTGCCGTAGCGTTCTTCGTAGTGGCTGCGCATGCGCAACTCGATCGGGTCGACACGAAAGTGCACGCCCGACCAATGCAGTCCGGCGCCACCGACGCCATTCCCCGGCAGGAACGCGCCCAACTGGCGGTTGGGCAGGGCGATATCATTGACGCTGTGGCGAATGGTCACCGTCTCTTTGGAGATGTCCTGAAAGAGCTTTTTCCGCACGCTGTAGGTGAGTTCGTCGATCACCTGCGGATAGTTGCCGTCGGGGTAGGTGTCCTGCATCGGCCCGCGCTCCAGCGCCAGCACGTTCAGACCCGCTTCGGTCAGCTCTTTGGCCATGATGGCGCCTGTCCAGCCGAAACCGACGATGACTGCATCAACCTTCTTCAATACCGTTGCCATGCTTACGCCCTCTCGCCGCGAATCGACACTGCCGGGAAGGGGTATTGCTCGTTGCGTTCCACCCAATCCATGAAATCGGCGCGGGCGCCGGGGAAACCGATCATGGTCCAGCCGACCATGCCTTTATTGCCACCGTGGATCGGGTCGCAGAAGAAACCTTCCTTGGTGTTTTGCAGCAGCAGATTGAAGAAAATCTTCGCCGGCACCGCATCGAACTGCGGCTTGCCGGCTTCGAGTTGCTTGAGCAAATCGTCTCGGGTAGCGCTGTCTTGCTCGGCAAATGTTTTACCGCTCAGACCTTTTACCCACTGATCCGTGGCGGCGATGCCGAGGCGATAGATGTCTTTAGGCACCAGTTTGCTCTGCCAGCCCATCTCCGGCGCAGCGTCGGCATTGAACGGGCCTTGCATGTACCACAGGGCACCGGCGGCGTACGGGGTGTTCATCTGGCGGTCGATGTATTCCGGCACGCCGGCTTCAAGCGCGCCCGGGCCTTGCGCGTCGTTGGGGATCAACTGGGCGACGGCGGCATTGATGAATGCCCATTCTTCAGCGGTGAAAAAGCTCGGCTGATACTCACCGGCGCCAGCAGCGGCCGGTTTTGCTGCGACCGGCGCCGGTGTGCTTTCAGGTGCGGCTTGCAGCACGCTGCTGCCCAGGCCGGTACCGGCAAGCGTGACCACCGGAATCAGGGTCAGGGATTTGCGCAAGAACTCACGCCGCGGGTTGTCTCGATCTTGATCAGACATGGGGGGCACCTCATCAGGCATAGAAGTCAGCCGCTTCTGCGAGCAGCTCGAGGAATTTTGCGTCGCGATGACGAGGGTCTGTCCCGAAAAAGGGCGCTACGTCTGCAACATCATGTGACAAATGGTAGCAGGCTAAGCATCAAGAAAAACCGTTTGCACGGAAAAAAGCCCGGCGAAGCGACGATTCACGTTTCTTTGACGACCGGCTCACGGCGCGTTGACCGCTCAAAAGCGAAGCTGCAATTCGTCCCATGAAGATTGCCGAAACGGTCAGCCCAGCATGTCTCGAGTGCGCTTTTTCCCCGCGTTATGTTTTTCGCTTGTTGCCCTGTTGCATGGCATTGCCGCCCGGGCGGCCGACGCCACGCCATCTCGCCCGTCCGAGTGGGCGCAACCGGTCGAGGCGCAGTTCAACCTGTTCCGCATGTCACCGACGCTGTATCGCAGCGCCTTGCCCAGCCGCAGCGCGGTGCCGCTGTTGAACGATCTGCATGTCGTCACCGTAATCAACTTCCTGCCTGATGCTGATAGCGACTGGCTCTTCGCGTCGGGCATCAAGCAAGTGCAGCTGCCGTATCGCACCAACCACGTCGACGACAGCGATGTGCTCAAGGCTCTGCGCGCGATTCAGTCCGCCGAAGCCGACGGCCCGGTGCTCATGCACTGCAAGCACGGCTCTGACCGCACCGGTCTGATGGCGGCGATGTACCGCGTGGTGGTGCAGGGCTGGAGCAAAGAGCAGGCGCTCAAGGAGATGACCGAGGGCGGTTTTGGTGACAGTCAGCATTTCCACGACAGCGTGCGTTACGTGATGCAGGCCGATGTCGATCGGTTGCACGAAGCCCTGATCAATGGCGAATGCAGCACCAGTGCATTCGCCATGTGTTCGATGAAGAACTGGTTCGACTCGGCGCACGTACAGCGTTGATCAGCTCAATCGGCTGGCGCAGGAAACAGTGCGCTGTCGATCGGTTTTCCGAGAAAGGCTTGCAGTGCGGCGGGCAGTGCCTGCCTGTCACCCGAGAGCAGGTGTTCGCGCATGTCCCGGCCCGTCTGTTCGTTGAACAGGCCTTCACGTTCGAAGCGTTTGAATGCCTCGCTCGCGAGCACACCCGACCATTTGTAGGCGTACAGCGAAGCCTCGTAACCGGTGACCAGATAATCGCAGCTGTTGGCGAAGCGGCAGTAGGCTGGAATATGCAGGCCCGGGAATTCGCTTTGCACATCCGCCATCACTTGCTGAACAGTGCGACCGTCGCCGTGACTGCGATGCAGTTCGAAGTCGAACAGCGCGCTCAGCAGCAGCATCGCCGTCTCTCGGCTGCGCTGGATGTCGGTGGTGGAAAACGCGGCGTCGGCCTGCGTTTCCGACAGGCGCTCACCGCTCTGATGATGCGTACCCAGCCAGCGCAGGAATTGCCCGGATAGCGCCCATTTCTCGAACAGCTGCCCGACAAACTCGGCAGCGTCGCGGCTCAGATGCGAAATGCCGGACAGGTTGTAGTGCGGCGAACGTGTCAGCACGTGATGCAGGCAATGGCCGAATTCGTGCAGCAGCACGCGCAGATCCTGATGTGCCAGCAGATTCAGCCCGTCGGCGGCGGCCGTGTAATTGCATTGAAGCGAGGCTATCGGCATTGATGGCCGGCCTTCCGCATTGATCCGTCGGTTGCGCAGTACACCTGTCCAGGCGTAGTCGGCGCCAGCGGCGCGGTGGAACGGGTCGATGTAGATGAAGCCGACCGCTTGCTCATGCTCGCTGACTTCGAACAGGCGCACGTTTTCGTTGAAAGTCTCCAGGCGAATATTTTCGCTGATCCTGATGCCGAACATGTGCTCACTGAAGCGGCACAGGCTCTGCAGTATGGCGTCCAGCGGAAAAAACAGGCGCAGGTCCTGCTCCTCGCCGTCCAATTGCTTCAGGCGCAATTGCTCGGCGAGGAAGTCGTGATCCCACGCTTCTATCTGATCAATACCGTACTGGCGTGCAGAGGCTTGCAGGTCATCGGTTTCGCGCGCAAGCGCCGCTGCATTGAGGGCGATCTGCTGCTGCAGAAAACGGCGGACCTGGTCAGTATCCACGGCCATGCGGTCGAGCAGTCGCAGCTGAGCGAAGTTGTCGAAACCCAACAGCCGGGCTTTGGCATGACGCGCCGCCAGCAGCTTGTGCAGCACCGGTCCGTTGTCGAAGCGGCCGGCGTATGGCCCCTGATCCGAAGCGCGGGTGCACCAGGCTTTGAAACACTCTTCACGTAAACCGCGGTGCCGCGCCCGCTTCATGACCTGATCGTAAGTGTTCTGATCGAGTGTCAGCCGCCACCCGGACAGGCCGGCATTTTTGGCATTGGCGGCCAGATGCGCCTGCGTTTCGGCCGGCAGTCCCGCCAACAGCGCTGCATCGTCGATGTCCTTGCTCCATGCAGCGTTGACCGATCTGAGATTGCTCATGTAGCGCTTTTCCAGCAGATCGATTTCGCCGTTCAATCGCGTCAGATCCTTGCGCTGCGCACTCGACAATTCGCTGCCGGCCAAGTGAAACCTGCGCAGGATTTTCGCCAGCGAGGCTTTGCGTGCATCACTGAAGTTGGCGGCTATGGAGCTCTGTGCCAATCGTTGATAAACCTGGAGCAACTGTCGATTGCCGGCCTTCGCAGCCTTGTGATGCTGTGCAGCGTGGGTGCTGAGCGCTTCCTGCGCCAACCACTGGGGATCATCGGCATGCCTGACCGAGAGGAATTCGATAATCGCCATGGTTTCATTCAGGCGTGCATCGGCTTCATCAATGGCAATGACCACGTCGTCCCAGTTGGGATGATCAACCTGAGTGGCGATGACGTTTTCGATGATCAGCAGGTTGTCGGCAACGATGCGCTCGACTGCCGGCAGCAGATGTTCGGCGCGTATCGCCGACCAGGGCGGCAACTGCCATTGTTGCAGGAGTGGGTTGGTGTCAGGCATGGCGTCTTCCGTGAGTGAGGGCTGGATTGACCAGCCTAATCACGAAGCGCGGGGGCGAGGTGGTAGATAGTTACCGCCACCTGACGACGATCATCGGCAGGTGGCGGTAGTTGTCACTGTTGCTCGTCGGGCTTTTTCTTCAACTTGGGGTTGGGGAAGAACTGCACGGCCTGGACCTTTTTGTCGGCGGCAGGCTTCAGCGCACTGGTATTGACCCGCGTGCCCAGTTCTTTGGGCACCGACAGGCCCTGCTCGTTGAGGGTGTCGGAGTAGCCGCAAGCCACGCATTCGCGGTGCGGCACGCCGTCTTCGTTCCACATCATCAACTTGTCCGGCTCGCTGCACGCCGGGCAGACCGCCCCGGCGATAAAGCGCTTCTTGGTGATCACAGGGCCGTCGCTCATGCTGCCGCGTCCTCACTCAGGCCGCTGTGGCGAAGCAGCGCATCGATCGACGGCTCACGGCCACGGAAGTCGACGAACAGCACCATCGGTGCCTGCGAGCCGCCGCGCGCCAGAATCGCCTCGCGGAACGCCCGACCGGTTTCAGCGTTAAGCACGCCGTCTTCCTCGAATTTCGAAAAGGCATCGGCGGACAGCACTTCAGCCCACTTGTAGCTGTAGTAACCCGCTGCGTAACCGCCGGCGAAAATGTGCGCAAAGCTGTTGGGGAAGCGGTTGTAAGCCGGTGGACGCATCACCGACACTTCGTCACGCACGCCCTCGAGCACTTGCGCCACGCTGCGGCCATCGCCGTGGGTGGCGTGCAGTTCGAAGTCGAACAGCGAAAATTCCAGCTGACGCACCATCATCAGCCCGGACTGGAAATTCTTCGCCGCGAGCATTTTTTCCAGCAGGTCCTGCGGCAGTGGCTCGCCGGTCTCGTAGTGGCCGGAGATCAGCGCCAGGCCTTCCGGCTCCCAGCACCAGTTTTCCATGAACTGGCTCGGCAGCTCGACCGCGTCCCAGGCCACGCCGTTGATGCCGGATACGCCAGCGTGTTCGACGCGGGTCAGCAGGTGATGCAGGCCGTGGCCGAACTCGTGGAACAGGGTGGTCACTTCATCGTGGGTCAGCAGCGCAGGCTTGCCGCTGTCGGCCGGGGTGAAGTTGCATACCAGATTGGCGACTGGGCTTTGCAGCACACCGTCGACGGTGCGACGACGGTCGCGGGCGCCATCCATCCATGCGCCGCCACGCTTGTTGGCGCGGGCATACAAGTCGAAAAAGAAGCGGCCGACGTGCTGACCGTTTTCCTTGATCTCGAACAGGCGGACGTCCGGATGCCAGGTGTCGAAGCCTTTCTGCTCGGCGATCTCGATGCCGTACAAACGCTGGACGATGGCGAACAGGCCGCTGAGGACTTTGTCGATCGGGAAGTAGGCTCGCAGGGTTTCCTGGGCGACGCTGTAACGCTGCTCGCGAAGTTTTTCACCGTAGAAACCGCTGTCCCAGCTTTGCAGATCGGCGCAGCCCTGTTCGGCGGCGTAAGCGCGCAGCTGTTGCAGATCCTGCGCGGCGAACGGCTTGCTGCGTTGGGCCAGATCGCGCAGGAAGCTCAGCACCTGATCGCTGGATTCGGCCATTTTCGTCGCCAGGCTCAGCTCGGCGAAACTGGCGAAACCCAGCAGTCGGGCCAGTTCCTGACGCAGGTCGAGGATCTCTTCCATCACCGGGCCGTTGTCGTTCTGCCCGGCATTCGGGCCTTGGTCCGAGGCGCGGGTGCAGTAGGCGGCGTAGACTTCTTCGCGTAGCGCTCGGTCTTGCGCGTAGGTCATCACCGCGTAATAGCTGGGGAATTCCAGGGTGATCAGCCAGCCGTCGAGGCCTTTGGCCTGGGCTGCGGCAGCCATCTGTGCCTTGGCCGAATCGGTCAGACCGGCGAGGGCGGCTTCGTCGGTGATGTGCTTGGTCCACGCCTGGGTGGCGTCGAGTAGTTGGTTGGAGAAGCGGCTGCCGAGCTCGGACAGTTTGCTCTGCACTTCGGCGTAACGTTTCTGCTCGGCTTCCGGCAGATCGATACCCGACAGACGGAAATCGCGCAGGGCGTGTTCCAGAATGGTCTTTTGCGCGACGTCGAAACTGGCAGCTTCCGGACTGTTGGCCAACGCTTCATACGCCTGGAACAGTTCGCGGTTCTGGCCCATCTCGGTGGAGTAGGCGCTCAGGGCCGGCAGGCACGACTCGTAAGCTTCACGCAGTTCGGCGCTGTTGCACACGGCGTTAAGATGGCTGACCGGGCTCCACGCCGCACCGAGGCGATCGTTGAGTTCGTCCATCGCCAGCACCAGACCGGCCCAGGTCGGGTTCTTGCCCTGGGTCTTGAGGATTTCGGCGATGGCGGCGCGGTTGTCCGCGAGGATGGTTTCGATGGCGGGCAGGACGTGTTCGGCACGGATCGTGGAGAACGGCGGCAGGTCGTAGGACTGCAAAAGAGGGTTGTTCACGCTCACGGTTGGCACCTTGGCTGGAAGAAACATGCGCCCATCTTAATTACAATCGACACTCACCGCAGCTATCGGCGACAGAGAGAGAACTAATCGTGTCCCTTCGCAAATACCAGAATCACACCCCCCGCCTGAGCAACGGCGCATTCGTCGACGGTTCGGCGGTGGTGATCGGCGACGTCGAAATTGGCACAGACAGCTCGGTCTGGCCGCTGACGGTGATCCGTGGCGACATGCACCGCATCCGCATCGGTGCGCGCACCAGCGTGCAGGATGGCTGCGTGCTGCACATCACCCACGCCGGCCCATTCAACCCGGACGGTTTTCCATTGCTGATCGGCGATGACGTGACCATCGCCCACAAGGTCATGCTGCACGGCTGCACCGTTGGCAGCCGCGTATTGATCGGCATGGGCAGCATCGTCATGGACGGCGCCGTGGTCGAGGACGATGTGATCATCGGCGCCGGCAGCCTGGTGCCGCCGGGCAAGCGCCTGCAGAGCGGCTTCCTGTATGTCGGCAGCCCGGTCAAGCAAGTGCGCCCGCTGACCGATAAGGAAAACGCCTTCTTTACGTACAGCGCGGCGAACTACGTCAAGCTCAAGGACCTGCATCTGGCCGAATGCTACGACCAGCTCTGAATTGCCCTACACCAGCTCAGGAACTCTCATGCATTACCAGACCGTACTGTTCGACCTCGATGGCACCCTGACCGACCCGCGTGAGGGCATCACCCGCTCAATTCAATTTGCCTTGGCCAATCTCGGCATCGACGAACCGGACCTGAGCAAACTGGAACACTTCATCGGCCCGCCGCTGCTGCAAGCGTTCATGCAGTTCTACGACTTCGACGAGGCCAGGGCCTGGGAAGCGGTGAATTTCTATCGCGAGCGCTTCAAGGTCACCGGCCTCTATGAGAATCGGGTGTTCGACGGGGTCACGCCGTTGCTGGAGACCTTGAGCGGGCAGGGGCGGCAGTTGTACATCGCCACCTCCAAACCGTGGGTGTTCGCCCGCGAGATCGCCCGGCACTTCGACTTCGCCCGCCACTTCAAGGTGATCTACGGCAGCGAGCTGGACGGCACGCGGACCAACAAGGTTGAGTTGATTGCGCACTTGCTTGAGGAAGAACGCCTGGACCCGGCGCAGACCCTGATGATCGGCGATCGCAAGCACGACCTGATCGGCGCGCGCAGCAATGGCCTGGATGCGGCGGCGGTGGGCTATGGGTTCGGCAGTTTTGAAGAACTGAATGCCGAGGCGCCGGCTTATCACTTTGAAACCTTGGACGAGTTGCATCAGGCGTTTTTGCAGCGCTGAGCAGATGGTTATCGCCGGCAAGCCAGCGATGAGGCCCGTTCAGCCGCTGGAGGACTCAGGAACTGCCAAGGCCCTCAAAGCCGCCTTGCGCTCATCAACCGGCAACCGTCCCAACCGCTCGACCTCGGCATAAAACCTCAGCCAATCCCCATCTACTTGCCTGAACACCGCCGCAAACGCCGGCACCCACTGGTCATACAGCCCGAACGGCAACAACCGCGCGTTGTTCAGTGGCGCATTGACCCAGGCGTCATAGCGCTTATCCCCGGCCCACTGACTGTCGCGCATGACCCGATACTCCCGGCGCAAGCGCTCGAATTCAGCTGCTTTGCGCTCACGCATCTGCTCAACCGACAGCGGCTGCGCATACAGCGTCTCCAGTCGTGAGCGCGTGTCGAGTACCAGACCGATGAACTGGTCACGCTGCTTGAGCCTGGCATCCGACTCCGCCGGCAGCCCGCGAAATGCGCGCCACTGCCGCGTGCCTTCCTGCTCGACAAACGTCGCGAATGACTCGTTGAACTCAGTGTCGTCCTTCACATAGAAACGCTGATGCGCCAGTTCATGAAAGATCAGTGTGGCCAGACGCTCATCGCCCCAGCCCATCATCGAGTTGAGGATCGGGTCATTGAACCAACCGAGCGTCGAGTACGCCTCGACCCCGCCGATCGACACGTCCATGCCCTGCAGACGTTGAAGCGCCGCTTCGCCACGGGCCGCGCTCTGGCTGTAGTAGCCGCGATAGGCCACGCAGCCGGCAATCGGGAAGCAGTGATTCTGTGGCGTCAGGGAAAACTCTGCGGTGGCGAACACGTTCCACACCACGAATGGGCGACCGATGTCGGCGTACAGCCGATAGCTCCGGTTGTCCGGCAGGTGCAGATGCTCACTGGCGAACGAGCGGGCCTTTTGCGATTGGGTCAGATGCGCGCGCAATCTGGCGTCGCGGCTTGGGTCGGCAATGACCTTCTCAACAGGCTCGCGCGCGCGCAGCAATTGCAATTGTCCGCTGGCCAACTGGCTGTAGTAGCTGACGCTGGCGCAACCGTTGAGCAACAAAAACAACACACCCGGAAACAAAATCGGAAAAACGCGATCAAGTAACCCAAGGCTGGAAAACGGCCTGATCAAAATAAGAAATTCCCCGGAAAGTCTGCCCCAAGACTATCCCGCCTCAAGGAGCACCGCTATGCGCATGTTGATGCTGACAGGAGGCCTGCTGACGCTGGCCGGTTGTGCCGGATTCGGAATGCCCGACCCCGACCCTTCGCAAGCCTGGATCGATCTTGACGCTCGCCAACACGACACGGCGCTGCAAGCCGTACAAGTCGATGCCACACAGGCTGTCGACAAACGTTATTTCGAAGTGCAGCCCGGCAGCCATGAGCTGAAGGTGCGCTATCAATTCCCGGTCGAGGCCACCAATATCGGCCCGAATGCCGAACCGCTGTGGCGCGATTGCCAGATGAGTGTGAAATTCAAGGACTTCAACGCCGGCCAGCGCTATCAGCTGCAGGCGGGCAGCATCGGCTTCCGGCCTTGGGCCAAGCTTTATGACGAACAGCGCAAGGTAGTCGGTCAGGGCACACCGGCGGGCTGTCAGAGCAGTTGATCGGCGCTATGCTGGCTATTCGAATCTGCGGATATCCATCATGCGTACCTTGCTGCTGTTGCTCGTTGTCGGTCTCGTCGCCGGATGCCAGACGCCATTGCCACCGGTTGATCCGCACATGGCTTGGGTCGACTTCTCCACGCCAAGCCCCGGCGGCAAGTTGCTGATGGCCGAGCGTCTCGACAACCAGCGCTTGAACGACGGGCGTTTCTTCCAGGTGACGCCCGGTAGCCATGAGTTGCGGGTGCGTTTCGACTTCGAAGTGTTTGGCGGCGGTGGCAGTCTGCTCACCGGCCCGGTCGAGCGTTTGTGTTATCTGACGATCCGCTACGACCACTTCGAAGCCGGCCAGCGCTATCTGCTGGAAGGACGTTCGTTGGCATTCACGCCCAGCGCGCGTTTGTACAATGCCAAGCGCGAGATCGTTGCTGAAGACCGCGAGTTCCACTGCATCATCTAGCGCTTCAGCTGTCGTTCTTCTGATAGATGATGCGCTTGGTGCCGTTCTCGCAAGAACCGACGATCATGGCCGAGTCGTGCTGCTTCGCCTCTTCTGCCGTGATGATTTCCAGGGTGTACGTTGGGACCGCTTTCGCCTGAATTTTGACCTCGATTTCTTTTTTGAGCTCTTCGCAGTCCTTGGGGGCTGCGAAAGCGGATGTGGCCAGTGCACTGCAAAGGATCGCCAAGCCAATACGTTTCATCGATGAAGCTCCTTGAGGCAGCGCGCACGGGCGTGCGCTGAAGCTGCTGTCGATTATTCGACCACACTTCTGCAGAGCGGGTTCTGACTTTGCTCACACCTTGTATTAATTGCCGGCCGCTGAGCAGGTTTCGAGACTGCCTTCGCGAGCAGGCTCGCTCCCACACTGGATCTGCGACGTGCACCAATCCCCTGTGGGAGCGAGCCTGCTCGCGAAAGCGTCAGCCCGGCAAACGCCGAATCAGCTGACGAGCGAAGCCTCGAGGGTGATCTTCGCATTCAGCACCTTGGAAACCGGGCACCCTTCCTTGGCCTTGTTGCTCAACTCTTCAAACTGCTGCTGAGTTGCGCCCGGGATCTTCGCCTTGAGAATCAGCTTCACCGCAGTGATCGCGAAGCCGCCGTCAACCTGATCGAGGGTGACTTCGGCGTTGGTGTCGATGCTGTCTGCCTTCAGGCCGGCATCGCCGAGAATCATCGAAAACGCCATGGAGAAGCAGCCGGCATGGGCCGCGCCGATCAGTTCTTCCGGGTTGGTGCCTTTACCGCCTTCAAAGCGCGCCTTGAAGCCGTACGGCGCTTCGCGCAGTACGCCGGTTTCGGTGGAGATCGAGCCGAGACCGGTTTTCAGATCGCCTTCCCAATGCGCCGATGCCTTTTTCACGATAGCCATTTCTGCCTCCTCAAATATGGCGCGGAACGCCGCGCCGTCGCGGTTTTTACTAGCAAGGCTTCTGAGGATAGACGGCGGAACAAAGTTCAGCCTGGCTGAATCGTTGACTTTTTTAGTAGGAAATTTCGTCGCTGCTATTGAATCTCGGGTATATGCCCTCATTCCATAAAACACGCTTATGGATTTGGCAGGTTTTCGTTCGCAAGAAAAACCTGCCTCCCCACCCGGAGATGCAGGTTCATGAAAAAACTGTCCGACGTTAAATTTTCCACCCTCGACCTGGTGCCGGTGCGCGAAAACGGCAGCGCGGCGCAATCGCTGCGCAACTCGCTGGACCTGGCGCAACATGCCGAGAAATTCGGCTACACGCGCTTCTGGGTCGCCGAACACCACAACATGGACGGCATCGCCAGTTCGGCCACTTCGGTGTTGCTCGGCTATCTGGCCGGAGGCACGTCGACGATCCGCGTCGGTTCCGGCGGGGTGATGCTGCCCAACCATGCGCCGCTGGTGATTGCCGAGCAGTTCGGCACCCTCGAGAGCCTGTACCCGGGACGCATCGACCTGGGTCTGGGCCGCGCGCCCGGCTCTGACCAGATGACCGCCCGCGCCTTGCGCCGTGAGCGCTCGGGCAGCGCTGACGACTTCCCTGACGACGTTGCCGAACTGATGCGCTACCTCGGCCCGCGCACCCCGGAGCAACGCGTGATCGCCATGCCCGGCACCGGCACCAACGTGCCGATCTGGCTGCTCGGCTCAAGTCTGTTCAGCGCGCAATTGGCGGGTGAGCGCGGCTTGCCCTACGCCTTCGCCTCGCACTTCGCGCCGCGCTTCATGCACGAGGCGATCCGTATCTACCGCAATCACTTCAAACCGTCGGCGGTGCTCGACAAGCCGTACGTGATGCTCGGCGTGCCGCTGGTGGCAGCGGATACCGATGAGCAAGCCGATTACCTGGCGACGTCGGTGTATCAGCGCATTCTTGCGCTGATGCGTGGCCAGAGCCTGGTGCAGCGTCCACCGGTGAAAACCATGGATGGCCTGTGGCTGCCCCATGAACGTGAAGCGGTGGGCGATTTCCTCGGCCTCGCCATGGTCGGCGGCCCGCAGAAGATCCGCGCCAAGCTTGAGGTGCTGATCGAGCAGACCCAGGCGGACGAGCTGATTTTCACCAGTGATCTTTACGAACACGCCGATCGCATCCATTCCTACGAACTGCTTGCGCAAGTCATGAAGGGATAACGCGAACCCTTGTAGGAGCTGTCGAGTAAAACGAGGCTGCGATCTCTTGATCTTGATTTGAAATCAAGATCAAGAGATCGCAGCATGCTGCAGCTCCTGCCCGGAAAATCATCGTCCATAAAAAAGCCGACGCATCCGCGTCGGCTTTTGTATTTCAGGCGCAATCAACCGCGCTTGTAGACGATGTCCTTGCTGCCGCCTTCGCAACTGCCGACGACGTCACCATCAGTCGCCGCACCCTTGTCGACAACCTCCAGTGAATAACCGGAGACGCCTTTGGCGTCGAGCTTCGCGGCGATTTCGCTTTTCAGCTCTTCACATGGCTTGCCGGCTGCAAACGCACCACCCGCAAGGCTCAACAAACCTACTGCCAACATGAACTTCTTCATCGGTCGCACTCCCTGGTCGGATTGAAAGAGGCGGGCATCGAGTCATCCACCCGATGCGCTCACCTTGTAGCGCTTTGCCATTCCCTATGGCACTCGGCCAGCGCGCAAGTTCAGAAGACTAGCTCAAACTCAGCTGGCGGCAATCTTGAAGCCGACTTTCAGCGTGACCTGAAAGTGCGCTACCTGGCCATTTTCGATGTGGCCACGGGTTTCGGTCACTTCAAACCATTCCAGATTGCGCAGGGTCTTGTTCGCCTCGGCCAGTGCATTGTTGATGGCGTCTTCGATGCTGGTGGTGGACGAGCCGACCAGCTCGACTTTCTTGTACGTGTGATGGTCACTCATGGCGTTCTCCTTGGGTTGGAATGGCGTGTGAAATTGAGCCTAGCAGGCAATTGCACTGATGATTTCGGCGCCGCTGCGCTGCCGAAGTTCAGAATTTCTGCACTTTCTCGACATGCTGAAGTCCCAACCAACACACGCCACTCATCACCAATGCAGGAGAGCCACCATGGCCAACACCTCTTTACGTAAAGCCTCGTTGCAAAGCATGGAAGCCGAGATCGAGAGTCTGCTCAAATCGTTGGAAAGCTTGAAAGACGATGCTTCGGACGAGTCGCGCAAGACCCTCAAGGCGCTGAAAAGCAACGCCGAAAGTGCGCTGAAACATTCCCGTCATCTGCTCAGCGACGCGTACGAAGAAGTCAAAGTGAAAACCCGCGAGACCGGCATTGCCACTCGTGACTACGCGCAGGAACACCCATGGACCACAGCCGGCGTGGCTGTCGGTGCAATCGGTCTGCTCGCTGCCTACTTTTTGTTCAAGCGCGGTGAGTGATCAGTCTGGCGCAGCTCGTTTTTGAGCCATTGCGCCAGTTGCCGGGCGCGTCCGTCTGCGGCGCGCTTGGGTAGCCACAACGCCAGTTGCGCCGGGGTTTCGCAAAAGCCCCACGGCGCAACCAGGCGACCCGCCTTCAGATCTTCGGTTACCAGCGGCTCCGGCGCGATTGCCACGCCGAGACCTGCAACAGCCGCCTCCAGCAAATAATACAAATGCTCAAAACCTTGCCCGAGCTTCAACGCCCTGGTGTTGAGGTGGTTTTGCTGCGCCCAACTGGGCCAGGCTTGTGGGCGAGAGGTGGTGTGCAGCAAGGGCTCATCAAAAAGATCTGCGGCCACAGCGGTGTGCAGCTTCTGATAACCGCTATACAACGGGCTCATTACGGGGCCGATGCGTTCCGCCGCCAGTTCATAGACCTGCATATCGGCCGGCCACGGTGGTTCGGCGAACAGCAACAACGCATCAAGGCCCGGGCGCCGGGGATCGAGATCGCCTTCACCGGCCGACAGGTGCAAGCGCAGATCAGGCAAATCGGCATTCAGCCGCCCCAGACGCGGAATAAACCAGCGCGCCAGCAGGCTCCCCGAACAACCCAGCACGAACGGCGCATTCGCTGTGCTTTGCGTAAGTTCGGCGCAAACACTGCGCAACCGATCGAACGCCTCAGCGCTGGCATCGCGCAGACGCGCTCCGGCATCTGTGAGTTTCAAGCCGCGTCCGTCCTTGACGAACAGGCTCACCCCTAGATGTTCTTCAAGCACCTTGAGCTGGCGGCTGACCGCGCCGTGGGTGACGTGCAGCTGTTCGGCAGCCTGACTCACACTGTTCAGACGGGCGGTGGCCTCGAAGGCGCGCAAGGCATTCAGCGGGGGAAGGTCATGGCTCATGGTATCTGTGAGTTTTCCTGACAGGTTGTGGCGATCTTATCGGTTTTCAGCCTGCAACGTCAGGGGTAGAGTGATCGTCATTGTCTTCTGACCGAATTCACCTGGAGCGACCCATGACCCAGACTTCGAACACCTCTGATCTGCGTAACGGCCCTGACGCCAACGGCCTGTTCGGTGCGTTCGGTGGCCGTTATGTAGCGGAAACCCTGATGCCATTGATCCTCGACCTGGCCCGCGAATACGAAGCGGCCAAGGAAGATCCGGCATTCAAGGAAGAGTTGGCCTACTTCCAGCGTGATTACGTCGGACGTCCGAGCCCGCTGTATTTCGCCGAACGCCTGACCGAGTTCTGCGGCGGCGCGAAGATCTACCTCAAGCGCGAAGAGCTGAACCACACCGGCGCGCACAAGATCAACAACTGCATCGGCCAGATTCTGCTGGCGCGGCGCATGGGCAAGAAGCGCATCATCGCCGAAACCGGCGCCGGCATGCACGGCGTGGCCACGGCCACCGTCGCTGCGCGGTTCGGTCTGGACTGCGTGATCTACATGGGCACCACCGACATCGAACGTCAGCAGGCCAACGTCTTCCGCATGAAGCTGCTCGGCGCTGAAGTCATTCCGGTCGTGGCCGGCACCGGCACTCTCAAAGATGCGATGAACGAAGCCCTGCGTGACTGGGTGACCAACGTCGACAACACCTTTTACCTGATCGGCACCGTGGCCGGCCCGCACCCGTATCCAGCAATGGTTCGCGACTTCCAGGCCGTCATCGGCAAGGAAACCCGCGATCAACTGCAAGCTCAGGAAGGTCGTCTGCCGGACAGCCTGGTGGCGTGCATCGGTGGCGGTTCCAACGCCATGGGCCTGTTCCACCCGTTCCTCGATGACAAGAGCGTCGAGATCATCGGCGTCGAAGCCGCCGGTTACGGCATCGAAACCGGCAAGCACGCGGCCAGCCTGAACGGCGGGGTGCCGGGCGTGCTGCACGGTAACCGCACGTTCCTGCTGCAGGACGACGATGGCCAGATCATCGACGCCCACTCGATTTCCGCCGGCCTCGATTACCCGGGCATCGGCCCTGAACACGCCTGGTTGCACGACATCGGCCGCGTCCAGTACACCTCGGTAACCGACGACGAAGCTCTTGAAGCGTTCCACAAATGCTGCCGTCTGGAAGGGATCATCCCTGCCCTGGAAAGCGCCCACGCCCTGGCCGAAGTGTTCAAGCGCGCACCGAAGCTGCCGAAGGATCACCTGATGGTGGTCAACCTCTCGGGCCGTGGCGACAAGGACATGCAAACCGTGATGCACCATATGCAACAGTCGCAGCAGGAGAAACACTGATGAGCCGCCTGCAAACCCGCTTTGCCGACCTCAAGCAACAGAACCGCGCCGCGCTGGTGACCTTTGTCACTGCCGGTGATCCTGACTACGACACTTCGCTGGCAATACTCAAAGGCC
The DNA here is from genome assembly GCF_979253165.1 of Pseudomonas sp. AC083. Classification (NCBI taxonomy): domain Bacteria; kingdom Pseudomonadati; phylum Pseudomonadota; class Gammaproteobacteria; order Pseudomonadales; family Pseudomonadaceae; genus Pseudomonas; species Pseudomonas sp. AC083. The sequence continues at coordinate 363,217 of NZ_CEEDDH010000004.1, forward strand.
TGCCTGCCGCAGGTGCCGATGTGATCGAGCTGGGCATGCCGTTCACCGATCCGATGGCCGATGGCCCGGCGATCCAGCTGGCTAATATCCGGGCACTGGGCGCCAAACAGAATCTGGCGAAAACCCTGCAAATGGTTCGCGAGTTCCGTGAAGGCAACAGCGACACGCCGCTGGTGTTGATGGGTTACTTCAATCCGATCCACAAATTCGGCGTCGAGCGTTTCATCGCCGAAGCCAAAGAGGCTGGCGTTGACGGCCTGATCGTGGTCGACATGCCACCAGAGCACAACGAAGAGCTGTGCGACCCGGCGCAGGCTGCTGGCCTGGACTTCATCCGCCTGACCACGCCGACCACCGACGACGCGCGTCTGCCGCGTGTGCTCAACGGCAGTTCCGGTTTTGTCTACTACGTGTCGGTCGCAGGTGTCACCGGCGCCGGTGCAGCGACTCTGGAGCACGTGGAAGAGGCGGTTGCACGTCTGCGTCGGCATACCGACCTGCCGATCAGCATTGGCTTCGGCATCCGTACACCGGAGCAGGCCGCGGCCATCGCGCGTCTGGCTGACGGTGTGGTGGTGGGCTCGGCGTTGATCGATCACATCGCCAGTGCCGATACGCCTGAACAGGCCATCGATGGCGTGTTGAGTCTGTGTTCGGCGCTGTCCCAAGGCGTGCGCAAGGCTCGCGTCTAAGACCGCAGGGGAAAGCAAAAAGGCTTCAGAACAGGCGTTCTGAAGCCTTTTTTTGTGCTCAGGGTAATTGCAGTCCGCCCGAAGCTTTGTGCAGTTTGCGCAAATGCTCGCCAATCTGCTTCACGTTGGCCTCGCTGGCGGCAATCTCGGCGGCGCGCTTGGGTTCGAGCAGCTTGCGCACTTCAGTATCGAGGTCGCCGGACAGCGCCAGCAGCTTCTTCTGCCGCTGGCTGCTTTCCGCTTCCAGTCGGCCAAACTCGCTCGGCTGGGGCAGTCCGTAACCTTTAGAGTCGAGCAGTTCCGCCGGGCGGCTGAGGAAGCCACTGTTGGCGAGGATCTCCTGCAAGGTCGCATTGGCTTTGTCCATGCCGCCGTTTTCCAGCTCGCGGGCGCCGAGGTAGCGTTGCTTGACCTCATCCTGCGCCAGTAACAACTGCCGGCGGAAACTGGCCTGCTCGAGCAGCAACAGCGCGGCACTGGTGCGCAGGTCGGCGCGGTCGAACCATTCGCGGCGTTGCTCAGCGCTGAGTGACAGCCAGTCTTCGACAGTGGTCTGCTTGATCGGCAGCTGCTTCTTCAACACATCGAACATCGCCTGATAACGATCGCGGAACGAGTCGAAGCGGTAACCCAGACGCAGCGCTTCTTTCGGATCGTCGAGCACACTGGTGTCGGCCAGACCACGGCCCTTGAGCACTTCCAGCAAGCCGTTGGGCATGATGCTGTCGAGGCCGACCAGTTGGCTGTTATTGCTGCCGCTGCGCAACAGTTTCAAACCTTCTACCGCGCAGTTGTTGGACAGGAAGAAATAGTTGCCGTCGTAGCTCCAGTGCATCTCGGCAGCATGTTCGACGACGCCTTCGATTTCCTCGCGAGACAGCTTCAGCGGCACCGAAGCGAGACTGCGCAGCTCGGTCTTGGTGTATTCGTCGATCACTTGCGCCAGCGGCAACACGAACAGCCGTGACGGGTATTTGCCGACCAGTCCGTCCCAGCTCGACAGCTGCACATCGCCAACGAAAGCGCGATAGGACAGCACCAGGTGCTGATCGAGGTCGAGGCGGCAATCCGGGCCACGCGGACGACCGGGGGCGCAGATCACCAGGCGCAGCATGCTGTGGCCCCAGCGGCTGACCCAGTTCTGATTGGCCTCGGCCAGCAGGTAATCGACAGCGTAGACCCGTTCCGGATCGACTTGCCCCAGAGGCTGCTTGGCGAAGTCATTGCCCGCATTGAGAAAGGCGAAGCTCTTGCTGCAGGTGTCCTGCGCTGGCGGCGCCCAGCCGAAATGTTCCTTGTAGTAGCGATACAGCGCCGGGCGGCGGCAGGCGTAGCTCGGGTCGAGAAGGAAGTACTCCATGTTGACCGCGACAAACTCCTTGGGACTGGAAATTTCGTAGAGGTCCGGGCTGCGGGCGATCTGGCGGTTGTGTTGTTCACGCTCGCCACGGCGGCCGACGTACTGTTGCCACCCGGCCAGATCGAGCAGGCGCGGGTCGTCGCTGATGGTGAAGCGGCGACCGTTCTGCCCGCGACACTCATCGGGAATACCGATCAGCCCGGCGCTGTTGAAGCGTCGGGTGCAGCGCTGGATCAACGTGCGCTCGGCGCTCGGCCATAAACGCGCGCGGTCGTAGATATGCGTGATTTCGTGCAGTACTGTGGCCAGCAGTTCCTGGCGCACAGTGCCGTGGGGGCGATTGGTTTTCTCTTTCGCCGCGCTGCCATCGGTTAGACCGGCGAGCAGTTTGCGATTCAGATCGAGCTCGGACACCAGCGTCGCCTGCCCGTAAGCGTTGGCAGGCATGTCGTCGGTCCAGCCGACGTCGATGCGCCGATCCAGCCGCTCGATGAAGCTCGGCGGCAGTTTCGCCATCGCCTCATCGATCAGCGCCTGACTGGCCTGTTGTTGAGCCGGGCTCAGACCCTCGGTCTTGAGCCGCAATTGCAGGCCGGCGTGGGCGCTGTTGCCGAGCAGCAACAATGCCCCGGCCAGCAGCCAGGCGCCAACGGACTTCACAGCGCGAGAATGGCTTCGGCGAGTACCTGATCACTGGCGTCGCGCGCTTCCGGTACACGAGTGCGCAAGGTGTTGAGGGCGGCTTCGAGGTGCGCGCCACGGATGTCGCCGTTGCTGGCGACGAAACTGGCGGCGTCGTCGTGGGCTTCGCGGATGATTTTCGAATCGCGAATCGACGTGGTGGTATCGGAAGTGAAATCGATGCTGCGCTGGGAGGCACGAACGATGATGTTACTGGTGGCTACCAGGGTGTGCGCCTGGGCCACATCGGCCAACACAAACAGGCCAAGGGCGGCAGCAATCAGCGGGCTACGCATGGAACGACTCCGGAAGGACAAGGATAACTATTGGACGAGAATTGCCTCTGCCAGTTCAAGGTCGCTGGCATGAAGTTTCGGCCGGGTTTTGCGCAGGTAATGCAGCGCGGATTCCAGCCTTGCGCCTCGCCATTCACCGTCACTGGCAACAAAGGCGGCCGCGTCATCATGAGCGGCGCGCAGCAGTTTACGGTCGAACGGCGCAGAAGACACCATGCTGGTGGCGTAACCGCTGACAACCGTGCCTTGGGTCGACGCATTGAAAGCATCGAAGGCGTTGGCGGACATCGCCCAGCAGGCCGTGAATAAAGTAGAAAAAATGAGCAGGTTTGGAAGAAAGCGCATGGGACTCGACAACTGTTAACGAGCCTGAAGGCTAGCGCAAATGCCCGGACCAGAGCCAGCGTTGAAACATCGGGACACGGGTGGCGTGTCCCGCAATACCGCAAACAATCAGAGGGTCAGAATGGCCTGAGCCAATTGGGCATCGGTGGCATTGAGTTGTGGCGCCTGATGGCGGATGTGATCGAGCGCGCTTTCCAGCTTCACTCCACGGATATCGCCTTCGCTGGCCACGAAGCTGGCGGCATCGTCGCGGGCGGCGAGGACGATCTTGTCGTCACGGAACGAGGAGGTCACATCGGAAGTGGCGTCGGAGGAGGCTTTCAGCGCGCCGACGATCGAGTCGGTGGTGACGATGAAGCTGGTAGCGCTGGCGTTGGCAGCCACGGCCAGCAGGGCGGCGGCACTGAGCAGACGAAGACGGGTCATGATGGAACTCCTTTGGATAAACCGTAGTGAGAGGTGGCTCGGTATCTGAGGAGTCAGACGCCTGTTGCGCAACGTTCGCCACGTTCTGCATGGATATTAGGCTGCCAGATGCGGTTCGCCCAGTGGTGGCCAGTGATACTCCAAAGTTTCTGGATAACTGTACTGGTATATTCGAGTATTTCTTAAATTGTACCTGTGCTCGTTCATATATGCGTTTTAGAGCATTCAAGGCCCCTGAAACGACAAAACCCGTCGTGGTTGCCCACGACGGGTTCTGCTTGTGCAATTCGGGTTGCTGGCGGTGGGTCTGACGACCAGAGCCAGCGACGCTGCTTAGCGCCAGAACGGCTTGCTCAGCTCTTCGTAGCGTTGTGCTTCGCTGATACCGGCGTCAGCCAGCAGACGCGAATCCAGACGGGCCAGTTGGTGGCGGCTGGAGATGCGGCGCTGCCACAACATCAGGTTGGCAATAACGCGCAGAGGCAGGGAAGCCTGGGTGTTTACAGCTTTGTCTTCGAAGAACAGTTCGGAACTGAGTGTACGTTCCATGGTTGACATCCTTCCGCTTGTGGCGGGATCAGGTAGTGGTTTGACTGGTGCCCATGATCCTCTCGTTTGGATAGTCTCTGTAGATACAGTTCATTTGTATTGTGAGTGAGCAGTTAACTGTTTATGGATGGTGTACGGGTCGAAATTGGGCAAACTGTACCTGTCCGCACTTGATTGGTGCATTTCGGCTCGTATCACGGAATTGAGTGGGGCTTTGCTGTAGGAAAAGACCGGTACAGCAGTACAGTTTTTTGCGATCCTGCTTCTCGCGGGCATCCACCGAGGCAAAACTGTGTTTGCCTCGGTGGTTATCTGTGTGAATCACATCGCCAGCATGCGCCCGGTTTCTTCCAAGTTCATATGCCAGCTCAGGGCTTCGCGCAGAATGTGCGGGGTGTGCCCGCCGATTGCACAGGCAGCGCTGAAATAGTCATTCAGTGCCTGGCGAAAGTCCGGATGCACGCAGTTGTCGATGATCACTCGTGCACGCTCCCGTGGCGCCAGGCCACGCAGGTCGGCGAGGCCGACTTCGGTCACCAAGATGTCGACGTCATGCTCGGTATGGTCGACGTGGCTGACCATCGGCACCACGCTGGAAATCGCGCCACCCTTGGCGATCGATTTGGTCACGAATACCGCCAGATGCGCGTTGCGCGCGAAGTCGCCGGAGCCGCCGATGCCGTTCATCATCCGCGTGCCGCAGACATGGGTGGAGTTGACGTTGCCGTAGATGTCGAATTCCAGCGCAGTGTTGATGCCGATAATACCCAGCCGCCGCACGACTTCCGGGTGATTGGAAATCTCCTGCGGCCGCAGAATCAGTTTGTCCTTGTACTTCTCCAGGTTGCCGAACACGTCACTGTTGCGCCGCTCGGACAGGGTGATCGAGCTGCCCGAGGCGAAGCTCAGCTTGCCGGCATCGATCAGGTCGAAGGTCGAGTCCTGCAGCACTTCCGAATACATGGTGAGGTCTTCGAACGGCGAGTCGATCAAGCCGCACATCACCGCGTTGGCGATGTTGCCAATGCCAGCCTGCAGCGGGCCGAGCTTGTTGGTCATGCGGCCGGCCGCAACTTCCTGCTTGAAGAAGGTGATCAGGTGTTCGGCGATAGCGTTGGTATCAACGTCCGGTACCGACACTGTGGACGGCGAGTCCGACTGCTGAGTGATGACAATCGCAACGATCTTCTCCGGCGGAATCGGAATTGCCGTGCTGCCGATGCGATCGTCGACTTTCACCAGCGGGATTGGCGTGCGCGTCGGGCGGTACGTCGGGATATAGATGTCGTGCAGGCCTTCGAGGTTGGCGTTGTGGGCCAGGTTGATCTCGACGATCACTTGTTTGGCGAAAATCGCGAAGCTGGCCGAGTTGCCCACCGAAGTGGTCGGCACGATATGGCCTTGTTCGGTGATGGCGACTGCCTCGATGACGGCAATGTCCGGCAGCTTCAACTGTTGGTTGCGCAGTTGCTCTACGGTTTCCGAGAGATGCTGGTCGATGAACATCACTTCGCCGGCGTTGATTGCCTTGCGCAACGTGCTGTCGACCTGAAACGGCATGCGCCGCGACAGCACGCCGGCCTCGGTCAGTTGCTTGTCGAGGTCGTTACCCAGACTGGCGCCGGTCATCAGGCTGATCTTCAGCGGCGTGACCTTGGCGCGCTCGGCCAGTGCGTGGGGAACGGCCTTGGCTTCGCCGGCGCGGGTGAAACCGCTCATGCCGACGGTCATGCCGTCCTCAATCAGAGCAGCGGCGTCGGCAGCGCTCATCACTTTGTCCAACAACGAAGGCAGGCGAATACGGTCACGGTACATGGATTATTATCTCGGGCAACGAGTAGCAGGATGCGCAGTCTAGTGAATTTGGCCGGCGCCTGTCCCGCTACCAAGGTCGCAAACGAGGCCTCTATTTCGCGGGTTTGCAGTAAAACACCGTTACCGGATCTGCAACAACGCGGCAAATTGTCCAGCGTCTGGCGCAAACAAAAACGCCCCGACAAGTCGGGGCGTTGGCTATTGCAGCGGTGAATTACTCGACCGCTTTGACCATGTCTTCGATGACTTTCTTCGCGTCGCCGAAAACCATCATGGTCTTGTCCAGATAGAACAGTTCGTTGTCCAGGCCGGCGTAGCCGCTGGCCATCGAGCGCTTGTTGACGATGATGGTCTTGGCCTTGAACGCTTCGAGAATCGGCATACCGGCAATCGGCGACTTCGGATCGTTCTTCGCGGCCGGGTTGACCACGTCGTTCGCGCCGAGCACCAGCACCACGTCGGCCTGACCGAACTCGGAGTTGATGTCTTCCATCTCGAACACCTGGTCGTAAGGCACTTCGGCCTCGGCGAGCAGGACGTTCATGTGCCCAGGCATGCGGCCGGCCACCGGGTGAATCGCGTACTTCACGGTCACGCCACGATGGGTCAGCTTTTCGGTCAGCTCCTTCAGCGCGTGTTGTGCACGGGCGACTGCCAGACCGTAGCCCGGGACGATGATCACGGTGTCGGCGTTGGTCAGCAGGAAGGTTGCGTCATCAGCCGAGCCGGATTTCACCGGACGGGCTTCCTGCGCACCGGCAGGACCTGCATCTGCCGTATTGCCGAAACCGCCGAGCAGTACATTGAAGAAGGAGCGGTTCATCGCCTTGCACATGATGTACGAGAGGATCGCACCGCTCGAACCCACCAGCGAGCCGGCAATGATCAGCATCGAGTTGTTCAGCGAGAAGCCGATCCCCGCCGCCGCCCAGCCGGAATAGCTATTGAGCATCGACACCACCACTGGCATGTCGGCACCGCCGATCGGGATGATGATCAGCACGCCCATCACGAACGCCAGCGCCAGCATCAGCGCGAACGCCGTGAGGTTGCCGGTGAACATGAAGGTCAGGCCGAGAACCAGCGTAGCCAGACCTAGAACCGCATTGAGCTTGTGCTGACCGGCGAACTGTACCGGTGCGCCCTGGAACAGACGGAACTTGTATTTGCCCGAGAGCTTGCCGAAGGCGATCACCGAACCCGAGAAGGTGATCGCACCGATCGCAGCACCGAGGAACAGCTCCAGACGGTTGCCCGCCGGAATCGCATCGCCTAGCTGTTTAACGATGCCCAACGACTGCGGCTCGACCACGGCCGCGATGGCAATGAACACCGCCGCGAGGCCGATCATGCTGTGCATGAACGCTACCAGTTCCGGCATCTTGGTCATTTCAACGCGCTTGGCCATGATCGAGCCGGCGGTGCCGCCGACCAACAGGCCAACGATCACGTAACCGATACCGGCAGTGGCCAGCTCGGCGCCCAACTTATAGATGAGGCCGACGGTGGTGAGGATCGCCAACGCCATGCCGAGCATGCCGAACAGGTTGCCGCGCCGCGAAGTGGTCGGGTGCGACAGGCCTTTGAGGGCCTGGATAAAGCAGATCGACGCGATCAGATAAAGCGTCGTGACGAGATTCATGCTCATTACTTCGGCGCCTCTTCTTTTGCTTTCGGGGCTTTCTTCTTGAACATCTCAAGCATGCGGCGGGTGACCAGGAAGCCACCGAACACATTGACCGCCGCCAGTGCCACAGCCAGCGTGCCCATGGTCTTGCCCAGCGGCGTGACGGTCAGCGCAGCAGCGAGCATGGCACCGACGATCACGATCGCGGAAATAGCGTTGGTCACCGCCATCAACGGCGTGTGCAACGCAGGTGTAACGTTCCAGACCACGTGGTAACCGACATAAATCGCCAGCACGAAGATGATCAGGTTGTAGATACCGGGGGAGATAAGCTCTTCCATCGTCTGAATCCCTGCTTAGGCGTTTTTGCGGATGACTTGGCCGTCGCGGCACATCAGGCACGCGGCGACGATGTCGTCTTCGAGGTTGACGTCGAACTGGCCTTCCTTGGTGAGCACCAGCTTGAGGAAGTCCAGCAGGTTGCGTGCGTACAGCGCCGAAGCATCGGCAGCGACTTCACCGGCGAGGTTGGTCGGGCCAACGATGGTCACACCGTTTTCCACAACGACCTGATCGGCGACGGTCAGTGGGCAGTTGCCACCCTGGGCGGCGGCGAGGTCGATGACCACCGAGCCCGGTTTCATCTGTGCCACGGTCTCGGCGCTGAGCAGCGTCGGTGCTTTGCGGCCCGGAATCAGCGCAGTGGTGATGACGATATCGGCCTGCTTGGCGCGCTCGTGCACAGCCTGCGCCTGACGCTGCATCCAGCTCGCCGGCATCGGCCGCGCGTAACCGCCGACACCGACGGCGCATTCGCGCTCTTCATCGGTCTCGTAAGGCACGTCGACGAACTTCGCGCCGAGGGATTCGATCTGTTCCTTCACCGCTGGACGCACGTCGGACGCTTCGATCACCGCACCCAGACGTTTCGCCGTGGCAATCGCCTGCAATCCGGCCACGCCTGCGCCAAGAATCAGCACCCGCGCCGCTTTCACGGTGCCCGCAGCGGTCATCAGCATCGGCATGAAGCGTGGGTAATAGTGAGCCGCGAGCAACACCGCTTTGTAGCCGGCGATATTCGCCTGCGACGACAACACATCAAGACTCTGCGCCCGCGAGGTACGCGGCGCCGCTTCGAGGGCGAACGCGGTAATGCCGCACTCTGCCATCTTCGCGATGGTCTCGTTGTTGAATGGGTTGAGCATGCCCACCAGCACCGTACCGCGCTTGATCAGCGGCAGTTCGGCATCGCTTGGCGCGACCACTTTGAGTATCAGCTCGGCGCCGAACGCGTCATTGGCGGTGCCAATGGTTGCGCCGGCCGTTTCATAGGCACTGTCGACGACACTGGCTTTGACGCCAGCGCCGCTTTGCACAGTGACCTTATGGCCTTGGCTGATCAGCTTCTTGATGGTTTCCGGGGTTGCAGCAACCCGTGTTTCACCGGTCTGGGTTTCGAGAGGAACACCAATGTGCACGTCAAATCTCCTGCGTGATCTTATTGAGTAAACCCATGCACTACGGATGGTGCGACTGGGGCGGCCGATCAGCACGATCCCGCCGAATCAGGGCGGGGCGCGGCATTTTGCAGGCGAACTTTATGCCCTTCAAGGGATTATGACTGGTGACGGAAAATTAACTACAAGTCATGCCGTGACCGAATGTCGCAGATGGCCAGTTGAACCCCTTGCGGGCCGTGCCCTGCAAGGATTCTGGCTGAATTTAAAAAAAATTCGCATCGGTGGCGTGAATAGGCAGTAATGCGTCGCCATTTGAGGCTCAAAGCCACGTGTTTGGCAGCTTGTGGGACGTCTGTACGACTTTCGGATACAGTCTGCGCAAAAGCGACAAATAGTTATATCTGTAGGGCTTTGGTTTTCCTGACTACGGGGTTAAGTATTGCGCAAGACCTTTATTCTTCTAGGCTGTAGCTCTGCGCCTGATTCACCAGCCAGTCACGAAATGCCTTCAGCGATGCCGATTCGACCTTTCGCTCCGGAATCATCAGGTAATAGGCCTTGATACTGGAGAGCGCTTGAGAGTTGGCAACCACCAGACGTTTCTCTGTCAGCTCGCGCTGAATCAGAAACGGCGGAATCAGCGCGACGCCCATGTCGTGCATGGCTGCCTGGGCAAGCATGGAGAATAGCTCGTAGCGTGGACCTGTCATGTCGCGCGGAATATTCAGCTGTTGCGAGTTGAACCATTGGCGCCAGGCGTAAGGTCGGGTGGTCTGCTGAAGCAGCGGTAGCTCGGCGATGGCTTGCGCTGTCAGCTGCGTGTGATCGCCGAGTAGGGCGGGGCTGCACACCGGCATAGGATTTTCGCCCATCAATCTGTGGGATTCGGTACCCGACCAGTCGGCATCACCGAAGTAGATCGCGGCATCGAATTCGGTGTCGGCAAACAGGAATGGCCGAGTGCGGTTGGTCAGGTTGACGGTCACTTCCGGGTGCTTGAGCTGGAAATCCTTGAGCCGTGGCAGCAGCCATTGCGTGCCGAAGGTCGGGACGACAGCGAGCTCGATGACGTTGGTGCCCTGCTGGCCCATCACCGAGAGGGTGTCGCGCTCCACTGCATCGAGCTGAGTCGCCACCCGGCGGCTGTAGGAAAGTCCCGCTTCCGTCAGCTTCACCCCACGTCGCGAGCGTCGGAACAACTCCACGCTGAGGAATTCCTCAAGGCTGGCGATCTGTCGGCAAATGGCACCCTGTGTGAGCGACAGCTCTTCAGCGGCCCGGGTAAAGCTCTCATGGCGGGCGGCAGCTTCGAAGCTGATCAGTGCGGCGGTGCTGGGGATCTTCCTGCGCATGTACGTCAACCTCACTAATGCGCCGCATAAAAGGCAATTCGCGACGTTTCGGAGTGAGAAATTAGCACAACAGGATGCGAAATCCTCGTTTGCCGCGATGGCGAACCGCGCCTAGGATCAATGCCACGTTAATTCACCCGATTGCGAGGGCACACTCATGGGCGGTAAAGCTAGTTTCAATTGGATCGATCCCCTGCTGCTGGATCAACAGCTCACCGAAGAAGAGCGGATGATCCGCGACACCGCCGCCCAGTTCGCTCAACAGAGTCTGGCGCCGCGTGTGCTCGAAGCTTTCCGTCATGAGAAGACCGATCCGGCAATCTTCCGCGAGATGGGTGAAGTCGGACTGCTCGGCGCCACCATTCCCGAACAATACGGTGGCAGCGGTCTGAACTATGTCAGCTACGGCCTGATTGCCCGAGAGGTCGAGCGCGTCGACTCCGGCTACCGCTCGATGATGAGCGTGCAATCCTCGCTAGTGATGGTGCCGATTAACGAATTCGGCACCGAAGCACAGAAACAGAAGTATCTGCCGAAACTGGCTTCCGGCGAATGGATCGGTTGCTTCGGTCTGACCGAACCGAACCACGGTTCCGATCCGGGCGCGATGATTAGCCGGGCGCGCAAAGTCGATGGCGGCTACAGCCTGACTGGCGCGAAGATGTGGATCACCAACAGCCCGATCGCTGACGTATTCGTGGTCTGGGCCAAGGACGATGCTGGCGACATCCGTGGTTTCGTTCTGGAGAAAGGCTGGAAAGGTCTGAGCGCTCCGGCGATTCACGGCAAGGTCGGCCTGCGCGCTTCGATCACCGGTGAGATCGTCATGGACAACGTGTTCGTGCCGGAAGAGAACATTTTCCCGGATGTCCGTGGCCTGAAAGGTCCTTTCACCTGCCTCAATTCCGCACGCTATGGCATTTCCTGGGGCGCGCTGGGCGCTGCCGAATTCTGCTGGCACACTGCGCGCCAATACACTCTGGATCGTCAGCAGTTCGGTCGTCCGTTGGCCGCAACTCAGCTGGTACAGAAGAAACTCGCCGACATGCAGACCGAAATCACTCTGGCACTGCAAGGCTGCCTGCGCTTGGGCCGGATGAAGGACGAGGGTACCGCCGCCGTTGAAATCACTTCGATCATGAAGCGCAACTCCTGCGGCAAGTCGCTGGATATCGCGCGGATGGCGCGCGACATGCTCGGTGGTAACGGCATCTCCGATGAGTTCGGCGTGGCCCGTCACCTCGTCAACCTGGAAGTGGTGAATACCTATGAAGGTACCCATGACGTTCACGCGCTGATCCTCGGGCGTGCACAAACCGGTCTGCAGGCGTTCTATTAATAGGAGGGCGGACCATGGGCGCGCTGTCGCATCTGCGGGTACTGGATTTATCGCGAGTACTGGCCGGGCCTTGGGCCGGGCAAATCCTCGCCGACCTTGGCGCCGAAGTGATCAAGGTCGAGCGCCCGGGCAATGGTGATGATACCCGCGCCTGGGGTCCGCCCTTCCTTAAAGACGCTTACGGCGAGAACACGTCGGAAGCGGCTTATTACCTCTCGGCAAACCGCAACAAGCAATCGGTCACCATCGACTTCACCCGGCCTGAAGGGCAGAAACTGGTGCGCGACCTGGCGGCAAAGTCGGACATTCTGATTGAGAATTTCAAAGTAGGTGGTTTGGCGGCCTATGGTCTGGACTATGAGTCGCTGAAGGCGCTCAACCCGAATCTGATCTATTGCTCCATCACCGGCTTCGGCCAGACCGGCCCTTACGCCAAGCGTGCAGGGTATGACTTCATGATCCAGGGCCTCGGCGGCTTGATGAGTCTGACTGGTCGACCCGAAGGGGACGAGGGGGCGGGTCCGGTCAAGGTGGGTGTAGCGCTGACGGATATTCTTACCGGGCTGTATTCGACGGTAGCGATCCTCGCGGCATTGGCTCATCGCGATCACGACGGTGGCGGCCAGCACATCGATATGGCGTTGCTGGATGTTCAGGTCGCATGTCTGGCGAACCAGGCGATGAACTACCTGACCACCGGCAATGCGCCAAAGCGTCTGGGCAATGCCCATCCCAACATCGTGCCTTATCAGGACTTTCCTACGGCGGATGGCGACTTCATCCTCACCGTGGGCAATGACGGGCAGTTCCGCAAGTTCGCCGAAGTCGCGGGGCAACCGCAGTGGGCGGATGATCCGCGCTTCGCGACCAACAAGCTGCGGGTAGCGAACCGCGCGGTGCTGATCCCGTTGATCCGCCAAGCTACGGTCTTCAAGACTACGGCCGAGTGGGTTGCTCAATTGGAGCAGGCGGGTGTGCCTTGTGGGCCGATCAATGATCTGTCGCAGGTGTTTGAAGATCCACAAGTGAAGGCGCGCGGTCTGGCGATCGAACTGCCTCATGCATTGGCGGGGATGGTGCCCCAGGTGGCCAGCCCGATTCGATTGTCGGAGACGCCCGTCGAATATCGTCATGCGCCTCCTTTATTAGGTGAGCACACGTTAGAGGTTCTGCAGCGGGTACTGGGTCTGGGGGCAGGTGCGGTGGCTATGTTGAAGGAAGAAGGCGTCCTTTAAGTCTTCTTCTATATAGAAGACGCCCTTTTCTCATCTGATTGGATGTTTTTTAACCAATTCGCAAGTTATTGAAAGAAAAGCGAAATTAACGGTTGACGGCAGATACCAGAGGTCTATAATTCGCCCCACTTCCGGCGCAGTCGAAACGGAAAACTCCTTGAGATTCAAAGAGTTACGCAGTTTTCGACAGTGACTTGCTTCAGATCATCGAAGCCTGGAAGGAGTTGAAAGAGCGGTGATGTTTGGCTCTTTTAACGGTTCGATCTTCTCGGTCGAAAGCGGAGAAAAAGAGGTGTTGACAGCAGCGATTAACGCTGTAGAATTCGCCTCCCGCTAACGAGAGATCGGAAGCGCAAGTGGTTGAAGTTGTTGAAGAATT
>NZ_CEEDDH010000005.1:0-32606 GCF_979253165.1 Pseudomonas sp. AC083
TTCCCCATGTGAGAGTAGGTCATCGTCAAGATTAAATTCCGAAACCCCAATTGCGAAAGCAGTTGGGGTTTTGTTTTAGTAGAAGTTCCTGTTTTTGCTGGCTTGTTACCGTGTTGACGGGCCAGATAAAGAATTTCTTGACGACCATAGAACATTGGAACCACCTGATCCCATCCCGAACTCAGCAGTGAAACGATGTATCGCCGATGGTAGTGTGGGGTTTCCCCATGTGAGAGTAGGTCATCGTCAAGATTGAATTCCGAAACCCCTGTCTGCTAACGCAGACAGGGGTTTTGTCATTTAAGCGTGTACGAAAGATCAGGCCGTTCTGCGACTCTTGCTGCTGCGTCTTGCCTGCCACTTGCGCCACCAGATATAAACTCCCGTCCCTGATAACCCCGCAATCAACACACCCAGCACCGCGATCATTACCTGCCCTGTCACCCCGATGATCCGTCCTCCATGTATCGGCAACTGAAGTCGATAGAACTGCTCTCCAAGCGTGCCCTGTCCCGCGATCTCCTGTCCCAATAATCGGCCATCGGTACCGTGAAAAAACAACCAGGATTTACCGTGTGCGTCCGTATCGTGCTGTCCAAACCCTGCGCCGTAGAAGTTGTACTCAAAGCTGTAATACAACTCGCCGATTGCCGCCGTCAGTCCTAATCGTTTCCCTTCCTGCAATGCCCTTTCGTACGCCTGTTGATAACTCAACTGTGTCGTCCCCAGTTGATTGGCGGGCATTCGTCCTCTGGCTTCATAAACGCTCGGCTCGATGGGCGAAAACAACGAAACTGCAGGCTTGAACACTTGGCTTGGCAAGTTCATCGCCACGCTACTGACGGCGATCGGTAACAGCAGTAACCACAGCCACAATCCTCCGGCGCGATGCAGATCGAAGTTCAAGCGGTAGGCATGCCCGCCTTTGACCTTCCACGCGGTCGCCCACTTCTTCCAGAATGGCTTGCCACGCGGCAAGGTCAGGAACAATGCGACAAAGCAGTCGATCACCCACGCGATGGCCACCCCACCCATCAAGAGCAATCCCCAGTTGCCGGGCAATGTCAGGTTGTAGTGAAACTCCAGAATGAACGGGATGAAGTTCTCTCGTTGAAAACAGCATTCACCCCAGTAGCGCGCGCCTTTTTGCTCCGCGCTGACCGGGTCCAGATAAAACACCTGATTACGTTCATTGAACGGCTGACCCGTTGCTGGATCTTTACGAGGAACGGCCGCCAGCAGCGTCGTATGCCCCGTCTCATGGGGATACTCCATGTACCAGACTTGCAGTTTCGGATGTGCAGTCTGCACTGCATCTACCAACGCGCCCGGCGACAAGCGCTCACCCACTGACGTCGCCTCGTAGAACTGCGGATTCAGCCATTCATCCAGTTCGTGATTGAACGCCAGCACACTGCCGGTCAGCCCGGCCAACAATAAAAACGTCGCAGTGGCCAAGCCAATGTACCGATGCAACAAAACCAGAAACGCACGCATACAAAACACCCCGAAGAAACGACAAAGCCAGCCCCTGATAGCAGGGGCTGGCTTTTTTATGCACAGGACATAGCTTTAGAACTGATAGCTGACGGTCGCCGCTACGTTGCGTTCTTCGCCCATGTAGCAGAAGTTCAGACTGGCGCAGGACGCGACATAGGATTCATTGGTCAGGTTGTTCGCGTTGAGCCGAACATCAACACCCTTCAAACCAATCTTGCCCAGGTCATAACCAATCGAGGCATCGAACAGCGTGTAAGACGGCACCTTCATCGTGTTCTCCGCATCGGCCCAGCTGTAGCCGACATAGCGCACCCCACCACCCAGGCGCAGCCCATCAAGTGTGGCGCTGTCGAACTTGTAGTCAGCCCACAGCGAGGCCATGTGTCGCGGCGCCTGAGTCGGTGAGTTGCCCTTGTTCTCGATGACATCGGTCGGCGTGCTCAAGGTGCTGATCATCGATTTGGAATATTCGATATCAGTGAAGGTGTAACTGCCGAGCACTTTCAAGTTATCGGTCAGTTGCATGTGCGCTTCCAGCTCCAGACCTTGCGAGCGTACGGCACCGACCGCGCGATAGAAGTTTTCCTGCGGCAGTTTGGTTGCGAGGTTTTCCTGGTCGATGCGGAACAGCGAGGCGGTAAACAGGTTATCGGTGCCCGGCGGCTGATACTTCAAACCGACTTCCCACTGTGTGCCATCGGTAGGGGCGAGTGGATTACCGGCGCTGTCGGCATAGGAGTTCGGGTTAAACGACTCGGAGTAGCTGATGTATGGCGCCAGACCGTTATCAAACAGGTATAAAGCGCCGGCACGCCCAGTGAGTTTCGTGCGCCGATCATTGATCTCTGTACCCACCGGCCGCCCCGCTTCGGCGATGCGGTTTTCATCGGATGTCTCGACCCAGTCCTGACGCAGGCCCAGCGAGAAGCGCCACTTGTCCATCTCGATCAGGTCTTGCAGATACACACCGGTCTGTTCGAGGCGCCGCAGATAGCTGGTGTCGCCGTACATCTCGATCGCCGAGTTGCCGTACACCGGATTGAACGCATTGATTGGCGCGAGGCCACCGCTGGTCCAGTCGACCACGGTTTTGCGCCGTTGATAATCCGCGCCCATCAGGACTGTGTGCTTGGTCGCGCCGGTGAAGAATTCGGCCTGCAGCATGTTGTCGACGATGAACGCATGCAGGCGCTCATCACCGCCGGTGTAATAACGGTTCAGTTCATTGCTGGTCGGGGTGGTCCAGCCATAGGCGTAGACCTGATCCATGTTCACTTTGGAATCGAGATAGCGGAAGTTCTGCCGGGCGGTGAAGACATCGTTGAAGCGATGTTCGAACTGATAGCCGAACGATTGCTGGTCACGAGAGTAGCCGTCGATCCCCGGTTCGCCCTCGAAGAAGCGCGGCGAGATGCGCTCGCCATTGCGCTGATGGATCGTGCCGTCCGCCGGAACGCCGCCGTGGTAACCACCGTCCGGATCGTGTTGCAGATAGGCCTGCAGGGTCAACGAGGTGTCTTCGCTGAAATCGATGCTCAGCGTCGGCGCAAGGGCGAAGCGTTTTTCCTTGTTGTGATCGAATTGCGTGTCGGACTGATCGCTCAATCCGGTCAGACGATAGGCAATGCGCTTGTCGTCATCGACCGGACCGCTGAAGTCAAAACCAACCCCACGCTGGCCTTGCGTCCCTACTGTGGCCTGAACCTGATGATAAGCCTCGTACAACGGTTTTTTGCTGGTCAGCGCGACCAGACCGCCGGGCGAGCTACGGCCGTACAGCACGGACGACGGGCCTTTGAGAATGTCCACACGCTCAAGGAAATACGGATCGACCTGCATGGTGCTGTAAGTGCCGCTGTCGCCCATCGACTTGAGGCCGTCGAGGTAGATGTTATCCACCGAGCCGTCGTTGAAACCACGCATCGCCACGTAGTCGTAACGGTGCGTAGCGCCATACGGGTTGGTCAGCACACCCGGGGTGTAGCGCATCGCTTGCGAGACGGTCTGCGAGCCTTGGTCATCCATTTGCTCGCGTGTGACCACGGACACGCTTTGCGAAGTTTCCAGCAGGGCGGTACTGGTCTTGGTGGCGATCTGGCTGTGCGTGGCGTTGTAGCCGGCCATGCTGCCCAGCGCGTTGCCGAGGGCGAAACCTTTGATGTCGGTGGTCGGCAAGGCCAGTGCTTCGCTTTCAGCCAGTGGACGCAGGATGTAACTGCTGCCGTCCTGGCTGACTGCTTCCAGCCCTGAGCCGCCGAGCAAATGGCTCAAGGCCTGGTCGGTCGAATATTCACCCTGCACGCCGGGAGATTGCTGACCTTGAGTCTGTTGCGGCGTCATCGCCAGGGTGATGCCGGCCTGCCGGGCAAACTGATTCAACGCTTCGCCCAATGGTCCGGCAGCAATGTTGTAGCGGTGGCTGATCTCGGTGCCGGTGTTGGCGGCCAGACTCAGGCTCGGTAATACGCTGACGCCCAGCGCGGTGGTCAGCAGTGCCGCCCGAACCGCATGGCGCAGTAGTGTCGATTCTGCAGTGAAATTCAGAGGGTTCTTACAAATGGCGCGGACAGTCATTGTGGATTTCCGTAGGCAGTCGCGGGGGCTGAGTTGAAGTGCTTACTGACTAAGCCGGACTGCCTGCGGAAACCCGCCAAAAATAATCACACCGCACGTTCCAGGGTCACCCACCAGCGGGTGCGATAACGCAATTGCACCGGCAGCGTTTGCGGCAGGACCGCCAGCAGCCTGTCGGTGTCCTCCAGACGGGACACCCCAGAAAGGCGCAGGTCTGCGACCTCCGCCGAACAATTGAGATAACCCGGGCGATAACGGCCGACTTCAGCGAGGAAGTCACCCAGCCGCATATTGCGCGTGACAATCAAACCGTCGAGCCAGGCGCCCGCATCCATATCCGGCGTCGGCGCTGCGCGCAAACCGCTTTGATCGACCAGAAAACTCTGTCCGGCGAGTGCTTCGAGGGAAAGACCGCCAGCGCGAACCAACACTCGGCCACGAGTAACGCTGAGCCGCGTGCACTGTTCTTCCTGACGCAAAATGAAACGCGCATCGACCGGCGCATAACTGCCGTGGCGATTCTGTACGCGCAGCGGTCGATCGGCCGCCGCGCCCTCGTCAGAGCCGCCGCAGGTAACGATGATTTCGCCACGGCTCAGTTTGATCAGACGTTGCTGCGCGGTGTAGTCCAGATCCACGGCGCTGGCGGTGTTGAGTTCGATCCGCGTGCCGTCGGGCAACTGAAAACCGCGCCGTTCGCCGGTCGCCGTCGCGTAGTCGGCACACCATTGCTGCCAGGCGGCGCTGTCCTTGGCCAGCCACGCGGCGGAGCCCATCAACAGCGCGCCCGACAACAACTTCAAGGCCTGGCGTCGGCCTAGCCCCTGCGCACTGTTTTCCAAGGTGTTGAAAGCGACCTGCGCACCCGGCACGGCGCGCAGACTGGAGCTCAATTCGGCTTGCAGCGACTGCACCCGCTGCCAGGCGATTTCATGTTCGTGATGCTCGGCGCGCCACTGCTCGCATTGGCGAGTCAGCCGCGAATTGCCGTGGTTGTTGCGCAGTCGCAGCAGCCAGTGAATCGCTTGCTTGACCACGTGTTGGCGCGGTTCGACGCGGCGAGCGAGTGAGAGGTTATCCACAGGCATCAGTTTTCATACCGCAACACATAGCAGTGATACAGCGCATCGGCGACGTAGCGTTCCACAGAACGTACCGATACGCCCAACTGCTCGGCGATCTGTTTGTGAGTCAAACCTTCGCACTGCGCCAGGAGAAACGCCTGACGCACTTTCGGCTTAAGTCCTTCGAGCATGCGCGCAATGCTTTCCAGCAGTTCCAGGACCAACGCGCGCGATTCGGCGTCAGGTACTTCGCCTTCAGGCAAGTGAGCAATGGTCTCCAGATAGGCCCGCTCGATTTCCTCGCGGCGCCAATGATCGATCACCAGACCGCGCGCGATGGTTCGCAGGAAAGCTCGGGGCGCTTTCAGTTCGAGGCGTTCGGTACGTTGCAGCAGGCGCAGGAAAGTGTCCTGAGCCAGATCCGCTGCATCCGCTGCGTTGCCCAGCCGCGCGCGCAGCCAAGCGTTGAGCCAGCCGTGATGACTACCGTAAAGCGCCTGTACGACCAACTCAGGAGAAGACATGACCACGCCAGCCCGAACGTCACAAATGATAATTAGTCGCATTGTCATCAAGGGTTACAGATTTTGCAACTGTCGCCCCCCATGTCGATGCGAAAAATTCCCTCGCAGCCGCTCTGCCACGCCGTTCGGCGGGAATCCTGCACAAACCCCGTCCATTTCTCACGCGCCCCTAAGATTTCTCCGCCGCTGGCCGACAGACTGGTGAGAAATGCGTGCACCAAAGTAGAGCGGCCAGAAGAACGCTGCCTGCGCCGTACATGGAATGTTGCATCCGGAAACGCATCCCCACTTTTGGCATAAGAAGTCCCATGAAATGAATCTCAAGTTCAGCCATAAAATCCTCCTGGCCGCTTCGGGCGTCGTGGTCCTGGCGTTCGCGTTGTTCACGCTCTACAACGATTATCTGCAGCGAAACACCATTCGACAGAACCTGCAGTCCTCCGTGCAACAGGCCGGTGACCTCACCGCCAGCAGCGTGCAGAACTGGATGAGCGGGCGGATTCTGGTGCTGGAAAACCTCGCGCAGAACGTTGCCCATCAAGGCAGGAATGCCGACTTGCCGGGTCTTGTCGATCAACCGGCCTTCACGTCGAACTTCCAGTTCACTTATGTCGGGCAGGCCAACGGTGTCTTCACCCAGCGCCCCGATGCGAAGATGCCGGACGGTTACGATCCGCGTCAGCGGCCTTGGTACAAGCAGGCCGTGGCCGCCGATAAAACCATGCTGACCCCGCCGTACATGGCGGCCGTCGGTGGCCTGGTGGTGACCATCGCCATGCCGGTGAAGAAGGACGGTGAATTGCTCGGTGTGGTCGGTGGTGACCTGAGCCTGGAAACCCTGGTGAAGATCATCAACTCGGTGGACTTCGGTGGCCTCGGCCATGCGTTTCTGGTCAGTGCCGACGGTCAGGTGATCGTCAGCCCGGACAAAGATCAGGTAATGAAAAACCTCAAGGACATCTACCCGAACACCAGCGTGCGCATCGAGAAGGGCAACCAGAACGTGGTGCTCAACGGCCAGGAACGCATTCTCTCGTTCACCCCGGTCAGCGATCTGCCGAATGCGCAGTGGTACATCGGTCTGTCGATCGATCGCGACAAGGCCTACGCCGCACTCAGCCAATTCCGCACCTCGGCGCTGATCGCCATGTTTGTCGCGGTCGCGGCGATTGCGCTGCTGCTGAGCCTGTTGATCAACGTCCTGATGCGTCCACTGACCACGATGGGCCGCGCGATGAAAGATATCGCCCAGGGCGAGGGCGATCTGACCCGCCGTCTTGTGGTCGAGAGCAAAGACGAGTTTGGTGAGCTGGGCAGCGCGTTCAACCAGTTCGTTGAACGGATTCACGCATCGATTTCCGAAGTGTCGTCGGCGACCCGTCACGTACATGACCTGTCGCAACGGGTGATGGCTTCGTCCAACGCTTCGATCGTCGGTTCCGACGAGCAAAGTGCGCGCACCAACAGCGTCGCGGCGGCGATCAATCAGCTGGGCGCCGCCACTCAGGAGATCGCGCGCAACGCCGCGGATGCTTCGCAGCACGCCAGTGGCGCTTCCGAGCAGGCCGATGATGGTCGTCAGGTGGTCGAGCAAACCATTCAGGCGATGACCGAGCTGTCGCAGAAGATCAGCCTGTCGTGCACGCAGATCGAAACCCTGAACGCGAGCACCGACAACATTGGCCACATTCTCGATGTGATCAAAGGCATCTCGCAGCAGACCAACCTGCTGGCGCTCAACGCTGCCATCGAGGCTGCGCGTGCCGGTGAAGCCGGGCGCGGTTTTGCCGTGGTCGCCGATGAGGTGCGCAACCTGGCGCATCGCACCCAGGAATCGGCGGAAGAGATCCACAAGATGATCACCTCGCTGCAGGTCGGCTCGCGCGAAGCGGTGAGCACGATGAACGCCAGTCAGGCGTCCAGCGAGCAGAGCGTGGAAGTGGCGAATCAGGCCGGTCTGCGTCTGGTCAGCGTGACCCAGCGCATCGGCGAAATCGACGGTATGAACCAGTCGGTGGCCGCTGCGACTGAAGAGCAGACGGCGGTGGTGGAAACGCTGAACGTCGACGTCAACCAGATCAACCTGCTGAACCAGCAGAGCGTGGCCAACCTCAACGAAACGTTGAAGGATTGTGATGCGTTGTCGCAGCAGGCGAACCGGTTGAAGCAGTTGGTCGACAGTTTCAAGATCTGATTCACAGATCGCAGACCGCGTTATCGTTCTTCGCGAGCAGGCTCGCTCCCACAGGGAAATGCATTCCAAATGTGGGAGCGAGCCTGCTCGCGAAAGCGGTCTGACGATCACCGCAAAGCCTAAGCCTTAGACAAACAGCTTCAGCACATTGCCCATCGCATCATCGGCAAACCCCTGCACAAAATCCCTGAACCCCGATAATGCTTCATCCCCACCCGCAGCCGGTTCGGCAATGATCGTCCAGGTCGCTCGCGACTTCCCTGCGCTCAGCGACTCCACCTGCATCGCCGCCCACAGGTTCGCCACCCCCAACGTGTTGTAAATCGTCGTCCAGGTCATGCGCCGCGCCTGTTCATCGCGCGAGTTGAGTTGTTCGACCACGACGTTGCCGTCCTTGAAGATTTTCTTGCGCAGCGATGACACGCCCTCGCCGGTCATTTCGGTGTGCGACAGCGCCGGAATGAATCGTTCGAAGCCAGCGAAATCGCCAACGATCGCCCAGACTTGTGCCGCGTCCGCCGGCACTTCCACCGACGACACAACGTGGCAGCCTTGCGGGTTTTTGATCAGGGTGTCGGGTTGCAGATTGCTCATGGTGTTGCTCCTTGTTGATGAGTCAGATGAAGTTGATTTCTTTCAGGTAGTCGCAGCCGCGACGCAGCAGCGCCGGGGATTTCTGTGGGTAGTGCGCGCCCATCTGCCGCACGCCGGCCTCGGCGTTGGCGTGACCGATAAGGGAGATGTCGCCGATGTCTTCTTCGAAGCCGTTGAGGTAGAAGCCGAGCACGCCGAACAGCGCGTTGTCGGCGTCGACTCGGTTCAGTTGCTGCTGCCAGTCGGCGACGCTGACCAGCGAAAACTCGCTGCCGGTTTCGCGGAACGAAGCGACGTAGGCATCCCAGCTCAGCGGCTCGGGATTGTGCAGATTGAACACTGAGCGTTGCGCTGAATAACGGCTGGCATGGAAGGCGATGAAGCGGGCGAGAAAGTCCACCGGCATCAGGTCGAAATTCAGCGCGAAGGCCGGCACCTGTCCGAGCTGGATCGAGCCTTTGAGCATCAGCATCAAACGGTTTTTATGCGGCTGGCAAACGCCGCTGAGGCTGTTGAAACTGATGTTGCCAGGGCGATAAAGGTTGACCCGTACACCGCGCTCGCGCGCCCGTTCGAGGATGCGTTCGCCGACCCACTTCGACAGGTTGTAGCCGTTGCGAATATAGATCGGCGGCGTCGCGGCGGCGGGCAGTTCCAGCACTCGACCGGTGTCGTCCACGGTGCTGGATGCCGACAGGGTCGAGACGAAGTTGAAGACCTTTTTGCGCTGCCCTTCGCACAGCTTCAGCAGGGCAAATATCGGTTCGACGTTGTCCGCCGCCAGGGACTCGTAATCGAGCACGTGGTTGACGTTGGCGGCGTTGTGCACCAGCGCGCCGAACTCGCGATCCAGGCGCTGATAGTCCTCATCGCCCAGGCCCAGTTGCGGACGGCTGATATCAGCTGCGTAAACCCGCACACGGCTCAGGTCGAGGTGCTCCAGCCGGTTTTCGCGCAGTGCCTGAGCGAAGCGTTGCGCCGCCGTATGCCCGGCGCCGTCGCGCACCAGACAGGCCACTTCGCTGGCGCCCCAACCGAGCAGCGCTTCGACGATGTGCACGCCGACAAAACTGTTGGCACCGGTGACGATGACCTTGTGCACATCGCCCATGCGGCTGATCGGCAGCGGTTCGATGTCCAGCGCGCGCTCGGCGTCGGCCATGGCCTGAGCGCTGAGCACGGCGCTGTCATCGGTGCCGCGCACCAGCGTCGACAGTTTGCTGATCGTGGGCAGTTCGATGAAGCGATTGATCGAAATGCTTCGGCCGAATTCCTCACGCAAGCGCAGCAACATCCGCGACAGCAGAATCGAATGTCCGCCGAGATTGAAGAAGCTTTCGTCAGTGGAAATGTCGCTGGTCGGCAGTTCCAGCAATTCGGCCCAGATCTCCAACAGCAGCGCTTCGTCAGCATTGGCCGGCAGGCATTTCGCAGCGCTGTCCTGCAGCGTCACCGACAATGTCAGCAGCGCCTTGCGATCGACTTTGCCGTTACTGGCAAACGGCATCTGCGCCAGTTCGGTCCACGCTCCCGGTTGCATGTAGTCCGGCAGAAACTGCCGGGCGTGAGCCTTCAATGCGTCGCGGGCAGTCTCGGTCTGTGGCTGGGCGAGGAACGCCAGAATGCGCCGCTGACTGTCGATGACCACGGCGATCTGTCGATACAAGCGGCTCTCGCGCAGGCAGCGCTCGATCTCTTCCGGCTCGACGCGAAAGCCACGGATTTTCACCTGATTGTCGCGCCGTCCGCACAGCTCGATACCGTGCTCGCCCCACTTGGCCATGTCGCCGCTACGGTAGGCGCGCAGGGTTTCGCCGCCGGGCAGTGACAGGCTCAGATAACGCTCGGCGGTCTGCTGCGGATTGTTCAGGTAACCGAGGCAGACACCGGGGCCGACGATGAACAGTTCACCGACGGATTGATCGGGCACCGGTTGCAGATCGTCGTCGAGAATCAGCACCCGACTGTTGGCGATCGGCCCTCCCAGCGTGCGGTTGCTGTCGCCCGGTTTGAGCTGGCGCGCGGTGATCAGCACGGTGGCTTCGGTCGGGCCATACAGGTTGTGCAGGGTGCCTTGGCGGGTCAGTTGCTCGATGACGTACGGCTCGCAGACATCACCGCCGGTCATCACCTGCACGCCCTCCAGTTGTTCCAGCGGCAGGATGCTCAACAGCGCCGGCGGCAGGAAGGCGTGGGTCAGTTGCCGCCGGCGAATCAGCGCAACCAGCTGCAAAGGATCGCGGCGCTGGGTGTCGTCGGGCACGATCAGTTCCGCCCCTGCGAGCAGGCTGGGGAAGATGTCGATCAGTGACGAATCGAAGCTTAGCGAAGAGAACTGCAACACCCGACTCTCGGCGTGCAGCTGCACGTAGTCGGCGTACCACGCGGTGAAATGGGCGAGATTGGCCTGGCTGAGCAGCACGCCTTTCGGATGCCCAGTGGTGCCCGAGGTGTAGAGCGCCATGCACGGTGCATTGAGCTCGGGCCGGTGCAGCATCAGCGGCCGGCCGAGATCGGCGTTCGGCGCCTCGATGTCACTGACATCCAGCCCCGCTATCGACTCGCTGAGCGCCTGTTGTCCATCGTGAAGCAACAGCACCGCGCCGGCGTTTTCCAAGATGAATTGCTGACGCGGCAAAGGATGACTCGGCTCCAACGGCAGGTACACGGCGCCGCTGCCGAGAATCGCCAGAATCGAGGCGAACAGCGCCGGGCTTTTGCCTTGGCAGACGGCGACTACCCACGGCTGCGGATGTTGCTCGAGCAAGGGCAGCAGGCGCTGTTGAATCGCGCGGCTGTGGGCGTGCAGCTGCTCGTAGCTGATGGTCTTCCCGCCGACATGCAGCGCCGGTCGTTCGGCATGCTCGGTCAGGCTCTGTTGCAGGCGCTTGATCAGCGGGATCTGCGCTTGTTGCAGCAGCGCCGGATTTGCCGTGTCGTTGAGACGGTGGACGTACGCTAGCTTGTCGAGAAACAGCAGGTCTTCCAGGCGTTCGAAATCCGGCGCTTTGAGGACCGGGGCATGCCTCAAATAATCGGCATCGCGGGAAAAGCGGCTGACCAGCAACGCCACTTCGTCGACCACATGGGCAAGCGCTCGTTGGCGTAGCGACTGACCGTTGCCGGACGGCTCATCGCCGATGGGTACGCGGCTGATCAGCGACGAGCCGAGGAAGCATAGCAAGTCGAGGGTCGGCAGGCCGCCATGGTCTTGCGCGGCGATACCCAGGCGCAGGTGCAGATGCGGGATCGCGCAGAAATCGCCGGCAGCGATAAAGCCATCGTCGATGATCAGATCCACCGCCGCTTGAGTGGCGCCGCTGCGGGTCAGTGCATGGCCGTGCTGTTCGAGTTCCCGGGCCAGGTCGGTCATCGCCTGGCTGGCGCCGGTGAGCAAAATGTCGAGACGTTTCATGTCAGCCTCCTCAAACCAGATAGTCGCGCAGGGCGAGCTGCACGCACGGTGTGTCGAGCAGCGAGCTGTTGTGGAAAAACCTGACGATGTTGCCTACCAACGGGTGGTGGCGATTGATCGGGAAGGCCAGTCCGGCGATTTCTTCGCGCAGTGAATACCGCGTGGTTTCGCTGACCGGCAGCGCATCGATCAGGCGCAAATCGAAGGACTTCTGGATGTCGTTGGTCAGGTAATGGCCTATGAACACCGGCAGAATCTGCGCGATGGTTGCGCGGTCCGTGTCGCTGGCGGTGTGCCAATAGATGCGCACCATCCGCGCCCAGAAACTCGAGTGGCGACCCTCGTCGAGCAAGTGGTCGGCCATCAGGCCCTTGATCGACGGCTTGACCGAATCGTCGCGGGCGAACGCCGCGACATCACCGGTCACGGTGTTTTCGGCGATCGCCACGCAGATCAGTTCCACCGCGCTGCGTAGGTGGTCCGGCGCCAGCGCAACAGCGGCGGGAATCGCTCGGCTCAGCTCGATTTCGTCGGGCAACGGAATCGGTTCGATACCGGTCAGCGCGACCGTTTGCTGCATGAAGTCCATGGCCACCAGCGCGTGGTAATCCTCATCGACCACCACGGTCATCGCGTCGTAGCGACAGGCGAACGGGAACGCCACGGCAAAGCGATTCTTGGCAATGCTGCGGGCGGTCTTGTCGACGATTTCCGTCTCGAAAATCACTACGTCGTTGATGAATTTGTACAACGTCTGCACCAGGGCGAAATCACGTTGCTGTGGGCATTCACGCAGGAAGGTTTCGCTGAGCACCAGCGGCTGGCGGCTGAGCGGGTAGATCAGGCGCTGATCGTCTTCCAGCAGCCGCCGTGGACGGGTGCGGATGGTCGCGCGGCTTTCCCAGGCCTCGGCGAAGGATTGATAGTCGGCAGCGTTCATTGGGCCACCTCGGCAACTTCCACGCCCATGCTCAGGCGCAGCCCGTCCCACAAGGCGATGCGGCTGTCCACGGCGGCGATGGCGCTGGCGTAAACCTCGGCTGCGCGCTGCGGATCGCCGTCCACCAGACGCTCCAGCAACTGCTCGGCGGCGGGGCCGTGATCTTCGGAATCGACTTCGATATGCCGTTGCAGGTAGTAACGGAAAGTCGGTGCCTGTTCGATGCCGATGCCCCAGTCATCGAGGATGCGCTGGAACATCGTCGGAATGACGCTCTCGCGACCATGCAGGAACGCGGCGGCAACGCTGTGTCCCGGCGCCTCCAGGGCAATGCGCAAGGTATCGCGGACAAACTGCGCGGCCGCCGGGTCGACGTCGACGCTCTGCAACGCGACGTCATAACTCACACCTTCCTGCTGCAGGGCGACAAAGCGCTCTACCGCCGTGGTGCTCGCGCCGATCTCGCGCATCGCATCCAGGTACAACTCGAAGTGGCTGTAATGGCCGGCATCAAGGCGATCGTCCGATTCCTCGCCCAGCACGATCTCGTTGATCAACCGCGCCGCGTGGGGATCGCGCGGCGGCAACCAGGGTAAACGCGTGCAGGTCAGTTCCTGTTGCAGGCGCTTGGTCAGCGACATGAAGTCCCATACGGCAAATACATGGGTTTCCATGAAACGGCGTAATACCGATAACGAAGTAATCTCGGAAAAAATCGGATGAATACTCAGTTCGGCTTTCTTCAAGGCGAGTTGCTGCTTAGTAGGCATCATGATGTCCTTTATCATTGATATGAAATGCACGGTTCTTTGCAATTGCTGTAAATGGTCGAGCAAGTTGGATAGGAACTTGTCCGGGCAATAGCTTGATTGCGCTGTAACGCCGTTGCGGCGCCACGGGTGCTGCGATTGTTGCGTGAGGTATGCCGCGCTGAACGGCGACGTTCAAACCTGGCGAGAGAAAAACTAATACAGGGCAAATGCATTTAACAAGTTTATTTTCAATTATTTTAAGTTGGTTGTTTTTTGAGTATGAGAGTTACCGATAAAACTTTCACACGAAGTTTTATTTGGGCGTAGTTACTCCTTTCGGCTAATAACGGCCAAAATCGATAACAAGAGTGAATGCCTCACTCGAAGCAACTTTTAAACAAGGGGATTGATTGAATTCAAAGGGGGCGAAAGTTGGCCGGGACCGGCGCCATGACTTCCTGTTTCCCGTGACAAGGCTCCTTCCGTAGGTTCCTGTTGCGGGGACTGTGCCGTCAGGGCGGCGCGTCCCCGTTCTGTAGGGGTGGCGCTGGAAGAGTGCGGGTAAATTACCGTCACGGCTATTACCGATTGGTCATCGGCGGGCAGCAGAAATGCGTCGGCAGGGCCGGGGCGGGCACCAGCGGGCACGCCGATCCGCTGCCAGAGCCGGCAGCAGAGCGGTCGCGAAGATTTGTAAGGGGATTATTCGACGTACGGGATATCAGCGCGCGGTGTGACGCTTCTGTGCGGCGGGAGTCGCCAGGTATCGGGTGATGACCTCAACGCCGCGGTTGAGGTGCTGCTCCAGCATTGCGAGCGAGCGCGGTATGTCCCGCTCGATCACGGCCTGAAGCATGGCGCGGTGGTCATCCTGGGACAGCTTGCCCAAGCCCATGGCTTCCAGATTGAACCGCAGAAAACGTTCTTCTTCGTTCAGGCCGTCCTCCACCAGGCGCAGCAGTCGCTGGTTGGGCGCCTTGCTGTACAGGGCCATGTGAAAGAGACGGTTGAGGCGGCCGATTTCGTTGTAGTCGTGCTGCGCTTCCAGTTCGTCGATGTAGCCGGCGGCGAGTTGATGCTCGGCCTCAGTCAGCAGCGGAATGGACTGCCGCAATGCCTCGGATTCGAGCAGAATG
The DNA here is from genome assembly GCF_979253165.1 of Pseudomonas sp. AC083. NCBI lineage: Bacteria > Pseudomonadati > Pseudomonadota > Gammaproteobacteria > Pseudomonadales > Pseudomonadaceae > Pseudomonas > Pseudomonas sp. AC083. The sequence goes on from NZ_CEEDDH010000005.1 coordinate 14,694, forward strand.
CGCAACTCGTAGGTTTCAGCAGCATCGCCCTGGATCAGCGGGGCGACCACGGCGCCTTTGTGCGTGGTGACGCTGAGCAGCTCCTGCGCTTCGAGCTGGCGCAAGGCTTCGCGCACCGGCATGCGGCTGACCCCGAACAGATCGGCCAGATCCTGCTGGCGCAGCGCAGTGCCACAGGGCAGGCGGCCATCGAGAATGGCCGAGCGCAGGGTTTCTTCAATCACCGACCGGGCCAGATGCGCAGGAATCGGTCCCTCGACTTTAATGCTGTGCAGCGGTTTGGGCTTCTGAGTCACGACAACACACCCTGTAGGTCGCAATATTTGGATCCAAATGACACTAGTGATTGCTCTACAGGTTGTCAAACCTTGTAAAACAAAGCGCTGCAATCTTAAGTCTAGCGCGTCTTCGATGATCTCACGGTGCCATTGTTTTTTGCCGGGCTAAGCTTCACCATCAAACGCTTCCTTTCTGTCCTTCTGGAAACCTGCAGTGGCGGTACGTTTCGCGATCCCTCGGACCTTGCGCTGGCTTGGCTGCGCATTGCTGCTGGCCGGCGTCATGCTGGGCGGTCTGCACGCCGATTGGGATTTTTCCGCGATCAGCCGCAAGGCCACGGCTCTCTATGGGCCACTGGGTGCCGGGCAGCAGCGCATCGATGCCTGGCAGAATCTGCTGGCCACGCAGAAGCAGGTCAGTGAGATGGACAAGCTCAAGGTGGTCAACCTGTTTTTCAACAAGCAGGTGCGTTACGTCGAAGACATCGATCTGTGGCGCGAAGTGGATTATTGGGAAACCCCTATCGAAGCGCTGTGGAAGGGCGCCGGCGACTGCGAAGACTACGCCATCGCCAAGTATTTCAGCCTGCGCCATCTCGGCGTTTCCAGTGACAAGCTGCGCATCACCTACGTCAAGGCGCTGCGCCAGAACCGCGCGCACATGGTGTTGACGTACTATGCGACCCCCGATGCCATGCCGCTGGTGCTCGACAGCCTGATCGATCCGATCCAGCCGGCGGCGCAGCGGACCGATTTGCTGCCGGTCTATTCTTTCAATGCCGAAGGTCTGTATCTGCCAGGCGCCAAGGGTAATAAAAAGGTCGGCGACACCAAACGCCTGTCGCGCTGGCAGGATGTGCTGAAAAAAATGCAGGCCGAAGGTTTTCCGGTCGAGACGACTAACTAGGAGCACGCGCTCAGATGTCTTTGTTCAAACAGCTGTTGATCGCTATCTGTCTGTTCCTGGTCGTGGCCTTCACCGGCAGCTTCATGGTCAGCCTGGAGAGCTCGCGCACCCAGTACGTCAATCAGTTGCGCTCCCACGCACAGGACGCGGCGACGGCGCTGGCATTGTCGCTGACGCCGAATATCGACGACCCGGCGATGGTCGAGCTGCTGGTCAGTTCGATTTTCGACAGCGGTTATTACGCGAGCATCCGCGTGGTCGACGTGAAGACCGAGCAGACCATTGTCGAGCGCAGCGGTACCCCGGCGGTGAGCAATGTGCCGGACTGGTTCGTCAAACTGATCGGCCTCGAGCCGGCCGGTGGCGATGCGCTGGTCAGCCGTGGCTGGGAGCAGGCGGCGCGGGTCGAGGTGGTCAGCCATCCGATGTTCGCCGTGGCCAAGCTATGGCAGAGCGCACTGGGCAGTCTTGGCTGGTTGCTGATCTGCGGCGCATTGAGTGCGGTGCTCGGTGCGCTGTTGCTGCGTCGGCAGTTGAAACCCCTCGATTACATGGTCCAGCAGTCCCATGCGATTGCCCGCCGCGAGTTTCTCAGCCTGCCGGATCTGCCGCGCACGCCTGAATTGCGTCGCGTGGTGCAGGCAATGAATCAGATGGTCGAGAAGCTCAAGACGCTGTTCCAGGAGCAGGCCGAGCGCAGTGAAAAACTGCGTACCGAGTCCTATCAGGACAACCTCACCGGCCTGGCCAACCGCCGCTATTTCGAGATGCAATTGAACAACCGCGTGAGCAACCCGGAGCAGGCCAGTTCCGGTTATCTGCTGCTGTTGCGGGTCAAGGACCTGGCCGGTCTCAACCAGCGTCTCGGCGGCCAGCGTACCGACCAGTTGCTCAAGGCCGTCGGCGAGCAACTGACCCGCGAGTGCGCCAGATATCCACAAACCCAGGACTTGGTCACGCGTATTCGCGGCGGTGAATTCGCCGTGCTGGCGCCGGGGCTGGTGCGCGAGGAAGCGCTGCAGCTGGCGCAGAATCTCGACAATGCCTTGAGCAGCCTGCATGCCACCGGCGCGACCGATGTGCCAGCGGTGGCTTCGATCGGGCTGGCGCCCTTCGCCCACGGTGACTCTCCGCAAGCGGTGCTGACACTGGGCGATCAGGCACTCGCGCAGGCCGAAGGCCAAGGCGAGCAGAATTGGGCGTGCATCGATCAGAGTCTGGTGGCGGAGGTCGGTGACGACCATCACGCTTGGCATCGACTGCTGGATCAGGCCTTGAGTCAGCAGCGTTTCGAGTTGTATTTCCAGCCGGTGGTTGCGGCGCAGGACACGCAACTGGTGCTGCATTACAAGGTGCTGTCGCGTCTGCTCGACGAGCAGGGCCAGACCATTCCCGCCGGACGCTTCCTGCCGTGGCTGGAGCGCTTCGGCTGGACCGCGCGGCTCGATCGGCTGATGCTCGAACGCGTGCTGGAACAGATGAAAGGGCACGAGGATTCGCTGGCGCTGAACCTGTCCTCGGCGACGCTGGCCGACCCGCAGGCGTTGAACAAGGTCTTCGAGATTCTGCGCGCGCATTCCAATCTCGGCGCGCGTCTGACTCTGGAAATCGGTGAGGAGCAATTGCCTGAACAGGCGGTGCTGGAGCAGTTGACCCGACGCCTGCGCGAGCTCGGTTTCTCGCTGAGCCTGCAGCGCTTCGGCGGGCGCTTCAGCATGATCGGCAACCTGGCGCGGTTGGGTCTGGCGTACTTGAAGATCGACGGCAGCTACATCCGCGCGATCGATCAGGAGAGCGACAAGCGCCTGTTCATCGAGGCGATCCAGCGCGCGGCGCACAGCATCGATCTGCCGCTGATTGCCGAACGGGTCGAGACTGAAGGGGAGCTGTCAGTGATTCGCGAGATGGGCTTGTATGGCGTGCAGGGGCAGTTGCTCGGTGAGCCGAAGCCCTGGAAGTAACTTGTCTTCAGTGATGCCGCCTTCGCGAGCAGGCTCGCTCCCACATTTGGAATGCATTCCAGTGTGGGAGCGAGCCTGCTCGCGAAAGGGCCAGTCCAGTCGGTGAAGATCCAGGATCAGATCAACCCGCCCTCATCCTCATCGATCAACTGGCTCAACCCGCCCAGCGCTTCACGCGCCTGGGTGCGGTCCATCAGTTTGGCCTGGGCCGCCGCTGGCAGGTCGGTGACGCGGATCACGCCTTTCTGGGTCAGCACCTGAATCAGGTCGTCGAGTACCCGAATCATTTCAAAGTCGCTCTGCTTGAGCTGTTTGAGGCTGTTTTCCACGGCTTCGTTGGCGTACCACGCCTGAATCTCATGGTTATCGGCGGGCAGCGTTTCCGTGGCCTCGGCGTACGCCGCAGCTTCCACGCGAATCAACTGGCCTTGCGCATCGCGTTGCACGTAAAACATTGAGCATCCCTCACAAATGAACAGCGTCATGCTGTCAGCAGCATAGCCAACTGCGCGCCAGTATGCGGGGCGCCGATGAAATCGTCACCGCTGCATTGCCCGCAAACGCGACGGCCGCCCCACAGGAGGCGGCCGTCGTTGTTTCAGCCTCAGCTGTTGTTGTGATCGACCTTGATGGTCGGGTCGCTGCCGGCAATCAGGTTGTGCAGGTTGGCGCTCGCCCAGTTGTTGCCTTCCAGTTTGATCGTCACGTCCGGCGTGGCCGCAGCGGCATCGCCCGAGTTGAATTTGCCCGCCGAGCTGACTTGCAGCGACGACGTGCCATCCACCGTGGTGATCTTCAGGAAGTTGTCGATCGTGCTGCCGGTCTCGCCCTGCAACAGGTCGCGCAGGTCGATGCGGTCGCCTTCGCTGGCTTTGAAATCCTTGATCACGTCGTTACCGGTGTCGCCCGATTTCCAGACGAAGGTGTCGCCACCGGAACCGCCGATGAGGATGTCGTTGCCCTGACCGCCGATCAGCGTGTCGTTGCCGGTGCCGCCGAGCAGGATGTCATTGCCTTTGCCGCCGTCGAGCAGGTCGGTGCCGCCCGAGCCGAACAGGATGTCATTGCCTGCGCCACCCAGCAGCGTGTCGTTGCCATCGTGCGCGCCGGATACATCAAACGCCTGATAGTGCTCGGTGATGTACTGGTGCACATTGCTGGTGGTGACTTTGCTGACATCAACGCCGGTTTCCTTGGCGACGAACGCCTGCATCGCCTGGTAACCCTCGCCGGCAATGCCGTTGAAGCTGACCAGATCGCCGAACAGGATGTCGTTGCCTTCGCCACCGTTGACGGTGTCGTTACCCGGCATCGTCGCTTCGGTATGGCCGATGATCGAGTTGGCCAGATCCTTCGGATCGATGTTGGTTTGCGGCGTTTTGTCCGAGTCGTACGGTTTCAGGTCATCGAGAGTGACGCCGCTGTTCAGGCCAATCGCTTCGACGTTCGACAGGCCGTTGAGCAAGGCAAAGCCACTGGCCGAGTTGCTGCTCGTCGACGAGTTGGTGCTGTTACCGGTACCGGCCAGGTTCGACAACTCATAAGTGCCGTCGCCCTGTGCGTGGATGGTGCCCAGGTTACTGCTGCTCCAGCCCCACCATGAACTGTAGGTCTGCAGAGTCACGGTGCCGGCGCTGTTGATCGTCAACGCATGGGTATTGTCGATGTAGGTGCTGAAGGTGTCGCCCGGCTTGTAGTTGCTGGTTTTCACCACGTCATCGAGCTTCACGTTGCCGTACAGCGTCGGGTTGGCTTGCTCGCCGCTCTGGTAGTAAGTCGGCTCGCCGTCGGTGATGAAGTACGTAAGGTTCTTCGCCCCGGTGTTGGCCACGGCGTCAGCGCTCTGGAACCAGTTGGCCGTGGTCTTGAACACGTCCTCGTAGTTGGTACCGCCGCCAGAGCCCATCGAGTTGAGTACGGCTTTGAGCAAGGTCAGCGCATTCGGGTCGTTGAGATTCACCGACACCGACTTGTTGACCTGGGTATCGAAGTCCACCAGGAAGATGTTCACCGTACCCGAGTTGCTACCGCCCAGGCTTTGCTTGAGGCTGTTGAACACCGACGTCAGCGAGTCTTTTGCGGCGTTCAGCGACGAAGTGCTCATGCTGCCCGAGCTGTCGACCATGAACGCAATGTTGTAGTTGGTGCCCGGTATCACGGTCAGGCCACCGATGTCGGCGACGATGATGTCGTTGGCGTCGGTGCCGGTGACGTTGTCGTCACCCGAGGTGGCGGTGACCGCGTTGTACACCGCAGGCACCACCGTGACCGGAATGGTCGCGGTGCTGCTTGCCGAGCCGCCGACCTGTTCGGTAGACGTCGAGGTCACGGTCAGGTTGAACTGGCCGTTGTAGTAGGTCGGCGGGGTCACGGTCAGAGAGCCGAGGTTCCAGCCGGTGACGTTGGCTTCGCCATTGCTCGCGGTGACGGTGAAGGTGTGACCCGCGCCATCGCTGAGCACCGAGCCGACCGGCGCGCCGCTGATCTTCACGCTCAGGGTTTCCGAGCCGTCGGTGTCGGTCAGCGCGGTGCTGATCGCCGACAGTTTCACCGTGGTGCCTTCGGCGCCGGTGTTGAGCTTGTAGCCGTCGTAATAGCCTTCGCCATTGGTGCCGTGCAGATCGGAGACGGTCACGCCCGAGTTGATCAGGTCCTGCACACCGGTGTAGATCGGCACGCCGGCGTTGCTCAGATCGATCGGCGTGCTGCCGTTGACCGACAGGTTGACGTCGTAGCTGCCCGGGCCGCTCTGGTTGTGGTGGTAGATGTCGAGGGTGTAGTAGCCGCTGGTGGTCGGGGTGAACGAACCATTGATCGCACCGCCTGCGCCCCAGGTACCGGAAGCCACGTTCTTGCCGCCGATGGTGATCAGCAGGCTGTCATCGGCCACGCCGCTGAAGCTGTAGGTCTTGCCGGCTTCCAGATAGATCAGGCCAGAGGTCTTCGAAGCCGTACCGGCGGCGACGCTGCCATCGGACTGCACATTGGTGACGTTGCCGCTGGAGTTCGGCTTGCCGGCCGCATCGATCACACTTTTCAGAGTGTTCGAGTTCGCGCCGCTGCCGTCGGTGCCCAGGCCCGACAGACCGGTCCAGACTTCCTTGATCAGGCCGGTGGATTTCACACTGTTGTCAGCTACGGCTACGGTTGGCGCATCCGCCACTGGCGTGATGTCGATCTTCACTGTGCCGGTGCTGCCCAGCGCCTGGCCATCGGTAGGCTGGAACTTGATCTGCGCGTAGTCCGCCTGATTGTTGCCCAGGCCGGTGCCGCCATAACCATTGGTCCCCGACTCGTTGGCATCCGGCAGGAAACGCAGCTTGCCGGCGTCGATGTCGGCCTTGCTGAAGGTCTGGTTGTTGGCAACATCCTTCCAGGTCGAGCCGTCCAGATACTGCAGTTTGCCCTCGCCCGGCAGTTGCGTGATCTTGATACCGAGGCTGCTCGCCGGGCTGTCGACATCGCTGACGCCGAAGGTCGACCAGCCGAGTACCAGCGGCGTGTCTTCGGTGCCGGTGACATTGCTCGGCGCAGCGACCGGTGCATCGTTGACCGCCACCACGTTGACCGTGGTCGTCGCGGTGTTGGAGTAATTGCCGCCATCGGTCACCGTCACGGTGATGACGCGCGGCACGGTGCTCGGGTTTTCGCTGCTGTTGGTGAAGCTGATGTTCTTGATGGCCTGCATGTAGTCGGCCAGGGTCGCGTTACCCGAGAGGGTCAGGGTCACCGTGCCGTTGGTGCTGTTGGCATTGATGGTGATGCCGTTGACGCTGTTGCCCAGATTCAGCGCATCGCCGTCCTGACGGTTGGTCAGCACCACGGTGGCACCGGTCAGCATCGTGCTGTCCGCGTCGGTGATGCTGATGTCGGTGTCAGCGATCGACACGCCGGCGCCCGGGGTGTTCTCGGTGAACGTCACCTTGTAATCGGCACCGGTCGCACCGCTGGAGTTGTTGGCGTCCAGATCGAGCACCGGTGGCGCATCGTTGTCGATGATCGAGGTGCTGACGCTGCCATTGGTGCTGCTGACCGCGAGGTTCTCGAAGTTGCCGCCGGTAGCCGAATCGATCTTGACCACGAAGTTCTCGGTGCCTTCGGTGATCTTGTCATCGAGGGTAGCGACGTTGAACTGCGCGCTGCTGGCGCCCGCCGGGATCTTCACGGTGTACACACCGGTGAAGTCCGAACCGTCGGCAGCAGTGCCGCTGTAGACGATTTTCAGGGTCACTTCGGTCTGCGCCGGGTGATTGAGGCTGACGGTGTAGCTGGCGGTCTGGCCTTCGGTCACCGAGCTGCTGCCAGTGATGCTGACGGTGGTGGTGTCGACGGTGTCGGTGACGCTGGTCACCGCTGGCGTGGTGCTCGGTACCAGTTTTTCGAAGCTGCCACCGGTGGCGCTGCTGATGGTCGCCTGCACGGTGCCGGCATCTTTGTAGACGTCGTCAGCTGGCGCTGGAACGTTCACGGTGCCGGTGGTTTCGCCAGCCTTGATGGTGATCACGGCGCCGTTCGACAAGGTCACGGTCACTGGTGAGCCAGCGGCGTTGGTCAATGTCGCGGTGTAAATGATCTGACCACCTTCGGCCACGGAACCGGTCGCGCTGAGCGACAGGTTGGTGGTGTCGACGGTGTCGGTCACGGTGGTGCTGACCGGGGTCTTGTCGGCGACGAGATTCTCGAAATTGCCGCCGCTGACGTTGGTGATCGAGTTGGTCAGCGGAGCGTTGCCGGTCAGCGCATCGTTCGGTGCGACGGCGGTTACGGTGCCGGTGGTCTGGCCGACCGCGATGGTGATGTTCTGGCCGTTGGCCAACGTCACGACAACTGGCGAACCGGTGACGGGTGCGCCGACGGTTGCGGTGTAGACGACATTGCCGCCTTCGGCCGCTGTGGCGGTTGCACTCAGTTTTACGGTGGTGGTGTCGATGGTGTCGGTGACGCTGGTCACTGCTGGCGCGGTGCTCGGTACCAGGTTTTCGAAGTTGCCACCGGTCGCGGTTTTGATCGTGGCCTGCACGGAACCGGAGTCTTTGTAGACGTCGTCGGACGGTGCCGCAACGGTTGCAGTGCCGGTGGTTTCGCCAGCCTTGATGGTGATCACGGCGCCATTCGACAAGGTTACGGTCACTGGCGAGCCAGCAGCGTTGGTCAATGTCGCGGTGTAAATGATCTGACCACCTTCGGCCACGGAACCGGTCGCGCTGAGCGACAGGTTGGTGGTGTCGACGGTGTCGGTCACGGTGGTGCTGACCGGGGTCTTGTCGGCAACGAGGTTTTCGAAGTTGCCGCCGGTTACGTTAGTGATCGAGTTGGTGATCGGAGCGTGGCCGGTCAGTGCATCGTTCGAAGCAACAGCGGTTGCAGTGCCGGTAGTCTGACCGACGCCGATGGTGATGGTCTGGCCGTTGGCCAGGGTCACGACCACAGGCGAACCGGTAACTGGCGCACCAACGGTGGCGGTGTAAGTCACAGTGCCGCCTTCAGCCACCGACGTATCAGCTGTCAGTTTGACGGTCGAAGTATCGATGGTGTCAGTGACCTGAGTGACCGCTGGCGTGGTGCTCGGCACGAGATTTTCGAAGTTGCCACCGGTAGCGCTGGTGATCGTCGCCTGGACGGAACCGGCATCTTTGTAGACGTCGTCGGACGGTGCAGGAACAGTTGCGGTGCCGGTGGTTTCGCCTGCTTTGATAGTGATCACGGCGCCGTTCGACAACGTGACTGTCACAGGCGAGCCAGCGGCGTTGGTCAGGGTCGCGGTGTAGGTGATCTGGCCACCTTCGGCCACCGAGTTGGTGGCGCTCAAGGACAGATTTGTAGTGTCGGTAACGTCGCTGACAGAAGTCGAAACCGGAGTTTTGTCGGCAACCAGGTTTTCGAAATTGCCACCGGTTACGCCAGTGATCGAGTTGGTGATCGGGGCGTTGCCAGTCAGCGCATCGTTCGCAGCAACAGCAGTTGCAGTGCCAGTAGTCTGACCGACGCCGATGGTGATGGTCTGACCGTTGGCCAGGGTCACGACGACAGGCGAGCCAGTAACTGGCGCACCAACGGTGGCGGTGTAAGTCACGGTGCCGCCTTCAGCCACCGAAGTATCAGCCGTCAGTTTGACGGTCGAAGTATCGATGGTGTCAGTGACCTGAGTGACCGCTGGAGTGGTGCTCGGCACGAGATTTTCGAAGTTACCGCCGGTGGCGCTGGTGATCGTTGCCTGAACGGAACCGGAGTCTTTGTAGACGTCGTCGGACGGTGCCGCAACGGTTGCAGTGCCGGTGGTTTCGCCAGCCTTGATGGTGATGACAGCGCCGTTCGACAAGGTCACGGTCACTGGCGAGCCAGCGGCGTTGGTCAGTGTCGCGGTGTAAACAATCGAGCCGCCCTCAGCCACGGAGCCGGTCGCACTCAGAGACAGGTTGGTGGTGTCGGCAACGTCGGTGACAGAAGTCGAGACAGGTGTTTTGTCCGCAACCAGATCTTCGAAGTTGCTGCCGGTCACGCCAGTGATCGAGTTCGTGATCGGCGCGTTGCCAGTCAGCGCATCGTTCGCAGCAACAGCGGTTGCAGTGCCAGTAGTCTGGCCAACGCCGATGGTGATGGTCTGACCGTTGGCCAAGGTCACGACCACAGGCGAACCGGTAACTGGCGCACCAACGGTGGCGGTGTAAGTCACAGTGCCGCCTTCAGCCACCGACGTATTAGCGGTCAGTTTGACGGTCGAGGTGTCGATGGTGTCGGTGACAGACGTCACGGCCGGAGCAGTGCTCGGAACGAGGTTCTCGAAATTGCCGCCGGTAGCGCTGGTGATCGTTGCCTGGACGGAGCCGGCGTCTTTGTAGACGTCGTCGGACGGTGCAGGAACGGTTGCGGTGCCAGTGGTTTCGCCAGCCTTGATGGTGATCACGGCGCCGTTCGACAAGGTGACTGTCACAGGCGAGCCAGCGGCGTTGGTCAGTGTGGCGGTGTAAACAATCGAGCCGCCCTCAGCCACGGAGCCGGTCGCACTCAGCGACAGATTTGTAGTGTCGGCAACGTCGGTGACGGAAGTTGAAACCGGAGTTTTGTCTGCAACCAGATCTTCGAAATTGCCGCCAGTTACGCCGGTGATCGAGTTGGTGATCGGAGCGTTGCCGGTCAGTGCATCGTTCGAAGCAACAGCGGTTGCAGTGCCGGTAGTCTGGCCAACGCCGATGGTGATGGTCTGGCCGTTGGCCAATGTCACGACGACAGGAGAACCGGTAACTGGCGCACCGACGGTTGCGGTGTAAGTCACGGTGCCGCCTTCGGCCACCGACGTATCGGCGGTCAGTTTGACGGTCGACGTGTCGATGGTATCAGTGACCTGAGTGACCGCTGGAGTGGTGCTCGGCACGAGATTTTCGAAGTTACCACCGGTGGCGCTGGTGATCGTCGCCTGGACGGAACCGGCGTCTTTGTAAACGTCATCGGACGGTGCCGGAACGGTCACATTACCGCTGGTTTCGCCAGCCTTGATGGTGATCACAGCGCCGTTCGACAGGGTCACGGTCACTGGTGAGCCAGCGGCGTTGGTTAGCGTAGCGGTGTATGTAATCTGGCCACCTTCGGCAACCGAATTGCTGGCGCTCAAGGACAGATTTGTAGTGTCGGTAACGTCAGTGACAGAAGTCGAAACTGGAGTTTTGTCGGCCACCAGATCTTCGAAATTGCCACCGGTTACGCCAGTGATCGAGTTGGTGATCGGGGCGTTGCCGGTGAGTGCATCGTTCGCAGCAACAGCGGTTGCGGTGCCAGTAGTCTGACCGACACCGATGGTGATGGTCTGGCCGTTAGCCAATGTCACGACGACAGGAGAACCGGTAACTGGCGCACCAACCGTGGCGGTGTAAGTCACGGTGCCGCCTTCGGCCACCGACGTATCAGCTGTCAGTTTGACGGTCGAAGTATCGATGGTGTCAGTGACCTGAGTGACCGCTGGCGTGGTGCTCGGCACGAGATTTTCGAAGTTGCCACCGGTAGCGCTGGTGATCGTCGCCTGGACGGAACCGGAGTCTTTGTAGACGTCGTCGGACGGTGCCGCAACGGTTGCAGTGCCGGTGGTTTCGCCAGCCTTGATGGTGATCACAGCGCCGTTCGACAAAGTCACGGTCACTGGTGAGCCAGCAGCATTGGTCAATGTCGCGGTGTAGGTGATCTGGCCACCTTCGGCAACAGAGTTGGTGGCGCTGAGCGAGAGACTGGTGGTGTCGGTAACGTCGGTGACAGAAGTCGAAACTGGAGTTTTGTCCGCAACCAGATCTTCGAAATTGCCGCCGCTGACGTTGGTGATCGAGTTGTTGATCGGCGCATTACCGGCCAACGCATCGTTCGCAGCAACAGCAGTTGCAGTGCCAGTGGTCTGGCCGACGCCGATGGTGATGGTCTGACCGTTAGCCAATGTCACGACGACAGGCGAACCGGTAACCGGAGCGCCGACGGTAGCGGTGTAAGTCACGGTGCCGCCTTCAGCCACCGAAGTATCAGCCGTCAGTTTGACGGTCGAAGTATCGATGGTGTCAGTGACCTGAGTGACCGCTGGAGTGGTGCTCGGCACGAGATTTTCGAAGTTACCGCCGGTGGCGCTGGTGATCGTTGCCTGAACGGAACCGGCATCTTTGTAGACGTCGTCGGACGGTGCAGGAACAGTTGCGGTGCCGGTGGTTTCGCCTGCTTTGATAGTGATCACGGCGCCGTTCGACAACGTGACTGTCACAGGCGATCCAGCGGCGTTGGTCAAGGTCGCGGTGTAGGTGATCTGGCCACCTTCAGCCACCGAGTTGCTGGCGCTGAGCGACAGATTGGTGGTGTCGTTGACATCCGTAACAGTGGTCGAAACTGGTGTTTTGTCCGCCACCAGATCTTCGAAGTTGCCACCGGTTACGCCAGTGATCGAGTTGGTGATCGGAGCATTACCTGCCAACGCATCGTTCGCAGCAACAGCAGTTGCAGTGCCAGTAGTCTGACCGACGCCGATGGTGATGGTCTGACCGTTGGCCAGGGTCACGACGACAGGCGAGCCAGTAACTGGCGCACCAACGGTGGCGGTGTAAGTCACGGTGCCGCCTTCAGCCACCGAAGTATCGGCGGTCAGTTTGACCGTCGAAGTGTCGATGGTGTCGGTGACAGACGTCACGGCCGGAGCAGTGCTCGGAACGAGGTTCTCGAAATTGCCGCCGGTGGCGCTGGTGATCGTTGCCTGGACGGAGCCGGCGTCTTTGTAGACGTCGTCAGCTGGCGCTGGAACGTTCACGGTGCCGGTGGTCTTGCCGGCGTCGATGGTGATCACGGCGCCGTTCGACAAGGTCACGGTCACTGGTGAGCCAGCAGCATTTGTCAGTGTCGCGGTGTAAGTGATCTGGCCACCTTCAGCCACCGAGTTGCTGGCGCTGAGCGACAGATTGGTAGTGTCGGCAACATCCGTAACAGTGGTCGAAACTGGTGTTTTGTCCGCCACCAGATCTTCGAAGTTGCCACCGGTTACGCCAGTGATCGAGTTGGTGATCGGCGCGTTGCCGGTCAGCGCATCGTTCGCAGCAACAGCGGTTGCGGTGCCAGTAGTCTGACCAACGCCGATGGTGATGGTCTGACCGTTGGCCAGGGTCACGACCACAGGCGAGCCAGTCACTGGTGCACCAACGGTGGCGGTGTAAGTCACGGTGCCGCCTTCAGCCACCGATGTATCGGCGGTCAGTTTGACCGTCGAAGTATCGATGGTATCGGTGACATTCGTCACCGCTGGAACCGCGCTTGGCACCAGGCTCTCGAAGTTGCCGCCGGTCGCACCCTCGATGGTGACTTCGACTTTGCCGGCATCTTTATAGACGTCGTCTTTCGGTGCATCGACGGTCACGGTGCCGGTGGTTTTGCCAGCGTCGATAGTGATCGTGGCGCCGTTCGACAGGGTCACGGTCACCGGTGTGCCGGCCGGGTTGGTCAGGGTTGCGGTGTAGGTGATCTGGCCGCCTTCGGCGACCGAATCGCTGGCGGTCAGGTTCAGGTTGGTGGTGTCGGTGGTGTCGGAAACCACGGTGTCGGCGGACTTGCCGTCGACCACCAGTTTTTCGTAGTTGCCACCGGTGGCGCCATCAATGGTCACGCTCAGCGAGCTGCCGCCCGCCAATGGGCTGTTCGGCGCGACGTAGTTGACGCTGCCGGTGGTTTCGCCAACGGCGATGGTGATGGTCTGACCGTTGGACAGGCTCACGATCACCGGCGAACCGGTCACTGGCGCGCCCACGGTGGCGGTGTAAACCACGGTTTCGCCTTCGGCAACGTTCGCAGTGGCGCTCAGCGACACGGTGGTGGTGTCGATGGTGTCGTTGACCGTGGTCACCACCGGCTCTTTGCTGGCGACGAGGTTTTCGAAGTTGCCGCCGGTTGCGCTCTGGATGGTCGCTTCAACGCTGCCGGCGTCTTTATAGACGTCGTCTTTCGGTGCATCGACGGTCACGGTGCCGGTGGTCTTGCCGGCCTCGATGAGGATAGTCGCACCGTTCGACAGGGTCACGGTGACCGGTGTGCCAGCGGCGTTGCTCAAAGTCGCGGTGTAGGTAATCTGGCCGCCTTCGTTCACCGCGCCGGTCGCGCTCAGCGACAGGTTGGTGGTGTCGACGGTGTCGGTCACGGTGGTGCTGACCGGGGTCTGGTCGGCGACAAGATTTTCGAAATTACCGCCGCTGACGTTGGTGATCGAGTTGGTCAGCGGCGCGTGGCCGGCGAGGACGTCGTTCGGCGCGGTGGTGCTCACGCTGCCGCTGGTCTTGCCGACTTCGATAGTGATGTTCTGACCGTTGGCCAGGGTGACGACCACAGGCGAACCGGTGACCGGCGCGCCGACGGTGGCGGTGTAGGTGACGGTGCCGCCTTCGGCTGCGGTTTCGGTGGCGGTCAGTTTGACCGTCGAGGTGTCGACGGTGTCGGTGACATCGGTAACCGCTGGCGTGGTGCTTGGCACCAGGTTTTCGAAGTTGCCGCCGATGGCGTCCTTGATCGTGACTTCGACTTTGCCGGCGTCTTTGTAGACGTCATCGGCAGGTGCCGGAACGGTGACGGTGCCGCTGGTTTTGCCGGCCTCGATGGTGATCACCGCGCCGTTGCTCAGGCTCACGGTCACTGGCGTGCCGGCCGGGTTGCTCAGGGTTGCGGTGTAGACAATCGAACCGCCCTCGGCCACGGAGCCGGTCGCGGACAGCGACAGGTTGGTGGTATCGGCGACGTCGGTTACCGAGGTCACCGCCGGGGTTTGGTCGGCGACGAGATTTTCGTAATTGCCACCACTGGCGCCGTCGATTTTCGCGCTCAGAGTGTTGCCGCCGGCCTGTGCATCGTTCGGCGCGGTGAAGTTGACGCTGGCGCTGCTGGCGCCGACCGGAATGGTGATGGTCTGGCCGTTGGACAGGGTCACCAGCACTGGCGAACCGGTGACCGGTGCGGTCACGGACGCGGTGTAGACAACCACGCCGCCTTCAACCGCACTGGCGCTGGCGGTCAGCGCAACGGTGCTGTTGTCGATGGTGTCGGTGACATCAGTTACCGCAGGAGTCTTGTCGATCACCAGATTTTCAAAGTTGCCGCCGCTGGTCTTGGTGATGCTCGCATCGACCTTGCCGGCGTCCTTGTACACATCATCGCCAGGCGCAGCGACGGTCGCAGTGCCAGTGCTCGCACCCTTGGCAATGTTGATCACCGCGCCGTTGCTCAGGGTCACGCTCATGGCGGTGCCGGCCGGATTGCTCAGGGTTGCCGTGTAGACGATCGAGCCGCCCTCGGCAACGCTGCCGGTGGCGCTCAGGCTGATGTCGGTGGTGTCGACGGCGTCGGTGACTTTGGTCACCACAGCCGAACGATCGGCCTCGACGCGCTCGAAATTGCCGCCGCTGTGGCTGGCGATCGCCGTCCGCACGTTGCTGCCATCGATGTACGGCGTATTGGCGGGCGCCGGGAAATTCACCGAGCCGCTGGTAGCGCCGGCAGCGATGTTGATCACTGCGCCGTTGGCCAGGGTCACGGTCATCGCCGAGCCGGCCGGGTTGCTCAGGGTCGCGGTGTAGGTGATCTGGCCACCTTCGCTGACGGTATCGCTGGCGGTCAGGGTCAGTGCGGTTGTGTCGACGGTGTCGTTGACCGTGGTGCTGACCGGAGTCTTGCTGACGTCGAGTTTCTCGAAGTTGCCACCGCTGGCATCGGTCATGGTCACGGTTAGCTTGCTGACGTCCTTGTAGACGTCATCGCTCGGTGCGGCAATCGTCACCGAACCGCTGGTCTTGCCGGCTTCGATAGTGATGGTCTGGCCGTTGCTCAGGTTGACGGTCACCGGCGTCTGCGCGGCGTTGGTCAACGTTGCGGTGTAAGTGATCGAAGAGCCTTCGAGCACATAGCTTTCTGCGCTGAGGGTCAGGTGCGTGGTGTTGACCGTGTCGGCAACGTTGGTCACCGCAGGCGTAGTGCTCGGCACCAGATTTTCGAAGTTGCCGCCGGTGGCGTCCTTGATGGTGACTTCGACTTTGCCGGCGTCTTTGTAGACGTCATCGGCAGGTGCCGGAACGGTCACGGTGCCGGTGGTCTTGCCGGCTTCAATGGTGATGACCGAACCGTTGCTCAGGTTGACGGTAACCGGCGTACCGGCCGGGTTGCTCAGCGTCGCGGTGTAGGTGATCTGCCCGCCTTCATTGACGTTGCCGGTGGCAGTCAGCGCGACGCTGGTGGTGTCGACGGTGTCGGTCACGGTGGTGCTGACCGGGGTCTTGTCGGCGACCAGATTTTCGAAGTTGCCGCCGCTGACGTTGGTGATCGAGTTGGTCAGCGGTGCGTGACCGATCTGCACGTCATTCGATACCGGGGCGGTGACGCTACCGGTGGTCTGGCCGACGGCGATGGTGATGTTCTGGCCGTTGGCCAGGGTCACGACCACAGGCGAGCCGGTGACGGGCGCCCCGACAGTGGCGGTGTAGGTGACGGTGCCGCCTTCCACGACCGAAGTGTCGG
The DNA here is from genome assembly GCF_979253165.1 of Pseudomonas sp. AC083. Taxonomy (NCBI): domain Bacteria; kingdom Pseudomonadati; phylum Pseudomonadota; class Gammaproteobacteria; order Pseudomonadales; family Pseudomonadaceae; genus Pseudomonas; species Pseudomonas sp. AC083. Next base: position 30,842 of record NZ_CEEDDH010000005.1, read on the forward strand.
CGGTCAATTTGACCGTCGAGGTGTCGATGGTGTCGGTGACTTGAGTGACCGCTGGCGTGGTGCTCGGAACGAGGTTCTCGAAATTGCCGCCGGTGGCACTGGTGATGGTCGCCTGCACGGAGCCGGAGTCTTTGTAAACGTCGTCGGACGGAGCCGGGAAGCTCACATTACCGCTGGTTTCGCCTGCCTGGATGGTGATGACGGCGCCGTTCGACAAGGTCACGGTCACTGGCGAACCGGCAGCATTGGTCAAGGTCGCGGTGTAAGTGATCTGGCCGCCTTCAGCCACGGAAGCGGTCGCACTCAGCGACAGATTGGTGGTGTCGGCCGCATCGGTGACGGTGGTCGAAACTGGGGTTTTGTCCGCCACCAGATTTTCGTAGTTGCCACCGGTTACGCCAGTGATCGAGTTGGTCAGCGGAGCGTTGCCGGTCAAGGCATCGTTCGGTGCAGTGTAGGTGATGGAGCCAGTGGTCTGGCCGACGGCGATGGTGATGTTCTGACCGTTGGCCAACGTCACGACCACAGGCGAACCGGTGACTGGCGCGCCGACGGTGGCGGTGTAAGTCACGGTGCCGCCTTCAGCAACCGAGGTGTCTGCGCTCAGCTTCACCGTCGAGGTATCGACGGTGTCAGTGATTTCGGTCACTGCTGGCGTAGTGTTCGGCACCAGATTTTCGAAGTTGCCGCCGGTGGCGTCCTTGATGCTGACTTCGACCTGGCCGGCGTCTTTGTAGACGTCATCGGCAGGCGCTGGAACGGTAACGGTGCCGGTGGTTTTGCCGGCATCAATGGTGATCACCGAGCCGTTGCTCAGGGTCACGGTTACCGGGGTGCCGGCCGGATTCGTCAGCGTCGCGGTGTAGGTGATCTGGCCACCCTCGGCCACAGAGCCGGTGGCGCTGAGGCTCAGGCCAGTGTCATCAACCGAGTCGGTGATGGTGGTCACGGCAGGTGTGGTGTTTGGCACCAGATTTTCGAAATTGCCACCGGTAGCGCCAGTGATCGTGGTGCTGACGGTACTGCCATTGTTGTAGACGTCATTGGCCGCAGTCGGCACGTTGACGGTGCCGACGGTTTCGCCAGCCGCGATGGTAATGGTCGAGCCGTTCGACAGCGTGACGGTTACCGGGGTTTGCGCCGGGTTGGTCAGTGTCGCGGTATAGGTGATCTGGCCGCCTTCAACAATGTTGTTGGTCGCGGTCAGGGTCAGGCCGGTGTTATCGACAGAGTCGGTAATCGTGGTGACAGCTGGCGTCGGATTCGGCACCAGATTTTCGAAGTTGCCACCGGTAGCGCCAGTGATCGTGGTGCTGACGGTGCTGCCGTTGTTGTACACATCATTGGCCGCAGTCGGCACGTTGACGGTGCCGACGGTCTCGCCAGCGGCAATGGTGATGGTCGAGCCGTTGGACAGCGTGACGGTTACCGGGGTTTGTGCCGGGTTGGTCAACGTCGCGGTGTAAGTGATCTGGCCGCCTTCGACGACGTTATTCGTCGCAGTCAGGGTCAGACCGGTGTTGTCGACCGAATCGGTGATCGTGGTAACGGCAGGTGTGGTGTTTGGCACCAGGTTTTCGAAGTTGCCGCCGGTAGCGCCAGTGATGGTGGTGCTGACGGTGCTGCCGTTGTTGTAGACGTCATTGGCCGCTGTTGGCACGTTCACGGTGCCGACGGTTTCGCCGGCCGCAATGGTGATGGTCGAGCCGTTGGACAGCGTGACGGTTACCGGGGTTTGTGCCGGGTTGGTCAACGTCGCGGTGTA
>NZ_CEEDDH010000005.1:32706-257998 GCF_979253165.1 Pseudomonas sp. AC083
AGTGATCTGGCCGCCTTCGACGACGTTATTCGTCGCAGTCAGGGTCAGGCCGGTGTTGTCGACCGAATCAGTGATCGTAGTAACGGCTGGCGTGGTGTTCGGCACCAGGTTTTCGAAATTGCCACCGGTAGCGCCAGTGATCGTGGTGCTGACGGTGCTGCCATTGTTGTAGACGTCGTTGGCCGCAGTCGGCACGTTGACGGTGCCCACGGTTTCGCCGGCCGCGATGGTGATGGTCGAACCGTTCGACAGGGTGACGGTCACCGGCGTCTGCGCCGGGTTGGTCAGTGTCGCGGTGTAAGTGATTTGACCGCCTTCAACAATGTTATTGGTCGCGGTCAGCGTCAGGCCGGTGTTATCAACCGAATCAGTGATCGTGGTAACGGCTGGCGTGGTGTTCGGCACCAGGTTTTCGAAATTGCCGCCGGTAGCCCCGGTGATCGTCGTGCTGACGGTGCTGCCGTTGTTGTAGACGTCATTGGCCGCAGTCGGCACGTTCACGGTGCCAACGGTTTCGCCAGCCGCAATGGTGATGGTCGAACCGTTCGACAGAGTGACGGTCACCGGGGTTTGCGCCGGGTTGGTCAACGTCGCGGTGTAAGTGATCTGGCCACCTTCAACGATGTTGTTGGTCGCAGTCAGGGTCAGGCCAGTGTCATCGACCGAATCGGTGATGGTGGTGACCGCAGGCGTGTTGCTTGGCACCAGGTTTTCAAAGTTGCCGCCGGTAGCGCCAGTGATCGTGGTGCTGACGGTGCTGCCATTGTTGTAAACGTCATTGACCGCAGTCGGCACGTTGACGGTGCCCACGGTTTCGCCAGCCGCGATGGTGATGGTCGAACCGTTGGACAGAGTGACGGTTACCGGCGTCTGCGCTGGATTAGTCAGCGTCGCGGTGTAAGTGATCTGACCGCCTTCAACAATGTTGTTGGTCGCAGTCAGGGTCAGGCCGGTGTTGTCGACCGAGTCGGTAATGGTGGTAACGGCTGGCGTCGGGTTCGGCACCAGATTTTCGAAATTGCCGCCGGTAGCGCCGGTGATCGTGGCCGTAACGGTACTGCCATTGTTGTAAACGTCATTCGCTGGGGTCGGCACGTTGACGGTGCCGATAGTCTGGCCAGCGCCAATGGTAATGGTCGAGCCGTTCGACAGAGTGACTGTTACCGGCGTCTGCGCTGGATTAGTCAAAGTCGCCGTATAGGTAATCTGGCCGCCTTCGGTCACGCTCGAACCAGTCGTCAACGTGACGGTAGTGGTATCGACGGTGTCTGTCACTTGCGTGGTCGCCGGGATAGTCGGCGGGGTCACGATGATGCCGTTGCCGCCGCTGGTGCCGGTGACGGTCACGTCGATCTGGCTCGGGTCGTTGTAGACCGTGTCGTTCGGCGCCAGCGGCACGTTGACGGTGCCGGTGGTGGCGCCGGCCGGGATAACGATCACTGCGCCATTGGACAGGGTGATGGTCAGGTCGGTCAGCGGCGCCTGGGTCAGGGTCGCGGTATACACCAGCACGCCGCCGGCTTCGGTGATGGTCGGCGTGGCGCTGAGGCTCAGGGTCGAGTCACGCAGCGCGTTGGTGGTGGTGTCGGTGGTCAGGCCGCCGGTGGTGTCCTGCGCGACTTGGCCGGCAGAATTGATGCCCGCCGTCGGAAAGCCAATGGTCGGATCGACGCGGCCAGCGGTGGCGTCGAGCATGACAAAGCTGTGACCACCACCGGCGGCGCCACCGGTACCTGCGGCGGTCGGGCCGGCCGCAGTGGATTCGAGTGCGGTGGTCGGGTCGACACCGGCGGCGATGGCTTGCTGCAGTTCTTCTACAGAAGGCGCAGCCTGCGCCGTGGCTTCGGCCAGGTCAGTGCTGGAGTCAGGCGAGCTGGCGCTCCATTGGGTGTCGCGACCCAGATCGAGCATGCGGCCATCGGCCAGTTCCAGCGACACCGCGCCGGACAGGCCGGTATCGATCTGGTCGCCGACATACAGGCGATCGCCTTCAACGAGTACGCGACGCACGCCCTCTGGGGACACCACGAAAACCTGACCGACAATGCTTTTGACGATGGCAACAACACTGCTCATTGAAGACTCTCCGGGGTGTCACATTCAGTTGACTTCCATGGACCTGACGGGCGTCGGCGCCACTTCAGTCTGGACGTACTTTCTATAAATGGATAACTTATTGACGCTGTATTTCCGTCAATAATCTGGCTATAAATTATCGAGATTAACTTTATGCCAAACTATTGACCTTCTGGGAGCCATCCTAAACAATCGCCCCACTAATGTCACATTGATATTTCCGCGGCGACCTGTCCTTCAGCCTGTCATCCAGTTCCTCTTTTGAACTTTCCGACATACGGTCTTTCGGGTTGCCATCATCCGACGCAGCACCACGTTTCTGCTGTGATTCAAGACAAGAAGTTCCGGGAAAATTCCAACCATGCGTTCGCTTTTGCTCCTTGCCGCTCCCTTCGCTCTCGCCGCCTCATTTGTACAAGCACAATCCTTACCAGAAGCCATGCAACAGGCGCTGGATGTCCATCCGGAGATTCAGGCGGGGGTCAACAGTCGATTGGCGGCGGATTATCAGTTAAAGGCTGCGAAAGGGGGATACCTGCCCAAGGTCGATCTGCTCGGCGGTTATGGCCGTGAAGGCACCGACAGTGTGACCACTCGAGCGAACGGTGGAAGCAATCACTGGGAGACGTTGAACCGCAGCGAGTCAAGTTTACGTCTCTCGCAAATGGTTTTTGACGGTTTCGCGACGTCCAACGAAGTTGCGCGTCAACAAGCCAACGTCAGCTCCCGCGCTTACTCACTGCTTGGCACTTCCGAGCGTACTGCACTTACTGTCGCCCAGGTGTATCTGGACGTGCTGACCCGTCGCGAATTCGTCCGTCTGGCCGAGGAAAACCTCAAGAGCCACCAGCGCATCTACGATCAGATCCAGCTGCGCACCCAGCGCGGCGTCGGCAGCGGTGCCGACCTTGATCAGGCCGAAGCGCGTATGGCCCAGGCCCGCAACAATCTGATCACCGAACAGACCAACCTCGCCGACGCGGAAACCAACTTCCTCAGCGCCGTCGGCCAGATGCCCGACCAGCTCGAGCGCCCGGCGCCGTTCATGGCGATGATGCCCGCCAACCTCAATGAAGCCCGCGCGCAGATGCTGGAAAACAGCCCGATCCTGCGTTCCGCCGAGTCGGATATTGCCGCTGCCGAGAAGCAGTTCGCCACCGCCAAATCGACCTTTTACCCGCGCTTCGACGCCGAACTGGGCCGTACCGCCGATAACGATATCGACGGCCAGAACGGCCACAACAATGAATGGCAGGCCATGCTGCGCATGCGCTTCAACCTGTATTCCGGTGGCAGCAACAAGGCCGATCTGGAATCCAAGTCGTACCTGGCCAACCAGGCGCTGGACATCCGTAACAACGCCCTGCGTCAGTTGAACGAAGAGCTCGGCCTGGCCTGGAACGCCCTGAACAACGCCAACGCTCAGGTGCCGATCGCTCAGCAATACGTCGATCGCAGCACTTCGGTGCGTACCGCCTACCAGCGTCAATTCAGCCTCGGCGAACGCACCCTGCTGGATTTGCTCGACAGCGAAAACGAGCTGTTCACCGCCTCGCGGCGTCTGGCGGAAATCAAGAACATTCAGTTATTTACTCAGTATCGAATCAAGGCGACCATGGGCCAATTGCTCAAAAGCCAGGGAGTGGTCGCGCCGTTGGCATCCGTTGTGCAGAACGACGTGAAGCCCAAGGTCCAGCTGCCTGGGATGAACTGAGTTATCCCTTTCAACTGTTAAAGAGTGTCGAGCGTGGAATCAGAAGTCAGTCGAGTTCAACTCAGCCATGATCCACGCGCGTTGCATGACGATCCGTTGCTGGATGGTCTGCTCGCCCTGTGCATGCTGCACCAGAAGCCTGCCAGCGCGGCGATGCTGACCACCGGCCTGCCGCTGCCCAAACAACGTTTGAGTGTCGAGTTGCTGCCGCGCGCAGCGGCCCGCGCCGGGCTGCAGGGGCGGGTGTTGCAGCGCAAGCTCGAAGAAATTCCGGCGATCGCCATGCCCGCGCTGTTGCTGCTCAAGGATGGCCGCAGTGCCGTCCTGCTCGGCTGGCAGGGCGACAACGAAGCACGCGTACTGCTGAGCGAAAGCGATGGCGGCGAATCGGTGGTCAGCCGCGAACTGCTGAGCGACGATTACACCGGCAAAGTGTTCTTCGCCCAGCCGCAGCACAAATTCGACGTCAACCACGGCACGCTGATCCCGCGCGCACGCTCGTGGTTCCGTGACACCCTCAAGCGTTCGCGCTGGCTGTACGCCGATGCGATCGCCGCCAGTTTCCTGATCAACATCATCGCCATGGCCGCGCCGCTGTTCGTGATGAACGTCTACGACCGCGTGGTGCCGAACCAGGCCGAAGCAACCCTTTGGGTGCTGGCGCTGGGCATCACCGGCGCTTACATCTTCGACTTGATCCTCAAGAGCCTGCGCAGCCTGTGCCTGGATCTGGCCGGGAAGAAAACCGACCTGATCATCTCCGCCACGCTGTTCGAGCGCATTGTCGGCATGGCGATGAAATACCGCCCGGCGCGGGTCGGCAGTTTTGCGCAGAACATCCATGAGTTTCAGAGCCTGCGCGACTTTCTCGCCTCGCTGACCCTGACCAGCCTGATCGACCTGCCGTTCACCATCCTGATTTTCATCGTCATCGCCATTCTCGGCGGGCATCTGGTGTGGATCCCGGTCCTGGCGTTCCCGATTGCCCTGTTGATCGGCTACGCCTTGCAGAAGCCGTTGATCGCGACCATGGAGCGCACCATGGCGCTGGGCGCTGAGCGCCAGTCGAGCCTGATCGAAACCCTCGCCGGGCTGGACGCGGTCAAGGTCAACAACGCCGAAAGCGAGCGCCAGTATCAGTGGGAGCAGACCATCGGCACCCTCAGCCGTCTCGAGCTGCGAGTGAAAATGCTCTCCGGTCTGGCAATGAACATCACCTTGCTGATCCAGCAACTGGCCGGGGTGATCATGATCGTCTTCGGCGTGTACCAGATCATCGCCGGCAACCTGAGCATGGGCGGGCTGATTGCCTGCTACATGCTCAGTGGCCGCGCGCTGAGCCCGCTGGCGTCGCTGTCCGGCCTGCTCACGCGCTATCAACAGGCGCGGGTGACCATGACCTCGGTCGACCAGATGATGGAGCTGCCGCAGGAGCGCAACTTCGAGGAGCGCCCGCTGAGCCGCAAGGTCCTGCAGGGTGCGATCGAATGCCGTCAGCTCAGCTTCACCTACCCGGACCAGCAGAACCCGGCGCTGAAGAACATCAACCTGGTGATCCGTCCCGGCGAGAAGATCGGCATCATCGGCCGCAGCGGTTCGGGCAAGAGTTCGCTGGCGAAACTGCTGGTGGGCCTGTACCAACCGGACGACGGTGCCTTGCTGGTCGACGGCGTGGACATCCGCCAGATCGACGTCAGCGAACTGCGCTACAACATCGGTTACGTGCCGCAGGACATTCAGCTGCTGTCCGGCACCCTGCGTGACAACCTGGTGTCCGGCGCGCGTTACGTCGAAGACGAGCTGGTGCTGCAAGCCGCCGAACTGGCCGGCGTCCACGAATTCGCCCGTCTGCACCCGCAAGGCTACGAGCTGCAAGTCGGCGAGCGGGGGCAAAACCTCTCCGGCGGTCAGCGGCAGAACGTCGCCCTGGCCCGGGCGCTGTTGCTCAATCCACCGATTCTGCTGATGGATGAGCCAACCAGTGCGATGGACAACACCGGCGAAGAACGCCTCAAGCAACGCCTCGCAGCAGTGATTGAAAACAAGACCGTGGTGCTGGTCACGCACCGGGCATCGCTGTTGTCGCTGGTCGATCGCCTGCTGGTGATCGATCGCGGGCAGATTCTCGCCGACGGCCCGAAAGCCGCCGTGATGGAAGCGTTGAAGAAGGGGCAGATCAGTGTTGCTTAAGTCCGGTGTCAAGGAGTCGATCCGTCGCTACTTCAAGGGCTCTGCCTCGCTGCAGGGCCAGCCGCTGCCAGAGGTCAACAAGGCGCTGATCGAAGACGCCCCGCGCGTCGTGCGCCTGACCATCTGGGCAATCATCGGCTTCTTCGTGTTCCTCATGCTCTGGGCCAACTTCGCCGTGATCGACGAAGTGACCAAGGGCGACGGCAAGGCGATTCCGTCTTCCAAGATCCAGAAAATCCAGAACCTGGAGGGCGGTATCGTCTCCGAGCTGTTCGTCAAGGAAGGCCAGATCGTCGAGGCCGGCGCGCCGCTGATTCGTCTCGACGACACACGTTTTGCCTCCAACGTCGGCGAAACCGAGGCTGATCGCCTGTCGATGTTGCTGCGGGTCGAGCGTCTGAGCGCGGAAGTCGATGATCGTCCGCTGAATTTCCCCGAGGACGTGCTCAAAGCCGTGCCGGGTCAGGCAAAAAGCGAAGAGTCGCTGTACATCAGCCGCCGTCAGCAGTTGCACGATGAAATCGGCGGCCTGCAGGAGCAATTGATCCAGCGTCAGCAAGAGCTGCGTGAGTTCAGCTCCAAGCAGGCGCAGTACCGTCAGCAACTCGGCTTGCAGCGTCAGGAAATCAACATGTCCGAGCCGCTGGTGGCGCAGGGCGCGGTCTCGCCGGTGGAAGTGTTGCGCCTCAAGCGTGCCGAAGTGGAAACCCGTGGCCAGCTCGACGCGACCACGCTGGCCATTCCGCGCGCCGAATCGGCGATCAAGGAAGTGCAGCGCAAGATCGACGAGACCCGCGGCAAATTCCGCAGCGAAGCGCTGACCCAACTCAACGAAGCGCGCACCGATCTGAACAAGGCCCAGGCCACCGGCAAGGCGCTGGAAGACCGCGTCAGCCGTACGCTGGTTACCTCACCTGTGCGGGGTATCGTCAACAAGTTGCTGGTCAACACCATCGGCGGCGTGATCCAGCCGGGCAGCGACATGGTCGAAATCGTGCCGCTGGATGACACCCTGCTGGTCGAAGCCAAGATCCGCCCGCAGGACATTGCCTTCCTGCATCCGGGACAGGAAGCGATCGTCAAATTCACCGCCTATGACTACACCATTTACGGCGGCCTGAAGGCACAGCTGGAGCAGATCGGTGCGGATACCATCACCGATGAAGACAAGAAAACCACCTACTACGTGATCAAGGTGCGCACCGAGCGCAGCCATCTGGGCACGGATGAAAAGCCTTTGCTGATCATTCCCGGGATGGTCGCTTCGGTGGATATCATCACTGGCAAGAAATCGGTGTTGAGCTATTTGCTCAAGCCGATCATTCGGGCGCGGGCTGAAGCGTTGCACGAGCGCTAGATCTTCGGCGCTGGTGACGGCCTATTCGCGAGCAGGCTCGCTCCCACAGGAGATTGCATTCCAACTGTGGGAGCGAGCCTGCTCGCGAAGGCGCCCGCTCAGGCGCTGCATATCCGTCGGTAAGTGACACAAATCGTCACTCCACCCCCCTCACCATTCGCCATATCGTTATTCATTAACGGTATTTAATTTCCAATTCTTATAGCTATAAAGTCACCCTCCTGCGTACCTGCCGACCAATCGGCGCGCCGCACGACCTGAACCGACACGCAATCCAGCGTGAGTGTCTGATCGACGAGCGCATCCATGAGCGCGCCGTGCGTGGGAGATGATTGATGTCCGCCGCTACTGCCACCGAAAGCGCCGCAACTGCCGCGCCACAAGTTTTTGAAATTCGCCCCTTCAGCGGTGCCGTCGGCGCCGAGATCGTTGGCCTCGACCTGCGCCGGCCGGTCAATGATCAGGACTTCGCGCGCATTCATCGCGCGCACTTGGATTACCACGTCGTGGTCTTTCGCGATCAGCAGATCACCCCGCAACAGCAAATCGATTTCAGCCGCCGCTTCGGCGTGTTGCAGATCCACGTGCTCAAGCAATTCCTCTTGGCCAATCACCCGGAAATCCTCATCGTTTCCAACATCATCGAGAACGGCCAGAACATCGGTCTCGGAGACGCCGGCAAGTTCTGGCATTCCGATCTCTCCTATAAAGAGCTGCCGAGTCTCGGCTCGATGCTGCACGCCCAAGAGCTGCCCGCCGAGGGTGGCGACACGCTGTTTGCCGACATGCACAAAGCCTGGGACGACTTGCCCGCTGCGTTGCGCACTGCGGTCGAAGGACGTTGCGCTGCGCATTCCTATACCGCGCGCTACAGCGAAACCAAGTTCGAGGGTAACTGGCGCCCGACCCTGACTCCTGAACAGTTGGCTCAGGTCGCCGAAGTGGTGCACCCGGTGGTGCGCACTCATCCGGAAAACGGCCGCAAGGCCTTGTTCGTCAGCGAAGGCTTCACCACGCGCATCGTCGGTCTGCCGGAAGACGAAAGTCGTCAGTTGCTCGGCGAACTCTTCGCCCACAGCGTGCTGCCGCAAAACATCTACCGCCATCAGTGGGAACCGCATGACCTGGTGTTCTGGGACAACCGCTCGCTGATCCACCTTGCCGCCGGCTGCCCTGCGCATCTGCGCCGCAAGCTGTATCGCACGACCATTCAGGGCGACGCGCCTTTCTGATTTGCCGGAGATCGATCATGAACGCCCCTTTGCCAGGCCACGCGGCCAGCAACCCGATCGCCCGCAGCGAAGCCTTGCTGGCCGTCGATCACGTCAGCCTTGAATACCGCACGCCGCAGCGAGTGGTGCGCGCTACCCATCAAGTCAGTTTCGCCGTCGACCCGGCTGATCGTTTCGTCCTGCTCGGCCCGTCCGGTTGCGGGAAATCGACCTTGCTCAAGGCGGTCGCCGGGTTCATCCGGCCTTGTGAAGGCGAGATTCGTCTGCAAGGGCAGCGCGTCGATGCGCCGGGGCCGGACCGCATTGTGGTGTTCCAGGAATTCGACCAGTTGCCGCCGTGGAAAACCGTCAAGCAGAACGTGATGTTCCCGCTGCTCGCCTCGCGTACCTTGAACAAGAAAGACGCGGAAGAACGCGCGTTGCACTATCTGGAAAAGGTCGGCCTCGCAGCGTTCGCCGACGCCTATCCACACACCTTGTCCGGCGGCATGAAAGCCCGGGTGGCGATCGCCCGGGCGTTGGCCATGCAGCCGAAAATTCTCTTGATGGATGAACCCTTCGCTGCACTCGATGCGCTGACCCGCCGCAAGATGCAGGAGGAGTTGCTGCTGCTCTGGGAAGAGGTGCGCTTCACCTTGTTGTTCGTCACTCATTCGATTGAAGAAGCACTGGTGGTGGGCAATCGCATCCTCCTGCTGTCGCCGCATCCGGGGCGGGTGCGCGCCGAAGTGCACAGCCATCAATACGATCTGCACAGCCTCGGTGGCCTGGCGTTTCAGGAATCGGCGCGGCGCATTCATCGTCTGCTGTTCGATGAGGGCCAGGCGCCAGAGACCGAGCGTGACCACGACTTCAACGATATTCGCATCGCCTATTGAGCGGCCAGGAGGACTACCCGATGAGCCATTCATCATCCGTGCGTGAAGAATTCGAAACCGTGCTCGAACCGCTGACCGCAGTGCCGGTCGAGCGCGAATTGCCGCTCGGCACGCGCCTGTGGCAACAGGGCTGGTTGCGCAAAAGCCTGATCCTGATCGTGCTGGCGATTATCTGGGAAGTGGTCGCGCGCATTCAAAACAACGACCTGATGCTGCCGAGTTTTCTGCAAACCGCGCAGGCGCTGTTCGACGGTTTGCTCAGTGGTGAGCTGCTGGCCAAGGTGTGGATATCCCTGGTGGTGCTGATCAAGGGCTACCTGATCGGCATCGTCCTCGCGTTCGCCCTGACGACATTGGCGGTCTCGACCCAGTTGGGACGTGATCTGCTCAGCACCATGACTTCGATGTTCAACCCGTTGCCGGCGATTGCCCTGCTGCCGTTGGCGCTGCTCTGGTTTGGCTTGGGCCAGAACAGCCTGATTTTCGTGCTGGTGCATTCAGTGTTGTGGGCGTTGGCGCTGAACACCTATGCCGGATTTCTCGGCGTCTCCGAAACGCTGCGTATGGCCGGGCGCAATTATGGTCTCAAGGGGTTGCGCCTTGTGTTGTTCATACTGATTCCGGCGGCGCTGCCTTCGATTCTCGCCGGTTTGAAGATTGGCTGGGCGTTCGCCTGGCGCACCTTGATCGCTGCCGAACTGGTGTTTGGCGCGACCAGTGGCAAGGGCGGGCTGGGCTGGTACATCTTCCAGAATCGCAATGAGCTGTACACCGACAAGGTGTTTGCCGGGTTGGCGGTGGTGATCCTGATTGGTCTGCTGGTGGAGAATCTGGTGTTTGCCACCCTTGAGCGGGTGACCGTCAAGCGCTGGGGTATGCAGCGCTGACCTGAAAAGATCGCAGCCTGCGGCAGCTCCTACATGGGAAAACCATCCTCTGTAGGAGCTGCCGCAGGCTGCGATCTTTTGATCTGCTAGCATTGCGCATGGATCAATCCAGATCAGCCAAGAGTGCTCAACATGCAACTCCCGGACATGAACCTTCTGGTCGCCCTCGATGCCTTGCTCGACGAGGGCAGTGTGGTCGGCGCGGCGCGGCGGATGAACCTCAGCCCGGCGGCCATGAGCCGCACGCTGACGCGGATTCGCGAAGCCATCGGCGATCCGATTCTGGTGCGCGCCGGGCGTGGCCTGGTACCGACCCCCAAAGCCCTCGAACTGCGCGAGCAGGTACGCGACGTGGTCGAGCAGGCGGCGCTGCTGTTTCGCTCCGCCGATAGCGTCGAACTGGGCACCTTGCGTCGACGTTTCAGCATCCGCGCCAATGATTTCTTCGTCGGCGTTTACGGCGGCAAGCTGTTCGACACCCTCGACCAACTCGCCCCGCATTGCGAATTGCGCTTCGTCCCGGAAGGCGATGGCGACGATGAGGCGCTGCGCGAAGGGCGCATCGATCTGAGCGTCAGCAACACCCGGCCGCTCACCCCGGAGGTTAAGGTACAGAACCTGTTCTCCACGCATTTCGTTGGCCTGGTGCGCGAGAATCATCCATTGCTCGATGGCGAAATCACGGCCGAGCGCTACGCCGGTTTTTCCCATATCAGCATGTCGCGCCGTGGCATCGCTCGCGGCCCGATCGACACGGCGTTGAATGCGTTGGGGCTGGAGCGTCGAGTGGCGGTGATCGCGCCGAGTTTCCATGCAGCGATGTTTGCCCTGCCCGACTCCGACCTGATCCTGCCGGTGCCTAAAGAAGCCCTGCTCAGCGTGCGGCGGCTGGGGCTGAAACTGCGTTCGTTCGACCTGCCGATTCCGCTGCCCATGCTGATGCTGACCCAGGCCTGGCACCCGCGCTTCGACAAGGACCCGGCCCACCGCTGGCTGCGTGAAACCCTCAAGACCTGCTGCGATGAAACGTGGCTGGCGGCACAGCCGTAAATCATCAGGCACCATCGAATCCCTGTGAGAGCGAGCCTGCTCGCGAAAGCGGTGGATCAGTCACCTCAATGGCGACTGGTCCACCGCTTTCGCGAGCAAGCTCGCTCCCACATAGGCATTCACCGTTGTGTCTGATGCACTTATAACCTGCCAATAAGTCAATTTTCGTCAGCATCAAGCCCCACTAAAATGCTCCGGTATTTCACCCCCGGAGTTTTCATTCATGACATCCCTGACGGTCCCGGCACCTCTCGCCGCGACCAGCCCGGCGACGGCGGCTGCGCCTGCGGTGTTCGGGGCGCGGATCATCATTGGTCTGGTCGGCGTGCTGTTGGCCGTGCTGGTCTCGGGCCTCAACGAGATGGTCACCAAAGTCGCACTCGCCGATATTCGCGGCGCGCTGCACATCGGCTACGACGAAGGCACCTGGCTGGTCGCCAGTTACACGGCGACGTCGGTCGCGGCCATGGCCTTTGCGCCGTGGTGCTCAGTGACCTTCTCGCTGCGCCGCTTCACGCTGTGCGCCATCGGTCTTTTTACCGTGCTCGGCGTGCTGTGCCCGTTCGCGCCCAATTACGAAAGCCTGTTGTTGATGCGCATCCTCCAGGGCCTCGCCGGTGGTGCATTGCCGCCGATGCTGATGACCGTCGCACTGCGCTTTCTCCCAGCGAACATCAAACTGTACGGACTGGCCGGCTACGCCCTGACCGCGACTTTCGGCCCGGGACTCGGCACGCCGCTGGCCGGTCTGTGGACCGAATACGTCGGCTGGCAGTGGACGTTCTGGCAGATCATCGTGCCGTGCCTGATCGCCATGGCCGCAGTGGCTTACGGATTGCCCCAGGATCCGCTGCGGCTGGAACGTCTCAGGGCGTTCAACTGGAAAGGCCTGCTGCTGGGCTTTCCAGCAATCTGCATGCTGGTGATCGGTCTGTTGCAGGGCAATCGGCTGGACTGGTTCGAGTCGAATCTGATCTGTGGATTACTCGGTGCCGGTTCGCTGCTGCTGGTGGCTTTTATGATCAATGAATGGTCGCAGCCGATTCCGTTTTTCAAATTGCAGATGCTCGGCATCCGCAACCTGCTGTTTGCGTTGATCACCCTCGCCGGGGTGCTGATCGTGCTGCTGGCGGTGGTGCTGATTCCGTCGAGTTATCTGGCCCAGGTGCAGGGTTATCGTCCGGCGCAAACCGCGCCGATCATGCTCATTGCCGCGCTGCCGCAGTTGATCGCGCTGCCATTGGTGGCGGCGCTATGCAACTTGCGCTGGGTCGATTGCCGCTGGGTGCTCGGCATTGGTCTGAGCATGCTCGCGCTGTCCTGCCTCGGCGGTTCGCACCTGACTTCGGCGTGGATTCGCGACGATTTCTACGTCCTGCAATGGCTGCAGATTTTCGGCCAGCCGATGGCGGTGTTGCCGCTGCTGATGTTGTCGACCGGCAGCATCACGCCGATGGAAGGACCGTTCGCGTCGGCGTGGTTCAACACCGTCAAAGGCCTGGCTGCCGTGGTTGCCACCGGCGTCATCGAAGCGCTGACCACCGCGCGCCTGCATTTCCATTCGACCATGTTGGTCGACAGCCTCGGCAATTCGCCGCTGGCCGATCACAGCGATCCGGGCCTCGCTCACCGCGTGCATGAGCAGGCGGTGGTGCTGACTTCGTCCGATTTGTACCTGTGCATGGCCGGCGTCGCTGTGGCGTTGATCCTGCTGATTTTCTGGCTGCCGACGCGGATTTATCCGCCGCGCGCGCCGACCTGATCGCTGTACTGAAACTGAAGGTTTTTTATGACTCAATCCAAGCAAAAACTCGCGGTGGCCGTGGCTGCCGCGCTGGCGGTGGGCGTGCTGGTGTACCTGGCAATGCCCGGGCTGTTCGGCCAACGCACCGAGCAAACCACCAACGACGCCTTCGTCTCCGCCGACTACACGCTGGTGGTGCCGCGCGTGGCCGGGTTCATCAAGCAGGTGCTGGTCGAAGACAACCAACAGGTCAAGGCCGGGCAGTTGCTGGCGCTGATCGATGACCGTGATTTGCGCGCAGCGGCGGAGGCGGCTGACGCGCAAACCCTGGTCGCGCGGGCGCAGTTGCAGAACGCCAACGCGACTCTCGAGCGGCAGGCTTCGCTGATCGCTCAGGCGCAGGCCACCGTGGTCTCGGCCAAAGCGGAAATGGCCTTCGCACAACAGGAACTGAACCGCTACAACCACCTCGCCGGTGTCGGCGCCGGCACCGTGCAGAACGCGCAGCAGGCGCGCACGCGCATTGATCAGGCCTCGGCGCGCCTCGACACCGCGACCGCGAAGCTGGCGGCCGAACGCAAGCAGGTCGAGATTCTCACCGCCCAGCGCAACGCCGCCGAAGGCAATTTGAAACACGCGCAGGCGGCGCTGGAGATTGCCAGTTTCAACCTCTCTTACACGCGTATTACTGCGCCGCAGGACGGCATGATCGGCGAGCGTGCGGTGCGCGTCGGCGCCTACGTCACGCCGGGCAGCAAGCTGTTGGCGGTGGTGCCGTTGCAGCAGGCCTATGTGGTGGCCAATTTTCAGGAAACCCAGTTGACCGACGTGCAGCCCGGGCAGGATGTGCAAGTCCGAGTGGATAGTCTCGGTGGCGAAGCTCTGACTGGCCGCGTCGAGAGCATTGCGCCGGCAACTGGCGTGACCTTTGCGGCGGTGAAACCGGATAACGCCACCGGTAATTTCACCAAGGTTGTGCAGCGGATTCCGGTGAAGATCATGCTGGAACCGGGCCAGCCACTGGCCGAGCGGTTGCGGGTGGGGATGTCCGTCGAGGCGAGTATTGATACCGCCAGCTCAAAGGCGTCCGGGCGCGAGGTGACGCAGCGATGATCGGTGTTGAATCGGCTGTCGCCTTCGCGAGCAGGCTCGCTCCCACATTTTTTAATGCGTTCCCCCTGTGGGAGCGAGCCTGCTCGCGAAAAAGCCAGTGGCAGCAGCTAACCTTCAGTGCCTTGCTCACAATGAGTCTCACCGCCTGCACCGTCGGCCCAGACTTCCAGAAACCCGAAGCCCCTCAGCCTGCCGACTGGGCCAAACCCGCCCGGTCCGCCCCAAGCCAGGCCGTCAGCGAACCCCTGAACGAACGCTGGTGGGAAATCTTCCACGACCCGCAGCTTTCCGCGCTCACCCAGCGCGCGCTGAACAGCAACCTCGACCTGCAACTGGCCAGCAGCCGCCTGCAACAAAGCCGCGCCGCGCGTCAGGTGATCACCGCCGAGCGTTATCCGAACAGCACCGCCAGCGGCAGCTACGGGCGCAAACGCAACAGTGGCAAAGGCTTGAACGATCCATCGGGAAATAACGGCGACGAGGCGTTCAACCTGTGGGATGCCGGTTTCTCGGCGTCATGGGAACTGGATTTCTGGGGGCGCGTGCGCCGTGAAACCGAAGCCGCTGATGCCAATCTCGAAGTGGCAGAAAATGATCGTCGCGGTGTGCTGCTGACCGTGCTCGCCGACACCGCGCAAAACTACATTCAGCTGCGCGGGGTGCAGAACACCCGCGCTGTCACCGAGCAGAACCTCGACGTCGCTCGCCACAGCCTGAAACTCTCGCAGTTGCGGCTGGCCGATGGCGTGGCCACCGACCTGGACGTCGCCGAAGCCGCCGCACAAGTCGCCGCCATCGAAGCACGGCTGCCAGCGCTAGAGCAGCGTCAGGCGCAACTGATCAACGCGATCAGTCTGCTGATGGGCGAACCGCCGCAGGCCCTCGCACGCGAGTTGTCCACAGACGCGGCAGTGCCGCAGTCGCCACTGCAAGTCGCCATCGGCCTGCCGTCGCAATTGGCCGAGCGCCGCCCGGATATCCGCCAGGCCGAAGCGCGTCTGCATGCGGCCACCGCCAACATCGGCGTGGCCAAGGGCGACTTCTATCCGCGCATTACCCTGTCCGGCAACCTCGCTTCACAGGCCATGCAGCTGAGCGATTTCGGTTCATGGGGCTCGCGTGCCTTCGGCATCGGCCCGCAATTCAGCCTGCCGTTGTTCGACGGCGGCCGCCTGCGCGGCATGCTCCAATTGCGTGAAGCCCAACAACAGGAAGCGGCCATCGCCTACCAGCAGACCGTGCTGCGCGCCTGGCATGAAATCGACGATCAACTGACTGCGTACAACGCCAGCCAGCGCCGTCGCGACAGCCTCGCCGAAGCCGTGCGTCAGAACCAGATCGCCCTGCGCACCGCGCAACAGCAATACGTCGAAGGCGTGGTCGATTTCATCAACGTCCTCACCGTGCAGAGCGCCTTGCTCGCCACGCAGGAGCAATGGGTGGAAAGCTCGACCGGCGTCTCTCTGGCGATGGTCGGGTTGTACAAGGCGCTCGGCGGCGGATGGCAGTCGGTTTATCCGGCAGCGCAACTGGCCGCAGGCTCACTTGACGTCGCCAGACCCTGAACCCGCAGCGACAGCTATGATCAACTCCACTGCAGCGAACGGCGCAACGCCGGACCTGAATTGCAGAGGAGTTGCATCATGGAAAATCCGCAGCACAGCCTACCGGCCCTGTTCAAACAACTCGGCCTCGATGATGATCCGACCGGCATCGACCAATTCATCGCCAGCCATTCGCCGCTCAAGCCGGATTTGCATCTGGCTGACGCGTTTTTCTGGACGGCAGGTCAGGCGCAGTTTCTGCGCGAGGAGATTCTGGATGATGCGGATTGGGCGGAAGTGGTGGATCAGTTGAATGTGATGTTGCGTAAGGGGCGCGGTGCATCGAGCTAAGGCAAACCCCACTTACAGAATGTGTGAGAGATAGAGACCGCATTGCAGTAGTGTCGCAGCTCTAAGAGCTGGAGAGTTGAGCATGAAATCCTTTTTGCCAATCCAATCGACGAGTCTTTTGCAACTGACAGTTTGCCCCGAGACCATTATTGAAACCGCTCAGTTCGGGCCGATTTCCGTTCAGGATCATCAGGGTCAAGCAATCGCGATCCTGATATCAGCCAAGCATTTTAAGGATTTGCTGGACCGTATCGATGATCTCGAATTGGCTTGTGGTGTTCAGGCGCGCCGAGGAGAAATTGGTCGCCCTGTCGAGATTGATGAAATATAGGACGGTCTTCAGCGGAGAGATTTGTTTCAAAACTTGACTGAAATTCCCCTCCAATGCGATATTGATAGTTAGCAAACTAACAGTGTCCGTTATCCCGTGTCCGATTCCCTCGACAGTCTCCAGATGAACATCAGCAGCGCCATGGTGGTGGCCGCCCGGCATTGGCGGAAGATCTGCCAGACCACGCTGGTCAACTATGGAATTTCCGAAGCCTGCGCCGTGCCCTTGTTGATGATCGGCCGCTTGGGCGAGGGCGTGCGTCAGGTGCAAGTCGCCCAGGCCGCGGGGATGGAGAGTCCTTCGCTGGTGCGCTTGCTCGATCAGTTGTGCCATGCCGGTTACGTCTGTCGCACCGAAGACGCTCAGGATCGCCGCGCCAAGTGCCTGAGCCTGACCGATACCGGCCGCGAGCTGGTGCAGGCGGTGGAGGCCGAGCTGGTGCGCCTGCGCCACGAAGTGCTGGAAGGCATCGAGCGCAGCGATCTGGAAGCTACGCTTCGGGTACTGAGGGCTTTTGAGGCGGCGAGTTCGCCTGTGGTGGTCAATTCTTGAACGGTTTTTTCACTGGCATGCCGCCGGCCCGTGACTGGTTTTACGGGGTCCGTACCTTTGCAGCGTCGATGATTGCGTTGTACATCGCCTTGCTCATGCAAATGCCGCGTCCGTATTGGGCGATGGCCACGGTGTACATTGTCTCCAGCCCGTTTCTCGGCCCGACCAGTTCCAAAGCGCTATACCGCGCGGCGGGCACTTTCCTGGGCGCGGCGGCGGCGGTGCTGTTCGTGCCGATGTTCGTGCAGAGCCCGTATGTGCTGGTGGTGGTCATTGCGTTGTGGACCGGCATTCTGCTGTTCATGTCGCTGCATCTGCGCACCGCCAACAGCTATGCGCTGATGCTGGCCGGTTACACCTTGCCGCTGATTGCCCTGCCGGTGGTGGATAATCCGCTGGCGGTGTGGGACGTGGCCGAGGCGCGTACCGAAGAGATTTTCCTTGGCATCGCCGTCGCTGCGGTGGTCGGTGCGATGTTCTGGCCGCGACGGCTGGCGCCGGTGTTCAACGATGCGGTGAGCAAGTGGTTCGCCGACGCGACGAGCTACAGCCTGAAGTTTCTCAGCCGCGATGTGCAGCCGGAAGAAGTTACCGCGCTGCGCATGGCCATGGTCGCCAACTTCAACAGCCTCGAGTTGATGATCGGCCAGTTGCCCCACGAAGGCGCGCGGCCACAAACCGTGCGCAATACCAAGGAATTGCGCGGGCGCATGATCCATCTGTTGCCGGTGATCGATGCGCTCGAGGATTCGTTGTATGCACTCGAGCGCCGCACGCCGGAACTGGTGGAAAAATTTCAGCCGCTGCTGACCGCGACCCGTGAATGGCTGGGCCACGCAGACGCCAACCTCGAGCGCTGGCAAGCACTCCGCGATCAACTCGACGCGTTGCAACCAAGCGCCGCAGCGCTGGAGGAGCGCAAACAGCTGCTGTTCTCCAACGCGATCTACCGCCTCGGTGAATTCATCGATCTGTGGCAGGACTGCCGCAGTCTGCAGGATGCGATTCTCTGCGAGCGCCAGGACAGCTGGCGCGCCGTGTACCGGCACTGGCGCCTCGGCCGGTTGACGCCGTTCATCGATCGCGGGCTGATGCTCTACTCGGTGACCTCGACCATTCTGGCGATCATCGTCGCTTCGGTATTGTGGATTCTGCTTGGCTGGCCGGATGGCGGCAGTGCGGTGATCCTGGCGGCGGTGGCGTGCAGCT
This sequence comes from Pseudomonas sp. AC083, assembly GCF_979253165.1. NCBI lineage: Bacteria > Pseudomonadati > Pseudomonadota > Gammaproteobacteria > Pseudomonadales > Pseudomonadaceae > Pseudomonas > Pseudomonas sp. AC083. The sequence continues at coordinate 50,935 of NZ_CEEDDH010000005.1, forward strand.
TCTTCGCCTCGATGGACGACCCGGCGCCGCAGATTTACCGGTTCTTTTTCTGGACCGGGATGTCGGTGCTGTTCGCCAGCCTTTATCTGTTTCTGATTCTGCCCAACCTGCACGATTTCCCGATGCTGGTGCTGGCATTTGCCGTGCCGTTCATTTGCATCGGCACGCTGACGGTGCAACCGCGTTTCTACCTCGGCATGCTGCTGACGCTGGTCAATACCTCGTCGTTTATCAGCATTCAGGGTGCCTACGACGCGGATTTTTTCGCCTTCGCCAACTCCAACCTCGCCGGGCCGCTGGGTCTGTTGTTCGCTTTCATCTGGACGCTGGTGGCGCGACCGTTCGGCGCCGAGCTGGCGGCCAAGCGTCTGACCCGGTTCAGCTGGAAAGACATCGTCAGCATGACCGAGCCGGCCAGCCTCGCCGAGCATCGGCAGTTGGGCGTGCAGTTGCTCGATCGGCTGATGCAGCACCTGCCGCGTCTGGCCCTGACCGGTCAGGACACCGGCATTGCCATGCGCGAAGTGCGCGTCGGTCTGAATATGCTCGACTTGCTTGCTTACACCCCGCGCGTCAGCGGCGTGCCAAACGCCCTGTTGCGACAAGTGGTGGGCGAGGTTGGCGAGTATTTTCGCGCGTGCCTCAAAGCCGACGAACGCCTGCCGGCACCGAGCGGTCTGCTGATGACCCTTGATCGTACCCGCCGAGCGCTGAACGGACAGGGCGACGATGAAACCCGTCGACACCTGTTGCACGCCTTGAGCGGTCTGCGTCTGGCCTTGCTGCCCGGCGTCGAGTTCGTCTCCAGCGTCGAGCCCGAAGAACCGCTGCCCGATGGAGCGCCCCTATGATCGGTGATCTGGATATCAGCGGCATCTTCCTGCCGACCCTGCTGGTGCTGATGGGCATCACTTACGTGCTGTTTTTGTTGGTGCATGGCGTGCTGCAACGCCTGCACTTTTACCGTCTGGTCTGGCACCGGGCATTGTTCAACGTGGCGCTCTATGCCGTGCTGCTGTACGGCGTGGACTCACTCAGTCGATACCTGATGACATGAAAAAACCGTTTCTGACCATCGGTCGCGTGGTCCTGACCCTGCTGATCGTGACTTTTGCCGTTGTCCTCGTCTGGCGCATGGTGATGTATTACATGTTCGCGCCGTGGACCCGCGACGGCCACATTCGCGCCGACATCATCCAGATCGCCCCTGACGTTTCCGGGCTGATCCAGCAGGTCGAGGTAAAGGACAACCAGTTGATCAAACGTGGCCAGGTGCTGTTCAGCATCGACCAGGATCGCTTCAAACTGGCCCTGCGCCAGGCCAAGGCCGCCGTTGCCGATCGCCAGGAAACCCTCGCCCAGGCGCAGCGTGAAGCCAAGCGTAACCGTGGCCTCGGCAATCTGGTACCGGCCGAACAGCTGGAAGAAAGCCAGTCGCGCGTCGCCCGTGCACAGTCGGCATTGGCCGAAGCCTTGGTGGCGGTCGATAGTGCGCAGCTCAACCTCGATCGCTCGGTGATCCGCAGCCCGGTCGACGGTTACGTCAACGACCGCGCGCCGCGTCCGCAGGAATTCGTCACCGCCGGGCGCCCGGTGTTGTCGGTGGTCGACAGCAACTCCTTCCACATCGATGGCTATTTTGAAGAAACCAAACTCGACGGCATCCATGTCGGGCAATCGGTGGATATTCGCGTGATCGGTGACCGCGCCAGGTTGCGCGGGCATGTCGAAAGCATCGTCGCCGGCATCGAAGACCGCGACCGCACCAGCGGCAGCAACCTGCTGCCCAACGTCAACCCGGCGTTCAGTTGGGTACGCCTGGCGCAGCGGATTCCGGTGCGCATCGCTTTTGACGAGGTGCCGGCCGACTTCCGCATGATCGCCGGGCGTACCGCCACCGTGTCGATCATCGACGACCAGCATGAGGAGTCGCAGCCATGAGCAGGGCCTGGTTGATCGCCGGGTTGGGCGTGATGCTCTCGGCCTGTCAGATGGTCGGCCCGGATTATCAGGTGCCCGCCGACGCGGCGGTGCAGCGCAAGGATATTCAGGGTGAGCTGGCAGTCGCCGGCAAACCGGTGGTCTCAGCGCCGGTGCCGACCGACTGGTGGCGGCTGTATAAAGACCCGCGCCTCGATCAACTGGTGCAGCAGGCCATGGCGTCCAACACCGATTTGCGTGTAGCGGCGGCGAACCTGTCGCGGGCACGTGCTCAGGTGGATGAAGCCGAGGCCGCTGGTGGCTGGAGCGGTGGGGTGAAAATGGGCGCGCAACGTTTGCAGGAATCCGGTCAGGCGTTCCTGCTGCCGGAGAAAGTCCCGGTGGCGAACATCGCTGATGTCGGCATCAGCGCTTCGTACCAGTTCGACCTGTGGGGGACTCTGCAACGCGGCATCGAAGCGGCCAAAGCCAATGCCGATGCGACTCAGGCCGCAGCCGATACGGCGCGTATCACCTTGGTGGCGGACGTGGTTCGTGCTTACACCCAGGTCTGCGCAGCCAACGAAGAGCGGGAAATCGCCGAGCATTCTCTCGAACTGCAATCGCAGAGCACCACGCTGATCCAGCGTCTGCGTGACGCCGGGCGTGGTGACGAGACTCAGGTCACCCGTTCGCAGACCCAATTCAAATCCCTGCGCGCCGACTTGCCGCGCTATGAAGCGGCGCGGCAGGCCGGGCTGTTCCGTCTGTCGATGCTGCTGGCCAAACCGGTCGAACAGTTGCCGGCAGGTACCGCCAGTTGCGCCGAGTTGCCGAAGATCGCGCAACTGGTGCCGGTCGGTGACGGCGCTGCGCTGCTCAAGCGCCGCCCGGATATTCGTCAGGCCGAGCGGCGTCTTGCAGCGGCAACCGCCGGCATCGGCATCGCCACCGGTGAGCTGTACCCGGACATCAGCATCGGCGCGACCATCGGCACCGTCGGCATCATTGATGACCTCGGCGATCCGTCGACCAACCGCTGGGGCTTTGGCCCGTCGCTGAGCTGGAAAGTACCGACCAACGGCGCCCGTGCGCGCATTCGTGAAGCCGAGGCCAACACTCAAGGCGCGCTGGCGCATTTCGACGGCGTGGTGCTCAACGCCATCCGCGAGACCCAGACCGGTCTGGCCCAGTACAGCGCGTTGCTGCAACGCCGCGATGCGCTGGCTGAAGCCGAGCAGTCGGCGAAGCTCGCCGCCGAGCAGACGCACCGCTTCTTCCAGGCCGGCCGCGAGTCGTTCCTTGCCGACCTGCAAGCGACCCGCACCTATACCGATGTCACCGCGCAACTGGCCGCCGCCAATACCCAGGTCGCAATGAGCCAGATCGATTTGTTCCTCGCCCTGGGCGGTGGCTGGGAAAGCGGACGAACGAACACCTCGAGCGCCAGCAAACCCTGAGGCCGTTGCTATGCTTTGAAGTGTTGGAGGGGCGCCCCATGCCAAGCGCTCCTGCAATGCACATTGCTCGTGCTGGCCCAGGGGAAACCAATAATGAAAAACCCTTACGCTCTCGGCTTCTGGTGCGCTCTGGTCGCACTGGTGCTGCTCTCGGCCACGTATTTCTACGGGATCATGCTGGCTCACCAGATCGATACGGCGATGATCTTCCTCGACAGCGCCGTTGCGCTGATCGCGGTGATGGCGATCGTCGTCGTCGCGTGGACCTCGATTCAGCTGCAACGGGTCAAGAAGCGCCAGCTCGAACGGGGCAGGATGCTCGTGCTGATCTGGGACACCAAAGTCGCCCTGCGCCGGGTCGAAACCGTGTTCGACCGCTATTTCTGGGGCAGCTACTGGCAGCCCGGGCGAACCTTCGCCGAAGTCATGGGCGAGCTCACCGGCACGCCGCTGGAAAAAAGCCTCGAAGCCCTGAAGAAGCAATGCCTGGAACTCGACAAGCAGATCGCCGATGACGGCTGGCACTGGCTGAACAACGCCCGCGAGCTCTCCGACGTCGCCACGGCCATGGCCCGCGAACGCTATCAGCTGGATTTCTGCGATGTGCGGGCGGATACCACCGGCGGAGCGGTGATCGATCGTGACTTCGAAGTGCTGGTGTATACCTGGACCGCGCGGCTGAAGAGCTTTGATCATCAGCTGGATGAAATCGAGGTTCAATATTCCTGAAATCAAAAGATCGCAGCCTTCGGCAGCTCCTACAGGACAATCGGATTGCAAATGTAGGAGCTGCCGAAGGCTGCGATCTTTTTGCTCTCCCAAGTGTCCATAGACACTCTTTAACCTTTAAACATTGGGCCGTCGTCCGCGCCCGGTGCTAATCTCCACCGCTTAATTGCGCACAGTCGAGCCGCGACCCGATCCCGGGTTCAAGGAAGACGACTTCATCCACAGCCACGGAAACCGATCAGGTCATTCATGAATAAATCAGCAGGCGTGCTTCTCGGAATTGTTGTTGCCATTGGCGCGATCAGCGCAGGCGGGGCCTGGTACACCGGGACCAAGATCGAAGGCGTGCTGAACAACGCCGTGACCAATGCCAACAAAGAGTTGCAGACCGCCATGGCCGGCTCCAACGGCACCGCGTCGCTGGAACTGGTGTCGCTGGAACGCCACACCTTCACCAGCACCGCGCACTATCGTCTCAAGGGCGAGGGCGAGATGTTCGGCGATGCGCCGGTCGAGCTGCTGTTCGTCGACCACATCGAACACGGCCCGCTGCCGTTCTCGCGTCTGGTTTCGCTGAAGTGGCTGCCGGTCATGGCCACCAGCAACTACGAGCTGGAAAAGAGCCCGTCCACGGAAAAATGGTTCGCCGCCACCAACGGCGCCGCGCCGCTCAAGGGCGTGACCAACATCGGTTACGACGAATCGACCACCAGCACTCTGAATCTGGTGCCGTTCGAAACTGCGCTGGATGAGCAGTCGAGCCTGAAGTTTTCCGGTCTGAGCATGGACATCGCCGCCAGCGCCCAGGCGCAGAAGGTCAAGGCCGACGGTTACATGGACAATCTGAAACTGGTCACCGTGTCGGAAGACCAGGCGCCGGTGCAGGTCGAGCTCAACGGTCTGACCCTGGCCAGCAACCTCGCCAAGAGCAGCTACGGCTACTACACCGGGGAAAACACCCTGGAAGTGACCAGCAGCAAAACCACCTTCGGCGCCAAGCCGATGGTGCTGGGCGTGAAGAACTTCGAAATGAAGAACCGCACCGAAGAAAGCGGCAGCAACGCCTCGGGGCGTGCCGACTACAAAATCGGCGAAGTGACGCTCAACGACAAGAAAGTCGGTTCGGCGGCCATGGCCATGAGCCTGAAGAACCTCGACATTCCGTCGACCATGTCGCTGATGCAGATCTACCAGACCAAACTGCAGCCGTACGAAAAAGCTGCCGCCGAAGCTGCCGCACAGGGGTTGCCGGCACCGGAGCTGAATCTGACCGAAGCGGAAAACGCCCAGGTCAAAGCCGATCTGCAGAAGTTGCTGGCGGCCGGTCCGCAGCTGGCGCTGGAGAACCTTTCGTTCAACACCGCCAACGGTGAAAGCCGCGCCAATCTGGTGATCGACCTGACCAAGCCGCAATCGATGGACCTGCCGCCGGATCAACTCGGCAAGCAACTGATCGCGCTGCTCGACCTGAACATTCAGGTGTCCAAGCCGATGCTGGTCGATCTGCTCAGCGTGCAGGCGCAACTCGATGGCCAGACTGACGCCAAAGCCATCGTCGATCAGTCCAAGGAAGCGGCGGACATGTTCGCCGGCATGGCGGTCGGCTCGCAATTGGCTGTCGCCGACGGCACCAACGTGGTGACCAAACTGCATTACGCGGCCAATCAGGTCGAATTCAACGGCCAGAAGATGACCGTCGAGCAGTTCATCGGCTTTCTCATGAGCAAGTTTGCCGGCGTCACCCAAGAGCAATAAGCCCACCGCGCTCCCTCCAGACGCCCGGCCCCTGTGTAAACAGGCGCCGGGCGTTTTGCTGTACGGGTTTTGTACAGACAGGCCGATTCTGAACAATTATTGCGTTGTGAAAATTCGACTACGCTTGCGTGCAGACTGCCTCACCAAGCTTGGCCGAGGGCTGTCATCGTCGGCCACCGTTACGAATGGGCAAGGAGGGCATTGCGACCCGGCTGGCCATGTAAGGATGCTGACAAATGCCGCGTATTGATGGCCCTGTATTACATCGTGGTTTGCGCCCTTTGTTCCGATTCGCCCTGTGCAGCCAGTTGCTCTGGCCAGTGCTGGCGTTGGCCGACACACCCTACGACGAGATGGTGCGCGATGCCCGCGCCGGGCACTACACGCCTGCGCTGACGGTTTTGCGTCAGGTGCCGCCGGGCCAGGCCAGCGACGGCCAGGTCAGCGATCACCTGCAAATCGCCAGTTGGGCCGGGCTCGATGCCGAAGTGGTCAAGGTCTATGAAACCCAGGGTCGCGACCGCGTCCTGCCGGTGCAGGCACTGACCGCCGCCGCGCGTGCCTATCGCAACCTCAAGCGCTGGGATCAGGCCACCCAGGTCTACAACAAAGCGCTGGCGCTGGAGCCGGACAACGCCGACCTGCAACTGGGCCTCGCGCTGACTCAGGCCGATGCCGGCAAGCCCGATCAGGCCGTCACCCGCGCCCAGGCGCTGGTTGCCGCCAAACCCGATGATCCTTCCCGCCGCCTCGCCTTGGGCTACGCCCTCGGTCGCGCCGGCAAACAGTACGACGCATTGTTTGAATTTGATCAGGCGTTTATCCGTGCCGGCAACAAACCGGAAGTCGCCCGTGAGTACGTGGTCGCGCTGCAAAAGGCCCGTCTGCCTGAACCGGCGCTGCGTCTGGCCAGTCAACGTCCCGGCCTGATTGATCCGGTGACCTTGCGCCGGCTCGAAGGCGATCTCGCCGCCGAACGCGTGCGCCTTGCCGAACTGGCCACCCGCAGCGAGAAGGAACGCTACGTCATCGCCGATCGCGCACTGGCCGATTACGACAAATTGCTCGCGACCTGGACGCCCGACGCCACTGCCCACGATGACGTGACGCGCTGGCGCATCGACCGCATGGGCGCGCTCAAGGCCCGCGCGCGCACTGCCGACGTCATCAGCGAGTACCAGAAACTGCAAGCCGAAGGCGTGGAGATTCCGACCTATGCACTGCGCTGGGTCGCGGCGTCTTATCTGGATCAACGCGAGCCTGAGATTGCCACCGATCTGTATCGGCAGGTGCTCTCGGCGCCGGACGCCGATGTCGGTGATCGTCTTGAGGACACCACTGCGCTGTACTACTCGCTGCTGGAAAGCGACCGCGCCGACGAAGCCCGCAAGGTCGCCGAGGACGCAGCGAAAGCCCAGCGTCCGCGTGTCGAGCTCAAGGGCTTGCCGATCGGCAACCCCAACGACGAATGGATGGATGCCCAGCAACTCGCCGCCCAGGCCGGTACCTACGGTTCCGATCTTCCGCACGGCGAAGAGCGCTTGCAGACGCTGGTCGATCAGGCACCGGGCAACCTTGGCTTGCGTCTGGCCCAGGCCGATCTCTACCTCGCCCGCCAGATGCCGCGCCGCGCGGAAAACCAGCTCAAGGAAACCGAGAGCATGGCCCCGCGCGATGCCGGCCTGGAGGTCGCTCAGGCGCGCACCGCGATGGAGTTGCAGGAGTGGCGGCAGAACGATGCGCTGGTCGACGACGTGGTCGCGCGCTATCCGGACAACCGCCAGGTGCAGCGCCTGGCTCGCGAACGGGAAGTGCATGACATGGCCGAACTGCGTGTCGAAGCCTACGGCGGCAAGGCCAACGGTGGCGACAGCGGCGATGCCGGTGCGGTCAGCGGCAGCCGTGATTTCGGTATCCAGAGCATCCTTTACAGCCCACCGATCAACGAAGACTGGCGCGTGTTCGCCGGCGCCGGTTATGCCACCGGTGATTTCGCCGAAGGCACCGGTCACCATCGCTTCCAGCGGGTCGGCCTGGAACGGCGCACCCGTGACATGACCCTCGAAGCCGAGGTGTCGAATCATGATTACGGCTTCGGTGACAAACAGGGCGCACGCCTGGCGATTGCCCGCGACATCAACGATCACTGGCAATACGGCGGCAGCCTCGAATACCTCTCGGCGGAAACCCCGCTGCGCGCGCTCAACAGCGATATCAAGGCCAATGGCGGCAGTGCGTTCCTGCGCTGGCGCGCCAACGAAAGCCGCGAGTGGCGAGTGTCGGTCAGCCCGTCGCACTTCAGCGATGGCAACAACCGCGTCGAAGCCTTGGTGACCGGGCGCGAGGGCATCTATACCGCGCCGAACATTCAGGTCGACGCCGGCCTGGAAGTCGGCACCAGCCACAACTCGAAATCCGACGACGTGCCGTACTTCAACCCCAAGTCGGACTTCAGCGTGATGCCGCTGGTCAACGTCAATCACGTGCTCTACCACCGCTACGAGACTTCCTGGAGCCAGCAATTCCAGGCCGGCGCGGGCACCTACAGCCAGCGCGACCACGGCACCGGCGGCATGGCATTGCTCGGTTATGGCCAACGGTACGCCTGGAACGACGTGTTCGATGTGGGCGGCATGTTCAGTGTGATCAACCGGCCTTACGACGGTGATCGGGAAACTGATCTGCGTCTGCTCGTCGACCTCACTTTCCGCTTCTAGAAGAGTTTGAAGATGCCTTTTATCTCGCGTTTCATCCTTCTGCTGGGAGCGCTGCTGGTCAGCGCCTGCGCCCAGCAAGCCCCGGCCTTCGCGCCGCCCTCCGAGCGCCCGGTCGCGGCCAGTGAACAACCGTGGCCAAAAAACCATGTGCTCGGCATTGCCTACCACGATGTCGAAGACCGTGATCCCGATCAGGCCGTGGTGGCGGTGCGCACCGAGCGCATGATCGAGCAGCTCGCCTGGCTGCGCGAGAACGGCTACAAACCAGTGACCGTCGACCAGATCATGGCTGCGCGCAAGGGTGGCCCGGAGCTGCCGGCGAGAGCGGTGCTGCTCAGTTTCGATGACGGTTATGCCAGCTTCTATACCCGCGTGCTGCCGGTGCTGCGCGCCTACAACTGGCCAGCCTTGCTGGCGCCGGTGGGCACCTGGATCGACACGCCGCTCAATCAACCGGTGGATTTCGCCGGCACGCCGCGTAACCGTGACAACTTCCTGACCTGGCAGCAGATCCGCGAAATTTCCAAGTCCGGGTTGGTAGAGATCGCCGCTCACACCGATGCCAACCACAAAGGCATTCTTGGCAACCCGCAGGGCAACCTGCAACCGGCCGCCGCGACCCGGCGTTATGACCCGGTGACCAAGCGCTATGAATCCGAAGCCGATTTCCAGGCACGCATTCGTACCGACGTGAAGAACATTTCCGAGAAGATCCGCAAGGCCACCGGTTACAAACCACGGGTCTGGGTCTGGCCGTACGGCACCGCCGACGGTACCTCGCTGACCGTGGTCGGTGAGGAGGGCTATGAAATGGCCCTGACGCTGGACGACGGCCTCGACACCCTCGATAACCTGATGAGCGGGCCGCGCTTTCTCGTCGCGTCCGATCCTGACGGCGAGCATTTCGCCAACAGCATCGTTTCGGTGCAGGCCGAAGCGCCGATGCGCGTGGTGCATGTCGATCTCGACAACGTCTACGACCCGGACCCGGCTCAGCAGGACATCAACCTCGGCAAACTGGTGCAGCGCGTGGCTGACCTCGGCGCCAGCACGGTGTTCCTGCAAGCCTTCGCCGATCCCAAGGGCGATGGTCTGGTGCATTCACTGTACTTCCCCAACCGTCACTTGCCGATGCGCGCCGACCTGTTCGACCGCGTCGCCTGGCAGTTGCGCACCCGTGCCCATGTGAAAGTCTTTGCATGGATGCCGGTGCTGAGTTTCGAACTGGATTCGAAACTGCCGCGTGTAACCCGCTGGGACCCGAAAACCGCCATCACCTCGGTCGATCCGAAGCAGTACAAACGCCTGTCACCGTTCAATCCCGAAGTGCGCAAGATCATCGGTGAAATCTATGAAGACGTGGCGCGGCTGACCTCGGTCGACGGCATTCTCTATCACGACGATGCGGTGCTCTCGGATTTCGAAGACGCCAGCCCGGATGCCTTGAAGGCCTATGCCGCTCAAGGTCTGCCGGGTTCGATTGCCGCGCTGCGCGACGATCCGGCGGCGATGCAACGCTGGACGCGTTTCAAGAGCCGCTACCTGATCGACTTCACCAACGAACTGACCGCGAAGGTCCGTGCGATTCGCGGTCCGCAAGTGCTGACCGCGCGCAACATCTTCGCCGAACCGATGCTCAATCCTGAAAGCGAAGCGTGGTTCGCGCAGAACCTCGATGACTTCCTCGCCACCTACGACTGGACGGCGCCGATGGCCATGCCATTGATGGAAAAACAGACGCTGGCCGAGTCCGGCCCGTGGCTGGAAGAACTGGTTGCCACGGTGAAGAAACGCCCCGGCGCGCTCAACCGCACCGTGTTCGAATTGCAGGCGCGTGACTGGAACCAGAAGGATCAGGCCGATATCGATGCTGTGCATCTGGCGGACTGGATGGGCCGGCTCAAGCGTCAGGGCGCGACCAGTTTCGGTTACTACCCGGACAACTTCCTCGACAACCTGCCAGACCTGAAAACCGTAAGGCCTGCACTCTCCAACAAATGGAATCCATAACATGCTGGATAGACTGTTAGCCCTGCTTGTTCTGGCGATTGTCCTTGGCGTTCCGCTGGGGCTGATCTTCCTGGTGACCGGCCAGTTCCTGATGTCGTTCGTATTCTTCTACCCGCTGTTCATGTCCGGGTTGTGGATCGCCGGCGGCCTGTATTTCTGGCTGCACTGGGAGCGCCACTGGCCATGGCAGGACGACACGCTGCCGCCGCCGCTGGAAGGCGAGCCGCTGATTTCGATCCTGATTCCTTGCTACAACGAAGGCGATAACGCGGCCGATACCATTTACGCAGCGCTGGCCCAGCACTACCCGAACATCGAAGTCATCGCGATCAACGACGGCTCCAAGGACAACACTGCCGCTGTGCTCGATGCGCTGGCCAAGGAAGATCCGCGACTGCGGGTCCTGCATCTGGCGGAAAACCAGGGCAAGGCTGTGGCCCTGCGCATGGGCGCGATCGCTGCACGCAGTGAGTATCTGGTGTGCATTGATGGCGACGCCTTGCTGGCGCCCAATACGGCGGCGTATCTGGTCGCGCCGATGCTGGATAACGCACGCCTTGGCGCGGTCACCGGCAATCCGCGCATCCGCACTCGTTCGACCTTGATCGGGCGGGTGCAGGTCGGCGAGTTCTCCTCGATCATCGGCCTGATCAAACGTACGCAACGGGTGTTCGGGCGCATCTTCACCGTCTCCGGCGTGATCGTCGCGTTCCGTCGTACTGCGCTGAACCGGGTCGGCTACTGGAGCCCGGACATGATCACCGAAGACATCGACATCAGCTGGAAGCTGCAACTGGATCACTGGAGCATCTTCTACGAACCGCGTGCGCTGTGCTGGATCCTCATGCCGGAAACCCTCGGCGGCCTGTGGAAGCAGCGTCTGCGCTGGGCTCAGGGCGGCGCCGAAGTGCTGTTCAAGAACATTCGCGGCATCTGGCAGTACCGCCATCGCTACCTGTGGCCGCTGCTGTTCGAATACTGCCTGTCCACTGGTTGGGCGTTCACTTTCCTGCTGTCGGTGATTTTCTGGGGCATGGGCAAGTTCATGGTCATGCCCGACGCGATCGCCGTCGATCACCTGATGCCGCCGGCCTTCACCGGTCTGTTGCTGGCGTTCGTCTGCCTGGTGCAGTTCGCCGTCAGCATCGTCATTGATCGGCGCTATGAACCGGGTCTGGGCAAGACCATGTTCTGGGTGGTCTGGTATCCGCTGGTGTTCTGGCTCGTCAGTCTGCTGACCACCTTGGTCAGCTTCCCCAAGGTGTTGTTCAGCCAACACAAAAAACGCGCGCGCTGGGTCAGTCCTGATCGGGGTATCAAACCGCTGGGCGACGACCAGGAGGAAGTCATCAAATGAAAATTATCCGGACTCGCCAACGGCCCTTTCTGGTGGTGATCGACGTGATCCTCACCGTCCTGGCCTGGGTTGGCCTGCTGTTCCTGCTGGTACGCGGGTTATGGCCGTTGATCGAAACCACCGGCGGCCCGCGCATCGATCATTCGGCGTTCGATGCCCTGGGCACTTTGCAGGTTTATATGTGGGTGGCGCTGGTCAACGCGGTGATCCTGATCGGCTGGGCGCGTTACCAGCAACGCAAAAGCCGCAGCTTCGCCCAGCGCCGTTTGCCGTCACCGGTGATTGGCGATGAAGGTCTGAGCAAGAGTTTCAAGCTGTGCGACGAGCGTTTCCAGAAATTGCGCACGCCGGGGGTGATGACCATTCACAACGACCAGGACGGCGACATCAGCCATGTGGAAACGCATTTCTGGCCGGTTCAGCAGCAGGCACTGCCGGCGCCGCTGGCACCCCTTGAGCATCCACGGGTGATCTTTCTGCATGCCGAAGAAGATGACAGTCGCGAGCCGGTGAAGCGCCTGACGTGACCCCCACTGTAGGAGCTGCCTAAGGCTGCGATCTTTTGATTTGCTTATGTAAAAACAAGATCAAGAGATCGCAGCCTCGTTGCACTCGTCAGCTCCTATAGGACCGGTGTCAGGCCTGGATCAGCGTCCAGGCCTCTTTCATCCGCAAAGGTTGCTTCATTCGCTCGGCCAGCAGCGCCATTGCGCGTTGCTTGTCGCAGGCCACCGCCGCAACGACGATGCCGTCTTTTGCAAACAGGCCAATGAACGGCGGCTGTTCCGGCTCACCGTTGAACTCGACCTCGTCCCACTCCTGCGCGTGACCGAGATACTCGTAGTTCTTACCAAAGTGGTAGGTCCAGAAAAACGGCACATCCAGATAATGTTCCTCGTCACCGAGCATGTTGGCCGCAGCGATGCGCGCGTGTTGCTGGGCCAGGCGCCAATGCTCGATACGGGTTGGCTGGCCGCTCAACGGGAACGTGGCGATATCACCGATGGCCCACAAGCCATCGCTGACGCGCATGCCGTCATCGACACGCAACGATTGGTCTTCTTCCTTGGGCAATGATTCGAAAGGTTCAGTGGCCGGGTGAACGCCGACGCCGGCGAGAACCAGATCCGCTGCCAAGCGCAGACCGTTGTCGAGCAGCACGCCCTCGACCTTGTCCTCACCAAGGATCTGCGTAGCCTCGTGTTCGCTGATGAACTTCACCCCGTGCTCTTCGTGCAGGGCGCGAATCGCCTTGCCCACGGCCTCGCCGAATTGCTTGGCAAACGGGACTGCGTGGCGTGCCAGCACGGTAACGTCGAGGCCGTATTCGCGCAGGGCTGACGCGCATTCGAGGGCGATGAAACTGTCGCCGATGATCACCGCGCGCTGGCCCGGTTGAGCGGCGTTGATGATCTGTTCAGCTTGGGCTTTCGAACGCAGGACGAAGACGTTGGCCAACTCGGCACCAGGCAGCTTCAACGGATTGGGCGCGCCACCGGTGGCGAGTACAGCGGCGTCGTAGCGCAGGATGCCGCCATTGTTCAGATGAAGTGTTTTGCCTGGAGCGTCAAGTGAGCTGACTTCGCCTTGCACACGTTCGATGCGCTGCGTTTGGTAGAACGCCTCATCGCGCAAGGTTGGCACTTCTTTTGCCGCCATTTCCCCAGCCAGAACAAATTTGCTTAACACCGTGCGGTCGTAGCCGGCATCCGGCTCGCCGTCGATCAGCACAATGCGCCCGCCAAAACCCTTCTCGCGCAGTGCCGCCGCGCACGCCGTGCCTGCGGCGCCGGCGCCGACCACCACGAAGGTTCTTGGATCGTCAGCGGGCGGGGTGTGCGGATCGGGCAGGGGCTGGTCATCGACCCACACTTCATCGCCGCGCAACTCCAGCGGATAGCGCTTGAGACTGTCCAGCGATGGCGGCTCGCACAGGCCACCGTCCTCGGCGCGGTACGCGGCTTTGTGCCAAGGGCAGATCAACCTGCCGTGACACAACGCACCTTCAGCCAGCGGTGCACCGGCATGCGGGCAGAGCCCCTGAAACGCCCGCAACTCGCCGTTGGCACGCAACAGGACGATCTTGCAGTCGCCGATTTCGACTTGCAGGCCACGGTCTTGCGGAACATCGGCGAAGCGGGCGACACGGTGCAGGGACATCTTCGGCTTCCTCGCAGGCATTTCTCTTGTGAGTTGGTGCTGGCGCGCGAGGTTCAGCCATTTGCTACTGCCAAGGCACGAACGGTACAGCTATAGTTTGCGGGCCGACGACGGCCTCACTGCACAAGGTGCTCCCGGAATGACCCGATTGACCTCTCTCAACCCATGGCTGGCGGCCATCGCCGTGACCCTTTGCGTGCAGTTCCCGGCACAGGCCCAGGAACGCTTCACCCTGAGCATCCCCGGCGTGTCGGATAACCGTCTGTTCACCTCGGCCGCCGCCAGCGACGCACCCGGTTGCGGCGGCAAGAACCAGTCGCCGGCGCTGAGCTGGAACGCCGGCCCGGCCGGTACCCAGAGTTACGCCATCGTCATGCACGACCCGGATGGCCAGAAAGGCCTGGGCGTGGATCACTGGATTCACTACGGCATCAAACCTACCACCCACCAGATCGCGGCCGGCGTCGGTGCCAAATCCGCCCTCGAAGGCGTCGGCGGCACCAACAGCAAAGGAAACACCCATTACATGGGTCCGTGCCCGCCAGTGGGCGATAGCGCGCACCACTACATCATCCAGATCTACGCCCTCGACCTCGCCCCGGACGCCCTGCCTGCCGGCCTGACCCGCGCCGAGCTGATGGAAAAAATCAAAGGCCATGTGCTGCGCAACAGCAGCGCGGTGCGGCGTTATCACCGCTGAGGTTCGGCCGCTCACGGGCGGCTGACTGCTCTGATTCCCCAGCCATTTGGCATTGCCCCGCGAAAACGCGCACTATCGAGCCATTGCCAATGCGCTGGAGGACACCGTGGCAGCAAAAATCGACCGCATCGCCCAGCTACTCAACTGCCCGGAAAAGGGCGAACAAATGCGGCGTGCAGTAACCGAGACACGTAAGGAATTTCTGCTGAATCAGCCGGAAGAAGACATCGTTGAAGAAGATGAGCTGTTTGACGAGGCTGAGGAGGAGGGGGATGACGACGATGAATATGATGAGTTTGACTGGACGACGGAGTGATCTGCTTGAAATCCTGCCATCTCTATGCGATGGATGCGTTAACCCTTGACCGCGCATAGCTGACGCCTGCACGCCGTGGACTATTTGCTCATTGACCCAAGACTTCTTAAAAGAGCACTATAAGGTACTTTTTTACGTACCTTTGGAGTCGTCATGGAGCAGCTGCTTGCTAATCGCTCGGTGAGTATTACCGAATTAAAACGCAGCCCCAGTACGGTGATTGACCAGGCTGGGGCAGAACCCATCGCCGTTCTCAACCATAATCGTCCGGCTGCCTATTTATTAGCCCATGCGACATATCAAGAATTATTAGATCGTCTTCGGGCGGCTGAATTGCGTGAAGCGATTGCTGCAAGTCGCAATGATCCTCGTCCAGTTGTCGCAGCCGATACAGTATTTGCAGAGCTTGATGCGCTTATAGATGACATCGAAGCTGAGCAAAATCACGGATGATGCGATTATTATTTTCAGCAATTTCCCGAGATGATCTGTTGCAGATTGCCCGCTATATCGCTCGTGACAATCCTGGACGTGCTCGTTCTTTCGTCGCCGAATTACGTATGCGATGTGCTCAATTGACCAGTTTGCCAAATCAAGGAATTGCCCGGGAGGATTGCGCCAAAGGTCTGAAAATGATCACTCACGGCAGATACCTCATTTTCTACTCAATATTGAAAAGTGATGTGCTGATAGAGCGGGTACTACATGGCGCGCGGGATATAACGCGGCTATTTGATACCCCCACCACGGATCAGCCTCAATAAGTCTCATATATCGTTACCCACAAAAAAGCCCCGGACCATCACAGTCCGGGGCTTTCTCGTTTGATTCATGGTGCACCAGGCGGGATTCGAACCCACGACCCCTGCCTTCGGAGGGCAGTACTCTATCCAGCTGAGCTACTGGTGCAGCGGGCGACATCATACCTAGGTCGGCTCGGGGCGTCCATGCCGGGTTTGGCGGGTTTTGTCAGTGTGCGTGTCGGCGCAAAATCGCTGCATTCCTTAAAGCGGTAACGTCCTGCAAAACCCTCGCTTGGCGCTTTGCCGGGGTTGATCTAAGGTTTTTCCTGCGGCACGGGTTTTCAGTACGTTGATCTGAAAAGCGGCATTTTTGTTCTTTTTTTCGAACGACCTATTGTCCTTTACCCCCTTTGAACCTACGATCCGTTTGAGATTTCAAACGCTCTTTGGCGGGATGTTGCAGCGCAGGTGCGCCCGGTCGTGCACTGTAGACGCGCCACAATCCGCTCACTGATTTCCCTGACGGCAGCCTTGCGAGGCGCCTTTCTACAATCATAATTTGCTCCGCGCAGGCCGCGGTGCTGTTAAGGAAAGCCGACATGCAGCTTAAAGACACCCAGTTGTTCCGCCAGCAAGCCTTCATCGATGGCGCTTGGGTCGATGCCGACAACGGTCAGACGATCAAGGTCAACAATCCGGCCACCGGCGAAATCCTCGGCACCGTGCCGAAGATGGGCGCCGCTGAAACCCGCCGTGCCATCGAGGCCGCCGACAAGGCGCTGCCGGCCTGGCGTGCGCTGACCGCCAAAGAGCGTGCCGGCAAGCTGCGTCGCTGGTTCGAACTGATGATCGAGAACCAGGACGACCTCGCGCGCCTGATGACCCTCGAGCAAGGCAAGCCGCTGGCCGAAGCCAAGGGCGAAATCGTTTACGCCGCATCGTTCATCGAGTGGTTCGCCGAAGAAGCCAAGCGCATCTACGGTGATGTGATTCCGGGCCATCAGCCGGACAAGCGCCTGATCGTCATCAAGCAGCCGATCGGCGTCACCGCTGCGATCACTCCGTGGAACTTCCCGGCAGCAATGATCACTCGCAAGGCCGGCCCAGCACTGGCCGCCGGTTGCACCATGGTGCTCAAGCCGGCTTCGCAAACTCCATTTTCCGCTTTCGCCCTGGCCGAGCTGGCCCAGCGTGCGGGCATTCCGGCGGGCGTGTTCAGCGTGGTGTCCGGCAGCGCCGGCGACATCGGCAGCGAGCTGACCAGCAACCCGATCGTGCGCAAACTGTCCTTCACCGGCTCGACCGAAATCGGTCGCCAGTTGATGGCCGAATGCGCCAAGGACATCAAGAAAGTCTCGCTGGAACTGGGCGGCAACGCGCCGTTCATCGTGTTCGACGACGCCGATCTGGATAAGGCCGTCGAAGGCGCGATCATTTCCAAGTACCGCAACAACGGCCAGACCTGCGTCTGCGCCAACCGTCTGTACATTCAGGACGCGGTCTACGATGCGTTCGCCGAGAAGCTGAAAGTGGCTGTGGCCAAACTGAAGATCGGCAACGGTCTGGAAGACGGCACCACCACCGGCCCGCTGATCGACGAAAAAGCGGTGGCCAAGGTTCAGGAACACATCGCTGACGCCGTAAGCAAAGGCGCCACCGTACTGGCGGGCGGCAAGGCGATGGAAGGCAATTTCTTCGAGCCGACCATCCTGACCAACGTGCCGAAAAACGCGGCCGTGGCCAAGGAAGAAACCTTTGGTCCGCTGGCGCCGCTGTTCCGCTTCAAAGACGAAGCCGAAGTGATCGCCATGTCCAACGACACCGAATTCGGTCTGGCTTCTTACTTCTACGCTCGTGACCTTGGCCGTGTGTTCCGTGTCGCCGAAGCGCTGGAGTACGGCATGGTCGGCGTCAACACCGGGCTGATCTCCAACGAAGTCGCGCCGTTTGGCGGCATCAAGGCTTCGGGCCTGGGCCGTGAAGGCTCCAAGTACGGCATCGAAGACTACCTGGAAATCAAATACCTCTGCCTGGGCATCTAAGCCGGGAAAGGGATCGCTGCAAACGCAAAGGGCACGAGAGCGCTGTCCCTTTGCGTCGTTTCAAAAAGGAATTTTCTCTGCGGCCAGGAACGCCGTGGCAGTCGATCATCGCATGCTGCTACCGCCGATTTCTCCCGCTTCATCCTTGAACCACGCCGCCCGATGAGCGGCGAATGAGGACTGTAATGAGCAAGACTAACGCTGAACTGATGGCCCGCCGCACCAATGCCGTACCTCGTGGTGTTGGCCAGATTCACCCGATCTTCGCCGAGTCGGCAAAGAACGCCACCGTAACCGACGTTGAAGGTCGTGAGTTCATCGACTTCGCCGGCGGTATCGCTGTACTGAACACCGGCCACGTGCACCCGAAAATCATCGCCGCCGTGACTGAACAGCTGAACAAGCTGACCCACACCTGCTTCCAGGTGCTGGCTTACGAGCCCTACGTTGAGCTGTGCGAAAAAATCAACGCCAAGGTGCCAGGTGATTTCGCCAAGAAAACCCTGCTGGTCACCACCGGTTCCGAAGCCGTTGAAAACGCCGTGAAGATCGCCCGTGCCGCCACTGGCCGCGCTGGCGTGATCGCTTTCACCGGCGCTTACCACGGTCGCACCATGATGACCCTCGGCCTGACCGGTAAAGTCGTGCCGTACTCGGCGGGCATGGGCCTGATGCCAGGCGGGATCTTCCGCGCGTTGTACCCGAACGAACTGCACGGCGTGAGCATCGACGATTCGATCGCTTCCATCGAACGCATCTTCAAGAACGACGCCGAGCCGAAAGACATCGCTGCAATCATCATCGAGCCGGTGCAGGGCGAAGGCGGTTTCTACGTCGCGCCGAAGGAATTCATGAAGCGTCTGCGTGCGCTGTGCGACCAGCACGGCATCCTGCTGATCGCTGACGAAGTGCAGACCGGTGCTGGCCGTACCGGCACCTTCTTCGCCATGGAACAGATGGGCGTTGCCGCCGACCTGACCACTTTCGCCAAGTCCATCGCTGGCGGCTTCCCGCTGGCCGGCGTGTGCGGCAAGGCCGAATACATGGACGCCATTGCTCCGGGCGGCCTGGGCGGCACTTACGCCGGTAGCCCGATCGCTTGCGCCGCTGCGCTGGCAGTCATGGAAGTGTTTGAAGAAGAGCAATTGCTGGACCGCTGCAAGGCTGTCGGCGAGCGCCTGGTCACCGGTTTGAAGGCGATTCAGGCCAAGTACCCGGTCATCGGTGAAGTGCGTGCGCTGGGCGCAATGATCGCGGTCGAGCTGTTCGAAAACGGCGACAGCCACAAGCCGAACCCGACTGCCGTGGCCGCTGTGGTGGCCAAGGCGCGTGACAAGGGCCTGATCCTGCTGTCCTGCGGCACTTACGGTAACGTGCTGCGTGTGCTGGTTCCGCTGACGTCGCCGGACGAGCAACTGGACAAAGGCCTGGCGATCATCGAAGAGTGCTTCTCTGAACTCTGATCCGCTCGTGTGACCCGCTCGACAAAAACCCGCTTCGGCGGGTTTTTTTCGCTCCTTGAAACACATCGGACGGGTTTGCGCTGTATCGAATCGCCAGCATTGACTAAGGTTCAGACATTGCAAGGAGAGCGCGCATGACTGCCGTTGATTTACCCGCCGTACCCCGGGTGTTGATTGCCGAGGCCGATCCCTGGTCCCGCGACCTGCTCAAACAAGTGCTGCTCAATGTGCGCTGCGATGCGCGCCTGGATTTGTGTGCCGATGGCCAGCAGGCAACGTCGCTGCTCAGCGAGGTGCCCTATGACCTGGCCATCGTCGATTGGGAACTGCCTGGCATCGACGGATTGCATGTGCTGCGCAGCGTCCGCCAGCGCAAACGCAATCCGCCGCTGCCGTTCATTCTGATGAGCAGCCGCAACGACAGCGCCAGCGTGCGCGAAGCGATTCCGCTGGCGCCGACGGCGTACCTGACCAAACCGTTGAACATGGAAGGCCTGACCGAGCGCTTGCAGGGGTTGCTGCTCAACGCTGGCGAAGCAGTGGTTTGCGAAGTGCCGGCACTGGCGCCGGGCATGACCCTGTCGGTGTTCCTTGAACGGCGTCGCGAGCAGGCCGATGGCGCGCCGTTGATGACCGACGTGCAAGTGGCGGTCAAGCGCAGCCTCAATCCCGAGGGGCTGGACCTCAAACTGCTGGAAGAAGAGGTCCGCACTGACCCGCAGATTACCGCCGTGCTGATCGCAGCCGCCAACAGTGCCGCGCAACACTACGGCGCGCCGGTGCAAACCCTGGCCCAGGCGCTGCACCGACTCGGCACCGGGCAGAGCATGAACCTGATTCTCGGGCTAGCGCTCAAACGCAGCGCGCGGCTCAGCGATCCATGCCTGGCGGATTACGCCGAGCGCTATTGGGGGCTGTCACTGCACACGGCAGAATACGCCCGCACGCTGGCGCGCCTGCTCGATCTCGATCAGGAGCGCTGCTATTGCGCGGGCATGCTGCATCGGCTCGGCGATCTGGCGCTGCTGCGCTGCCTGCAGGAATGGCAGCAGGCCGGCGGCGAGCTGGACGAGTTGGAGGAGGTCGGTGAAGCGTTGGCGAAGTTTGGCGCTTCTTATGGCTCGGCATTGCGCACCCGCTGGCGTCTGCCGCTGGAGTTGCGCGAGTTGATTGCTTCGGCCTACCAGCTCGGTGGTGGCGTTTACAGTCGCGAGGCGCTGGTGATGCACATGGCCGCGCAGATGGCGCGGCTGACCGAGCATGAAGGTGTCGAGGAGCTGGCGAAGAGCCGGACGGCGCGGTTGCTCAAGATCGGGCTGCCGGAGTTGATGCGGATGCGCAAATGACAGATCACCACATTCCAATGTGGGAGCGAGCCTGCTCGCAAAGGCGCCAGCGCAGGCAACATTTTTGTTGAAGGTGCAGGCCTCATCGCGGGCAAGCCCGCTCCCACAGGAATTGCGGCAGCCACAAAATACGGGTCAGGCCGCAATGATCCGGTTTTTGCCCTGCCGTTTCGCCTCGTACATCGCGGCATCCGCGCGGGCGAACAGGCTGTCCAGGCTTTTGTCTTCGTCGGTGAGGTTGGTCAGGCCCTGGCTTACGGTGATGCTGAACGGCTGGCCGTCGTGGTTGAAGCGCAACCGTTGAATTTCCTGCTGCAGGCGCTCTGCCACTTGCACGGCCATCTCCGGCGCACAGCCGGGGAACACCGCGGCGAACTCCTCACCGCCAATCCGCCCGAACAGGTCGCCACGGCGCAGTGAGCCGCGCCCGCATTCGGCGATCCGTTGCAGCACATTGTCGCCTTCGGGGTGGCCGTAGCTGTCGTTGATCACTTTGAAATCGTCGATGTCCAGCAGCAGGAAGGCCAGCGGTGTGCCTTGGCGCCGCGCCTCGGCGAACTCGCGGTGGGCGCATTCGAAGAAGTGGCGGCGGTTGCTGCTTTGCGTCAGCACATCGGTGGTGGCCAAGCGTTGCAGCTCGGTTTCCATGTGTTTTTTGTCAGTGATGTCTTCCGCGATGCCGACGATGATCACCGGCTGCCCGGGCTCGTCCTGGCGATTGATAAAGCATTTGTCGCTGAGCCAGCGCACCTGGCCATCGGCGGCAATGATGCGGTACTCGCGATCTTCCACCGCACCTCGGTGCAGGACTTCGGCAAGGCTCTGCTCGGCGTACTCCAGATCATCGGGGTAAATGCTGTCGCGCCATTGGTTGTAGTCCGCCAGCAACAACGCGGCGGAACGGCCGAAGATCCGTTCATAGGCCGGACTGACGTACAACACCTGGCGGGTTTCCCAGTTGAAAGCCCAGAGTACGGCGTTGACGCTGACCAGCAGCGAACTGATCAATTGTTCGCGCTCGCTCAGCCGCGCGACTTCGCCCTGCGCGTGCATCAGCGCCATCAGCGTTTGCGCGGCCTCGGGCCATTGGGTGAAGGTTGTGTCTTTCTGGTTGTTGTTGACCATCGGCACAAATCTCAAAGGGCGCGCCGCAATGTCGACGACGGCCACAGGACAACCCGCCGGAATGGCGAAGTGTCTTTGAGATAGGGGATTTTCGGCGAAGTTCCCGCCCATTACCGAGTCCCGCCGGGCGGCGGGGTTAAGGAGGCGACGTGTGCAACGAGGCTGCGACCTTCTAGATCACAGCCTCGTTGCAGGTCAGGCAGTCGCAGGACGCAGCGAGTAGGTTTTCAGCTGATCAGCAAAGTCACGCAACGACTGGATGCCACTGGCCTCGGCCTCGTGAATCCATTCCTTGATGGCGGCGAGCATGTCGTGGCCATTGGAACTGGTCTTGACCCAGATCTGCTGCAAAGCCAGGCGCTTCTCGTAGATCACTTTCAAAGCATGGCTGTGTTCGAGCATGGTCTGGATGCGCAAGTGATGACGGTCTTCCAGCAGGCTGGTTTCGCGCGACAGCAGGCGTTTGGCCCGGTGGAACTGGTGGCGCACCGAATGATCGACCTTGGCCAGCTCTTGCTTGACCAGCGGGCCGATCACCAATTTGCGGTACTGGGCCATGATCTGGAAGCGGTTGTTGAGGATCGCCATGGCGGTGTCCATGTCCAGGCTGCCCTTGCCTTCGACGCGGTGGGCAATCGGTGCGACCCGCTGCACCTTGGCCAGACGCAGGAAGCAGAAGACCTTGATCCACGCCCAGCCCAAGTCGAATTCCCACTTCTTGACCGACAGCTTGGCCGAGTTTGGGTAGGTGTGATGGTTGTTGTGCAGCTCTTCGCCGCCGATCAGGATGCCCCACGGCACCAGATTGGTCGCCGCGTCACGGCATTCGAAGTTGCGGTAGCCGACGGCATGGCCCAGACCGTTGATCACGCCAGCGGCCCACACCGGAATCCACATCATCTGGATCGCCCAGATGGTGATGCCGATGGTGCCGAACAGCAGCAGGTCGATCACGCCCATGATCGCCACGCCCAGCAGCGGATAGCGGCTGTAGACGTTGCGTTCGATCCAGTCTTCCGGGCAGTTCTTGCCGTAGATGCGCAGGGTTTCCGGGTTCTGCGCTTCGCTGCGGTACAGCTCGGCGCCGGTGCGCAGTACGGTGGACAGACCCTTGATGACCGGGCTGTGCGGGTCATCTTCGGTTTCGCATTTGGCGTGGTGTTTGCGGTGGATGGCGGTCCACTCGCGGGTGTTCTGCGCCGTGGTCAGCCACAGCCAGAAACGGAAAAAGTGCTTGAGGCCCGCATTCAGCTCGAGCGAGCGATGGGCCGAGTAACGGTGCAGATAGACCGTGACGGCAACAATCGTCACATGGGTCATCAGCAGGGTGACCGCGACCAGTGACCAGGCCGACAAGCCAAGAAAACCTTCGTACCACATAGGCTATAGGGCCCTCGATAAAGATAAAAACAGCCGTTGCATTATCACTAAGCACACAGATAAAACCAGTCGCCCTTTCAGATAAGAAGTCGCTGAATGTTTCTTGACCTATAATTCCAACCTTTTTGTAGGGACATGGACGACCGAATGTCTGCGACTTACCGCGATGCCTTGCGTGCAGCGCTGCTCTACCTCGTACTCGCCGCCGTGTGGCTGCAGGTTTCCGATCATTTATTAAGCAGATTCTTCGATGACTCCAGTGCGCTGGCCCGCTGGCAACTGATCAACGGTTATTTGCTGGCAGCGCTCAGTGCCGGGCTGATTTTTCTCGCGCGGGCGCGGCTGTGTCGGTTTCTCGGCATCGGTGCCCGCCTGCGCGAGCGCCACAGCGACCGTGAGCGCCTGCGTCAGGCT
This sequence comes from Pseudomonas sp. AC083, assembly GCF_979253165.1. Classification (NCBI taxonomy): domain Bacteria; kingdom Pseudomonadati; phylum Pseudomonadota; class Gammaproteobacteria; order Pseudomonadales; family Pseudomonadaceae; genus Pseudomonas; species Pseudomonas sp. AC083. Next base: position 74,572 of record NZ_CEEDDH010000005.1, read on the forward strand.
GCCGCCGTGTTCGATTGCACCCGCGAAGGTGTGCTGGTTACCGATCACCGGGGCCTGATCGTCCACGTCAACCGCGCCTTTATCGAGATCACCGGTTATCGGCGCGACGAAGTCATCGGCCAGCAGCCCAGTCTGTTCAAGTCCGGCCATCATCCGCCGGGCTTCTATCAGGCGATGTTCGCCACCCTTGAGACTGAAGGTGAATGGAGCGGTGAGATCTGGAACCGGCGCAAGACCGGCGAGATTTATCCACAGTGGCAGACCATCCGGGGGATTCTCGATGATTCCGGACGGCTCAGCCATTACGTGGCGGTGTTTTCCGATATCAGTGCGATCAAGGATTCCGAGTCCGAGCTCAAACACCTGGCTCATCACGATCCGTTGACCGATCTGCCCAATCGCCTGCTGTTCAGCGACCGCGCCGAGCAGGCGCTGGCGTCGGCACAGACACACAAGCGTGGCTGCGCGCTGCTGATGCTCGATCTGGATCATTTCAAGATGATCAACGACAGCCTCGGGCATAACGTCGGCGATCGGTTGCTCAAAGCGGTCGCCACGCGGTTGCAGGCATTGTTCGGCCCCGGCATCACCCTCGCAAGGCTCGGCGGTGACGAGTTCGCGGTGCTCGCGGAAAGTTGTCCACAGCCGGCCCAGGCCGCCGCGCTGGCGCAACGGACTCTGGACGCGTTGAAGGAGCCGGTGCTGGTAGATGGCAATCAACTGTTCGTCAACGCGAGCATCGGCATCAGCCTGTTTCCCAGCGATGCCCTCAGCGCCGAGCAGTTGTTGCGCAATGCCGACAGTGCGCTGTTCAAGGCCAAAAGCAGCGGGCGCAATGGCTACGCGCTGTACACCGAAGAGCTCACCGCCCACGCCCAGCAACGGGTCGAAATCGCCTTCGAGCTGCGCCGTGCACTGGAGCAGGAAGAGTTACGCGTCTACTACCAACCGGTGCATGACCTGCAAAGCAGCCGTCTGATCGGCGTCGAGGCACTGGTGCGCTGGCAGCATCCGCAGCGCGGGCTGGTGTCGCCGGCGGAATTCATTCCGATTGCCGAGCGCACCGGGCTGATCGCCGAGATCGATGCCTGGGTGATGCAGCAGGCCTGCCGACAGATGTGCCAATGGCAGCAGAGCGGTGTGGTGCTGGCGTTCGTCGCGGTGAATGTTTCGTCGCGGCTGTTTGCCCGGCGTGAGCTTTATCAGCAGGTGGCGCAGGTGCTGCACGACACCGGGCTGGATCCGGCGTATCTGGAGCTGGAAGTTACCGAAAGCGCGGTGATGGATGATCCGGAAGTGGCGCTGGAACAGATGCATCGCTTGCGCGAGCTGGGTGTGCGTCTGGCCATCGATGATTTCGGCACCGGTTATTCGTCGTTGCTGCGGCTTAAGCGCCTGCCGGTGCAGAAACTCAAGATCGATCAGGGCTTCGTCGCCGGGTTGCCGTGGGATGAGGATGACGTGGCGATTGTCCGGGTGATCATCGCGCTGGCGCGGAGCATGGGTATGCAGGTGCATGCCGAGGGGATCGAGCAGGCTGAGCAGGCGGCATTTCTGTTGGCGCAGGAATGCGATCTGGGGCAGGGCTACTGGTTTGGGCGGCCGGTGTCTGCGGATCGGCTTGATTGGGCGAAAACGCCATTGATTGGCTGAAAAGGCCTATCTGGCTATCACCGACCTTGTGGTGAGGGGATTTATCCCCGTTGGACTGCGTAGCAGTCCCATTTTTTTGGGGTCGCTTCGCGACCCAACGGGGATAAATCCCCTCGCCACAAGTCTCGTAACGATTTCAAATCAGTGCAAACCCTTGCCCTCTCTCATATTATTTTTTGGTTATATAAACATTCTTAAATAGTCTTTTTAAGAATATCCATGCCTCTCTTATATTGCTCCCACGCCGAACGCAGTGCCGCCCACTGCCAGGCAAATCCCCTTCAAAGGAGCAGCACCATGAGCGCATCCCTTCGCAGCGTTGACGGTCAGGACGAAAGCACCATCTTGCGGGAAATCCAGAGCGCCCTGCGCGATCTGCGGTTCGGCGCGGTGGAGATCACTGTGCACAACGCGCAAGTCGTACAGATCGAACGCAAAGAGAAATTTCGTTTGCAGCAACCCGGTAAACAACCGGGCTGAAATCAAAAGATCGCAGCCTGCGGCGGCTCCTACAGGGGGCTGTGTGCAGGAGCTGGCGAAGGCGGCGATCTTTCAACGGGACCCGATTCCAGCAATACATAAGAACAAGCCACCACCAGGAATTCCAGGAGCTTTCACCATGTCGTCGATTCGCCGTTATGCTTTGGCCGCGCTGGCCAGTACCGTGTTTGCCGGTTCCGCCGTTGCCAAGGATTACGAGCTGCTCAACGTGTCGTATGACCCGACGCGGGAGCTGTATCAGGAATACAACGCCGAATTCATCAAGTTCTGGCAGCAGGATCATGCCGGCGACACGGTGAAAATCCAGCAGTCACATGGCGGTTCGGGCAAGCAGGGCCGTGCAGTGATCGACGGTCTGCGCGCTGACGTGGTGACCCTGGCTCTGGCCGGTGACATCGATGAAATCGCCAAGCTCGGCAAGAGCCTGCCGGCCGACTGGCAGAAGCGTCTGCCGGAAGCGAGCACGCCGTACACCTCGACCATCGTGTTCCTGGTGCGCAAGGGCAACCCGAAAGGCATCAAGGACTGGGGCGATCTGGTCGAGAATGACGTCTCGGTGATCACGCCGAACCCGAAAACCTCGGGCGGTGCGCGCTGGAACTTCCTCGCCGCGTGGGCCTATGGCCTGAAAGCCAACGGTGGTGATGAAGCCAAGGCCAAAGAGTATGTACAAACCCTGTTCAAGCATGTGCCGATCCTCGACACTGGCGCGCGTGGTTCGACCATCACCTTCGTCAACAACGGTCAGGGCGACGTGTTGCTGGCCTGGGAAAACGAAGCGTTCCTGGCGCTGAAAGAAGACGGCGGCGCAGACAAGTTCGACATCGTCGTGCCGTCGCTGTCGATCCTCGCCGAACCGCCAGTGGCCGTGGTCGACAAGAACGCCGAGAAGAAGGGTAACGCGCAGATCGCCGAAGCTTATCTCAAGCACCTGTACAGCCCGGCCGGCCAGGAAATTGCCGCGAAAAACTTCTATCGTCCACGTGACAAGGACGTAGCGGCCAAGTACGCCCAGCAGTTCCCGAAACTGGAACTGGTGACCATCGACAAGGACTTCGGCGGTTGGAAATCCGCACAGCCGAAGTTCTTCAACGACGGTGGCGTGTTCGACCAGATTTATCAGGCGCAGTAATCTCGCCTTCAACCGGCCTGATGTCTGGGCACATGACATGTGGGACTGAGCTTTTGTGGTGAGGGGATAAATCCCCTCACCACAGGGCTCACTCCCACATTGATGCGTTTTCAACCAGGGACTTTTATGTCGCGTCGTATCTCCCCCGTCATACCCGGCTTCGGGCTGACGCTGGGTTACACCTTGGTGTACCTCAGCCTGATTGTGCTCATCCCGCTGGCGGCGATGTTCGTCCACGCCGCCCAGCTGACCTGGGATCAGTTCTGGACGATCATTTCCGCGCCGCGGGTGCTGGCGGCATTGAAGCTGAGCTTTGGCACCGCACTGTGTGCGGCGATCATCAATGGCATCATCGGCACGCTACTGGCGTGGGTGCTGGTGCGCTACACGTTCCCGGGGCGCAAGGTGATCGACGCGATGATCGATCTGCCGTTCGCCTTGCCCACCGCCGTGGCAGGTATCGCGCTGACGGCGCTGTATACGCCGACCGGTCTGGTCGGCCAGTTCGCCGCCGACCTTAGTTTCAAGATCGCCTACACGCCGCTTGGCATCACCCTCGCGCTGACCTTCGTCACGCTGCCGTTCGTGGTGCGCACGGTGCAACCAGTGCTGGCCGATATTCCCCGCGAAGTCGAAGAAGCGGCCGCCTGCCTCGGTGCAAAACCGTTGCAGGTGTTCCGCCACATTCTGCTGCCGGCATTGCTGCCCGCCTGGCTGACCGGTTTCGCCCTGGCGTTTGCCCGTGGTGTCGGCGAGTACGGTTCGGTGATTTTCATCGCCGGCAACATGCCGATGAAAACCGAGATTCTGCCGCTGCTGATCATGGTCAAACTCGACCAGTACGATTACACCGGCGCCACTTCCATCGGCGTGCTGATGCTGGTGGTTTCCTTTGTCCTGTTGCTGCTGATCAACTTGCTGCAGCGGCGCATCGAAACCCCATAAGGAGGCGCGAACATGTCCCAATCGTCTATTGCGGCCGCCTCTTCGGCCAACGCTGCGCGGCGTGGCAGTGCCACTTCGCGCAGAATCCTGATCGGCCTTGGCTGGCTGATCTTTTTCCTGTTTCTGCTGCTGCCGTTGTTCATCGTGGTGTCGCAGGGTTTGAAGAATGGCCTTGGCGCATTCTTCACCGCGATCTTTGAACCGGATGCACTGTCGGCTCTGAAACTCACCGTGTTCGCGGTGCTGATCTCGGTGCCGCTGAACTTGGTGTTCGGCGTCAGTGCGGCATGGTGCGTGAGCAAATACTCGTTCCGTGGCAAGAGCATGCTAGTCACGCTGATCGACCTGCCGTTCTCGGTGTCGCCGGTGATTGCCGGTCTGGTCTACGTGCTGATGTTCGGTGCGCAGGGCCTGTTCGGGCCGTGGTTGCAGGATCACGACATCCAGATCGTCTTCGCCCTGCCGGGCATTGTGCTGGCGACGATTTTCGTCACCGTGCCGTTCGTGGCCCGTGAACTGATTCCGCTGATGCAGGAACAAGGCACGCAGGAAGAGGAAGCCGCGCGCCTGCTCGGTGCCAACGGCTGGCAGATGTTCTGGCACGTCACCGTGCCGAACATCAAGTGGGGCCTGATTTACGGCGTGGTGCTGTGTACCGCGCGGGCCATGGGCGAGTTCGGTGCGGTGTCGGTGGTTTCCGGGCACATTCGCGGGGTGACCAACACCTTACCGCTGCACGTCGAGATCCTCTACAACGAATACAACCACGTGGCCGCGTTCGCCGTGGCGAGCCTGTTGCTGATCCTGGCGCTCTTCATCCTGCTGCTCAAGCAGTGGAGCGAAAACCGTATCAACCGCCTGCGCGCCAGCGCCGCGGAGGAATAATTCATGTCGATCGAAGTGCGTAACGTCAGCAAGAATTTCAACGCGTTCAAGGCGCTGGACAACATCAGCCTGGATATCCACAGCGGTGAGCTGGTCGCGCTGCTTGGTCCGTCGGGCTGCGGCAAAACCACCTTGCTGCGCATTATTGCCGGTCTGGAAACCCCGGATCAGGGCAACATCGTTTTTCACGGCGAAGACGTTTCCGGCCACGATGTGCGTGATCGCAACGTCGGTTTCGTGTTCCAGCATTACGCCTTGTTCCGCCACATGACGGTGTTCGACAACGTCGCGTTCGGCCTGCGCATGAAACCGAAAAACCAGCGCCCGAGCGAAAGCCAGATCGCCACCAAGGTTCACGAACTGCTGAACATGGTGCAACTGGACTGGCTGTCGGATCGCTACCCGGAGCAGTTGTCCGGTGGTCAGCGTCAGCGTATCGCTTTGGCCCGTGCTTTGGCGGTGGAACCTAAAGTGCTGCTGCTGGATGAACCGTTCGGCGCCCTCGACGCCAAGGTGCGCAAGGAACTGCGGCGCTGGCTGGCGCGGCTGCACGAAGATATCAACCTGACTTCGGTGTTCGTGACCCACGACCAGGAAGAAGCGATGGAAGTCGCTGACCGTATCGTGGTGATGAACAAAGGCGTGATCGAGCAGATCGGCTCACCGGGCGACGTCTACGAAAACCCGGCCAGCGACTTCGTTTATCACTTCCTCGGCGACTCGAACCGCTTGCTGCTGAGCGACGACAATCACGTGCTGTTCCGCCCGCACGAAGTGTCGTTGTCCAGGCATGAGCTGGAAGATCACCACGCCGCTGAAGTGCGCGATATCCGCCCGCTGGGCGCGACTACCCGGGTGACCTTGAAAGTGGAGGGGCAGACCGATCTGATCGAAGCGGAAGTGGTCAAGGATCACGACAGCCTGATCGGCCTGGCCAAGGGTGAGACCTTGTTCTTCAAGCCGAAGGTCTGGCAGAAAGTCGCTAACCTCTAAAAGCAAAAGCTTCGCGAGCAGGCTCGCTCCCACATTTGGAATGCGTTTTTCTGTGGGAGCGAGCCTGCTCGCGAAAGCGGTCTAAACAGCCGCACGCTTCGGATTGACCCGCACCACCCCCGCCCGCAACTCGATCTCTTGTTTCAATTCCTGCCGCAGCCCGAGCAAGAACGCCAGCTCGGCCACAACGAACAACGGCCCGACAATCAACCCGCTGATGTCATCGACAAATGCCGGTTTGCGCCCTTCATAGTGATGCCCGACAAACTGGATCACCCAGCCGATCACGAACATCGCCAGGCCGCTGCTCAGCCAGACCAGGGTGCTCTGCTGCGCCAGTGCATGTCCGGCCCAGACCGACAGGCCCATCAGTACGGTCATCAATGCGCCGAGCTTCAATTCCAGGCGCAGGTAAAACCACGCCGAGGCCAGCGCCACCACGACGGCTGGAGATATCCACAATCCGCCCAGCGTCCATTGCGGCCGTGACAGCAGCACCGCCACCGCCACCACGATCAGCGGAATGCCGATAAAGTGGCTGGCGATGTTGCGCGGGTCGCGGTGGTAGGCGGCGTATTGACTGAGGTGGTCGACGAGGCTTTTCATTGTTGTTCCTCCAGTGGGGTTGAATGCATCATCCCTCGGGATCCGCGTTCGCTCTGTCGGGCAGGCGACACTCCAGGAGTGGTTATGCAAATTCGTGCACGGTTGCTCAGCGGCCAGTGGTTCAGTCATCTGCCTGCATCTTTGCAGGATAGCCTGCTGGCGCTGGCCCGGGAGCGGCGGCTGACGGCGGGACAACGACTGTTCCAGCGTGGCGATGCGCCGTGCGGTCTGTATGCAGTGCTCGATGGCGCCGTGCGAATCGGCGCGGTCAGCGAGCAGGGCAAGGAGGCCTTGCTGAGTCTGGTGGAGGCGCCGCACTGGTTCGGCGAAATCTGCCTGTTCGACGGTCAGCCACGCACCCATGACGCCTATGCGGTCGGGCCGTGTACCTTGCTGAATATCCCGCAGGCGACGATACTCAAATTGCTCGACGAACAGCCGCAGTACTGGCGGCATCTGGCGCTGTTGATGAGCCACAAATTGCGCCTGGCGTTCATCAATCTGGAGCAGTTGAGTTTGCTGCCGGCACCAGCGCGTCTGGCGCATCGCTTGCTGATGATCGCCGAAGGCTACGGCGAACTCGACGCACCGCGTCGGGTGCTGCAACTGCCGCAGGAGCAATTGGCGGCGATGCTGTCGCTGTCGCGGCAGACCACCAATCAGATCCTCAAGGATCTGCAGGGGCAGGGGATTATCGGGCTCGCATACGGCGAAATCGAAATTCTCGATGCGGTGAGATTGCGTGCCTTGGCCACGATCTGAAAACTGAAACCGATCCAATGTCGGAACTGGCACCTGTGGCGAGGGGATTTATCCCCGCTGGGGCGCGAAGCGGCCCTGAAAAAGGGACTGCTGCGCACTCCAGCGGGGATAAATCCCCTCACCACAAAGGCTCACTCCTACGAAGGATCTGCGTTTGGATTACGAGCCGCGATAGGTCGAGAAACCGTACGGGCTCAGCAGCAGCGGGATGTGGTAGTGCTGATCGGTCTGCTTGACCTGGAAGATCACCGGAATTTCCGGGAAGAACGTCTCGTGCTTGATCTTCTGGTAGTACTCGCCAGTCTTGAACACCACGCGGTATTCGCCTGCTTCAAAAGGCTGTTTGGCCGGGAACAGTTCGGCAATCCGCCCTTGTTCGTTGGTGGTGCCTTGGGCCAGTGGCTGCCAGTTTTCGCCGACGTGTTTTTCCAGGGTGACGTTGATGCCCGGTGACGGCAGGCCGTTTTCCAGGTTGAGCACGTGCACGCTCAGCGGATTGCCGGCGGCCAGCGCCAGGCTGGAAACAGCGCTCAGGCCGAGCGCGGCGAGAGTCATGCGCAGGGTGGTCATGGTGGATCTCCTTAGTGGGAACGGGTGATGGTCAGGCCGGCTTTGTCGGCGGCGGCGCGGGCGCAGTTTTCGTCTTGTTCACCGCCGCCGGAACCGGCCACGCCCATGGCGCCGACCAGTTCGCTGCCGGCGAACAGCGGAATGCCGCCGCCGAGCAAGAGCAATTCATCGAGGGTGTTGAGGTTGGCGGTTTCCGGGTTGCTGCGGGCGCGCTCGGCGAACAGCCGCGTCGGCGTCTTGGTCGACAGCGCGGTGTAGGCCTTGCGCTGGCTGGCGGCGGTGTTGTGCGGGCCAACGCCGTCACCACGCAGAGTCACCAGCAGGTTGCCGCCACGGTCGAGTACCGACACCGTGCCGGTGCAACTGCTCATCGCCTTGTCCGCCAGCCAGCGTGCGGTTTTCAGGTCGAGATCGGCGTGGCGCGGCAGTTCTGGCGTGGCGCTGGCAACGCCGCTGAGGCCGAGGATCAGGCTGGCGACAAGGTATTTGACGGTCATGTGCAGGCTCCGAATGGGAAGGTCTGCACCTTAACCGGCGCACTTCGTCAGAACCCCGTCAGGCGCATTACAAGTTTGTAATGGGCAAAGGCGCCGAACACGCCTAGCCTGTGTGCCTGATCAATCGAGGTGTGCCATGCGTTTGCTGGTCGTAGAAGATGAAGCCAAAACCGCCAATTTCCTCGCCAAGGGCCTGGGCGAGTCGGGTTTTGCCGTGGATGTGGCGCTCAATGGCCTCGACGGCCGCTATTTTATCGAGCAGCAGGAATATGACCTGATCATCCTCGACGTAATGCTGCCCGGTCTGAACGGCTGGCAATTGCTGCAACTGATCCGCCAGCGCGGCGCCACACCGGTGCTGTTTCTCACCGCCAAGGACGCCATCGAAGACCGCGTCCGTGGGCTCGAACTGGGCGCCGATGACTACCTGCTCAAACCCTTCGCCTTCGCCGAACTGCTCGCGCGCGTGCGCACGCTGCTGCGACGCGGGCCGATGCGCGAAGCCGAGTCGTACAGCATCGCCGACCTGGAAATCGACGTGCTGCGCCGCCGCGTCAGTCGCGGCGGCCAGCGCATTGCCCTGACCAACAAGGAGTTCGCCCTCTTGCAGCTGCTCGCCAGCCGCCAGGGCGAAGTGCTGTCGCGCACGCTGATCGCTTCGCAGGTGTGGAACCTGAATTTCGACAGCGACACCAACATGGTCGAGGTCGCCGTGCGTCGCCTGCGTGCCAAGGTTGACGATCCGTACATGCCGAAACTTATCCACACCGTGCGCGGCGTCGGTTATCAACTGGAAGCGCCGGACGATGTGGAGTAAGTCGATCGCCTGGCGATTGGCGCTGGCCTTCGCCATGGTCTGCGCGCTGGTGCTGAGCGCAATCGGCGTGTTTCTCTACCGCTCGCTGGCCTCGGAACTGGCCTTTCGTGACGACATGGCCCTGCTCGGTCGCCTCGAGCAAGTACGCGCCTTGCTCGCCGACAGCGACAGCCTCGACGCTTTGCAGGCGCGGCCACGGTTGTATCAGAACATGCTCGGTAATCTCGACAGTCTGCTGCTGGTGCGCCGGGCCGACGGCTCCAGCGTGATCGCGATCAACCCGCGCCAGCGTGAGTTGCCGGCGCTCAGTGCATTACCGCGAGAGCAAATGCCGCAGCGCCGTGACGTGCTCACCTGGCAGGCCAGTGACGGCGCCGAGCTGGCCTTGCTGTCCGGCCAGGCGCAAGGCCCCAACGGTGAAAACCTCACGGTGATCGCCGGCAAAGTGCTCAGCGAGCGCGAGCAGATGCTCGGCAGTTATCGCCTGCGTCTGTATCTGTCCGTCGGCCTCGGCGCGTTGCTCGCTTTCGCTCTGGGCCTGCTGTTGCTGCGGCGTGGCTTGCAGCCCTTGCATCAGTTGAGCGAAGCGGTGCGCAGTATCGATCTGCGCAGCCTCGATCGACGCCTGCCGGTCGACGGCACGCCGAGCGAACTGCGCGAACCGGTGCACGCGCTCAACACCATGCTGGCGCGGCTGGACGACAGCGTGCAGCGCCTGTCGCAGTTCTCCGCCGACCTTGCCCACGAAATCCGCACGCCGCTGCACACCTTGCTCGCCAGCAACGGCCAGGCGCTGAACCATCCGCGCAGCACGGCCGAATATCAGGAAGTGCTGGCCTCGAACATGGAAGAGTTCGAACGGCTCAAGCGCATGGCCGAGAACCTGATGTTCCTCGCCCGCGCCGAACAGGCCGAACGTGCGCTCAATCTGCAAACACTGGACTTGCACAATGCCGGCGACGAACTCTGCGATTACTTCGAAGCCCTGGCCGATGATCGTAATCTCAAGCTGCAAAACCGCATGCACGGCGAACTGCTCGCCGACCAGCAACTGCTGCAACGCGCCCTCGGCAACCTGCTGGCCAACGCCGTACGCCACGCCGACCCCGGCACCCTGATCAGCCTGCAACGCCGTGATGAACCGGGTATGTGCTGGCTGCAGGTGCACAACCACGGCCCGGTCATCGCGCCTGAGCATCTCGGCAAACTGTTCGATCGTTTCTACCGCGTCGACCCCTCAAGGGCGGAGCCGGGGGATTCGGGTGGGCTGGGGTTGGCGATCGTGCAGTCGATCATGCAGTTGCATGGCGGGCGGGTGCGGGTGAGGAGTGACGCCGACGGCACTGTTTTTGAGCTGGGGTTTGTGGTGGTCTGACGGCCTCTTCGCGAGCAGGCTCGCTCCCACAAGGAAACGCATTCCAACTGTGGGAGCGAGCCTGCTCGCGAAGGCGCTGGATCACACAATGGTGATTTCGGATCAGCGCAACCCATCGCGAAACTGCCCCGGCGTCATCCCTGTCCAGCGCTTGAACGCGCGGCTGAAGCTGCTGGTGTCGGCGAACCCGAGCAGATAGCTGACTTCACTCAACGAGCACTGCGGGTCACGAAGGTGCAGCAGCGCGAGATTTTCGCGGCTTTCGTTGAGCAGGGTGTCGAAGCGACAGCCCTCATCCGCCAGATGCCGCTGCAGGCTGCGCAGGCTCAGGTGCAAGGCCTGGGCGATGCGCTCGGCGCTCGGTTCGCCTTCGGGCAATTGTTCTTCAATGGCATCGCGCACCTTGCGCTCCCAGGTCAGCGGTTTGAGCTGGGCGAGGGTGCGTTTGAGTACGGCTTCGTTGTGTTCGGCCAGTTCCGGGTTGGCGTCGTCAAGGTGGCTGTCGAAGTCGCTGAGGGCGAATTCCAGGCGGTCTTCGGCGGCGGAAAAATACACCGGCGCGCGGAAGACTTTGTGCCATTGCTGGGCATCGCTCGGTTCGGGGCGGCGCAAGTACACCGCCAGCGGTGCGTAGTCACGGCCGAGGCGATTGCGGCAGGTGCGCACGTAGATCGCCGCGAAGGCGTCAATGGCTTCGACGGCCGGCGCCGGGTTGCCGGGCGGAATTTTCAGGCGGAATTGATAGCGGTCTTCGCTGCGGCTCAGCTCCAGTTCCAGCGCATCGCTGACCACCGGGTGATAGCGCACGATGCGCTCGAACACCTCGCGCAAGCTGCCGCTGGCCACCAGTGCATAACCAAGCGCGTGGAAGGTGGTCGGGCTGACGAAACGCGACACGCGCAAGCCCAGCGCCGGGTCGCCGCTGGCCTGCACGGCGAGTGCCCACAGGCGCGTGGTACCGGACAGCGGATAGCGCGCATTGGGGTCGTCCATCAGCGCTGGGTCGAGCCCGGCCTGTTGGCACAAGGCAAGGCTGTCCAGCCCGAGCGCGTCGAGTTGTTTGCGCAAGGCGCGGGTCCAGCTGGCGAGGGAGGTCGGTTCCTTCATGCGAATTGGCGCGTCCGGTCAACAGGTTGGCGTTTTTGGCTAGCGCGGATCGAACCCCGGCAAGGCACGATGCATTCATCTTAGACCCGAGGATGGAAGCATGGACGGTACTTCTGCAAGCCCTGAACGACTGAATGCGGCGCAGCGCTCGGCACATATTCGCCAAGTGGTGTTGGCCAAAGGCGTGCAATTACGTGAGCGCTACCCGATTTTTCGGCATCAGGATGCCCTCGGTGCGGGGATTCTGGCGTTCGCGCTGGCCGGGATGATCGGCTCGGCGGCGCTGTACATCACTGGCCATATGGCCTGGTGGGTGTGCCTGCTGTTCAATGCTTTTTTCGCCTCGCTGACCCATGAGCTGGAACACGACCTGATCCACAGCATGTACTTCCGCAAACAGCGCGTACCGCACAACCTGATGATGGGCCTGGTCTGGCTGGCGCGGCCGAGCACGATCAACCCGTGGATCCGTCGCCACCTGCACCTCAACCATCACAAGGTTTCCGGCACTGAAGCCGACATGGAAGAGCGCGCAATCACCAACGGCGAGCCGTGGGGTTTTGCCCGTCTGCTGATGGTTGGCGACAACCTGATGTCGGCGTTTATCCGCCTGCTCCGCGCCAGGACCTGGGCACACAAGTGGGGCATCGGCAAACGCGTGCTCAAGGTCTACGCACCGCTGGCGCTGCTGCATTGGGGCGCGTGGTATGTGTTTCTCGGCTTTCACGCGGCCGATGGCATTGCGCATTTGCTCGGCTCGTCCATCGAGTGGTCGGCCACCACGCTTTCGGTGATGCAGGTGATCGATATCGCCGCCGTAGTGATCATCGGCCCGAATGTGTTGCGCACTTTTTGCCTGCACTTCATCAGCTCGAACATGCATTACTACGGCGACGTCGAACCGGGCAATGTGCTGCAGCAATGCCAGGTGCTGAACCCGTGGTGGCTGTGGCCGTTGCAAGCGTTCTGCTTCAACTTCGGCAGCAGTCACGGGATTCATCATTTCGTGGTCAAGGAGCCGTTTTACATTCGTCAGATGACCGTGCCGGTGGCGCACAAGGTGATGCGCGAGATGGGTGTGCGCTTCAATGATTTCGGCACGTTTGGTCGGGCGAACCGGTTTGTGCGTCCGGCTGAGATGGTCAATGAAGAGGTGAGTTCAGCCCGGGCTTGATGGGTTGTGCTCAAAGGCCCCTTCGCGAGCAGGCTCGCTCCCACAGTTGGAATCCGGTTTCCTGTGGGAGCGAGCCTGCTCGCGAATACGATCTGTCAGACCCTATCAATCCGGCTGAAACGGCGAAGCACTGAGGATCACTCCGGTCTCTTCCACATACCGCTGCCAATGCCCGATCAAGTCAGTGAGTTTCTGCGGCTGACTCAACGCCAGATCATGAATCTCCCCTGAATCGCTCGCCAGATCATAAAGCTGCCAGGTCGCTGGCCCGACCGGTCCGGGAATCCACACCGCCTTCCACGACCCTTGGCGAATCGCCCGGCGTCCGAACAATTCCCAACCGGTGACCGTATGCTCGTCATGCACCTGCGCGGTCTCGCCGGACAGGAAGCCCAGCCACGACTTGCCGCGCAGTGGCGCCACGGCTTTGCCTTTCCACTGTTTGCCCGGATGCCGCACGCCAGCCAGATCGAGAATGGTCGGGGTGATGTCCATCACCGTGCCGAAACCATGGCTGATCTGCCCTTTCAGCGGCAATTGTGGATAGTGCAGCAGCGCCGGCACGCGGATCCCGCCCTCGGTGGTGAAAGCCTTGAACAAGCGTGACGGCGCGGTTGCCACTTGCGCCCAGTTCGGCCCGTACCAGACGTAGGAATTGGCCCGGCCGATGTTGTCGAGGCTGTTGTCGTAATGCTGGTTGAGGTAGGTCATCAGCTCCGGGCCGAACTTGGGGAACGCTTCCAGCAGCGCGCCTTCGGCACCGTTGTCGGACATGAACAGGATGAAGGTGTTGTCGAGCTGTCCCTGCTGGCGCAGGTAATCGACGACCCGGCCGATGTTCCAGTCCATGCGCTCGACCATCGCCGCGTAGACCTCCATGGCTCGTGCGGAAATCTGCTTTTGTTCATCGCTCAACGCGTCCCACTGCGCGCTGAGCTGAATCAGCGGGTGCGGTTCGACGTCTGCCTCGATCAGACCCAGTGCCTTGAGTTTTTCCAGGCGTTCGAGGCGCAGCACTTGCGGGCCAGCGTCGTAGCGGCCACGGTATTTCTCGACGATCTCGGCCGGTGCCTGCAGCGGCCAGTGCGGCGCGGAGAAGGGCAGGTAAGCGAAGAACGGCCGGGTCTGATCGCGTTCCTTGAGGTACTGCAGCAGCTTGTCGCCGAAGGCATCGGAGGAATAGAAATCCTTCGGCAACTCGTCAACAAACTGATCGTCCTCGATGTACAGCGCCGGGGTGGATTTCAGCAGGCCCGGCGTTTGCTCATCGTAGGTCGGCTCGAAACCATAGTGGTTGGCAGCGCCCGGCAACAGTGAAAACGAGCGCTCGAAACCGCGCGCATGGGGCGCCAGTTCGGCCTTAAGACCGAGATGCCATTTACCACTCATCAAAGTTTGGTAACCAGCCTCACGCAGCAGCTCAGGCAGCGCGACGACGCGGTCGTTGAGGTAGCCCTCGTAACCGGGTTTGCCGATCAGTTCCGGGGTCAACGCTTCGGCCATGGTGCCAATACCGGCGATGTGGTGATCGGTGCCGGTCAGCAGCATCGAGCGCGTCGGCGAGCAGGTCGGTGCGGTGTGGAAATCGGTCAGGCGCAGGCCGTTCTCGGCCAGCGCATCGAGGTTCGGCGTAGCGATTTCGCCGCCGAACGCACCGATGTCGGAAAAGCCTAGGTCGTCGGCCAGAATCACTAGAAAGTTGGGACGTTGCGGCATCGCGAAACTCCTGTTCAGCAGGCAATGAACGTCAGCGGCAGATCGCGGATCTGCACCGCTGCGCTCGGTTGGTAATGGTCATCACTGGTCAGCTCGTGCAGCAGTTCTTCACGCAGCTGATGAAAGTCGTAACCGCTGCGTTGGCGCGGGTGCGGCAGGGCGATGTCGACCACTTGCTTGATCCGCCCCGGACGCGGCTCCATCACCACCACGCGGTCGGCCAGAAAAATCGCTTCCTCGACATCGTGGGTCACCAGAATCGTGGTGATCTGTGCCCGCTCGCGGATCGCCAGCAGCTCGTCCTGCATTTGCTGGCGGGTCAGTGCGTCGAGGGCGCCGAAGGGTTCGTCGAGCAACAGGATTCGCGGGCTGGCGACGAGGCCGCGCGCGATCGCCACGCGTTGCGCCATGCCGCCGGAGAGTTGATGCGGATAGGCCGCGGTGAAATCGCTGAGGCCGACCAGCTCGATGAAATCCTTGATGCGTTGTTGTTTCTGCGCTCCGCTCAGCGGTTCATTGACCAGACCCAGGCCGATGTTGTCGGCGACCGTCAGCCACGGAAACAGACGATGTTCCTGAAAGACGATACCGCGCTCGCCGCCGATGCCGCTGACGGCCTTGCCATCGACACTGATCTGTCCGCGAAACTCGGTGTCGAGGCCGACCAGCAAACGCAGCAAAGTGGATTTGCCGCAGCCGCTGGAGCCGACGATGGCGACGAATTCGCCCTCGGCGATGTCGAGATTGAATTCGCGAATCGCCTCCAGTTCGAAACCGTTGACGGCGAAGGATTTGCCTACGTGGTTGAAGCTGACAATCGGTGCGTTCATGCGTGTCTCCAGCGGGTCGCGCGAATTTCCAGGCGTTGGCCGATCAGGTTGAGCAGGGCGCCGGTGAGGCCGACCAGCAGCATGCCGGCCATGATCAGATCCATGCGCAGCAGCTGCTGCGCGCCGATCATCTGACTGCCGATGCCGCCATTGGACGGCATGAAATATTCAGCGCCGATGGTGCCGAGCCAGGCGTAGATCAGGCTCAATCGCAGCCCGGCGAAGATCCCCGGCGCAGCACCGGGCAGGACCAGTCGACGCAGGCGCTGGCCGAGGCTCAGGCGCAGCACTTGCGCGGCTTCGTTGAGTTGCGGCGAGAGGTTGGCGACGCTGCGCTGGGTGGCGATGAACAGCGGGAAGAAGGCGGCGAGAGCGACGAACACCCACTTGGCCAGTTCGCCGAGACCGAACCACGCGGTGAGCAGTGGCACCCAGGCGAAAATCGCAATCTGCCGCAGTGCGGCGAGTGTCGGGCCGAGCAGGCGTTCGCTGAGACGCGACAGGCCGAGGAGCAAGCCCAGGGCGAAACCGAGGCCGCCACCGATCAGCAAGCCGCCGAGGGTGCGGCTCAGGCTCAGCGCCATGCCGTTGACCAGCGTGCCGTCGAGCAGTCCGTCCCATGTCGTGCTCAGCACAGCCGCAGGGCTGATCAGAATATTCGCGTCGACCCACTGCTGATCATTGGCCGTTTGCCAAAGCGCCAACAAGCCCAGCGGCAACAGCCACGGTTGCAGGCGCTGCCAGCCCTGATAGCGCGGGCCGCGTGTGATGTGCGCGGTGGCCGGGTGCGGCCAGTGCACCAGTCTGCGGTCGAGCAGACCGATGCCGCGATCCATCGCCACACCGATCACACCGATTACCACGATGCACACGAACACGATGTCGAGCATGAACAACTGCCGCGCCCAGACCATCAGATAACCGATGCCTTCGCTGGAGGCCAGCAGCTCGACCGCCAGCAACGAGGTCCAGCCGGCGGCGAGTGCCAGGCGCACGCCAGCCATGAACGCGGGCAGCGCAGCGGGAAGCACCAGACGACGAATCAGCAGATGCGCCGGCAGGCGCAACACGGCGGCGGCTTCGCGCAGTTTCGGTTGCGCATCGCGCACACCGACCAGTGTGTGCAAGGTCACCGGCACCACAATGGCCTTGATCAGCACCACCAGTTTCAGCAGTTCGCCGATGCCGAAGAACACCATGAACAGCGGAATCCACGCCAGCGTCGGCACCTGCGCCAATCCAGCGAATGTCGGAAAAACCAGGCGCTCCAGACGTCGACTGAAACCCAGTGCGGCGCCAAGCACCGCGCCGGTCGAAACGCCTGCCAACAAACCCCAGAACAACCGTTGCAGGCTGATCCACAAATGACTCCACAACTCGCCTTGGGCCAGTTCTACAGCGCTGCTCCACACCAGCGATGGCGCCGGCAGGATCTGCTCGCTCATCCACTGATTGCGCGCGGCCAGCCACCACAGGACGAACAGGCTGACGGGCAACAGCCAGGGCAACAGGCGTTGATTCAGGCTCGGCCAAGTGCGACGGCTTTTCAGCGGCGGCGCGGCCAGCGGCAGGCTGAGCAGAGATTGACGGGCCATGGGTGACCTCCGTTGTCGGGTTGCATGGCGAACCGCTTTTCATGTGGTAGCGAGCCTGCTCGCGAAATGGCTGTTTTAAGGCAGCATTAATGGCGGCTGGCATGGCCTCTTCGCGAGCAGGCTCGCTCCCACATTGGGTTTCGTCATATATGAAACTGATCTAACAGGGTTGCGTTAGATGCTATCGGGA
This sequence comes from Pseudomonas sp. AC083, assembly GCF_979253165.1. Taxonomy (NCBI): domain Bacteria; kingdom Pseudomonadati; phylum Pseudomonadota; class Gammaproteobacteria; order Pseudomonadales; family Pseudomonadaceae; genus Pseudomonas; species Pseudomonas sp. AC083. The sequence goes on from NZ_CEEDDH010000005.1 coordinate 91,920, forward strand.
GATAAGCGAATCCATTTAAGGCTTGCCTGCTTGCGCGCATCCAATGCATTCGAAGAATATTTTCGATGCTGTTAATGCATATCGCGCTGCAAGCCGCACACGCCCTCACTTAGGTCATATGGATATAAAAATGTGCATTTATAGTATTTAAGTGAAGGTATGCATCCAGCCTACTTTCGGCTCCTCAGCGATCAAGGAGCCGCACCCATGAACCTTCCCTTCAAACGAATCATCAGCCTGCTGGCCGCCCCGGCGCTTGCAGGCTTTCTTGCGCTTAGCGCCCAAGCCGAAGAACTCAAGGAAATCCGCATCGCCGTGCCCGACCTCAGCGCCGGCACTCAACACAGCGGCGGCGGCATCGTCGATGTGCTGCGCGATCAGCAGATCTTCGAAAAGGCCTTCGCCGAGCAGGGCATCAAGATCCAGTGGAGTTTCTTCAAGGGCGCCGGGCCGGTGATCAATGAGGCGTTTGCCAATGGCCAGGTTGATCTGGCCTATCTCGGCGATCTCGCCGCGATCATCGGCAAATCCAATGGTCTGGACACGCGCCTGCTCAGCGCCACGGCGCGTGGGGTCAAGCAATACCTCGGCGTGGTGCCCGGCTCGGGAATCAAGACCCTGCAGGATCTCAAGGGCAAACGCGTGGCGATCTTTCGCGGAACGGCAACGCAACTGTCGTTCGATGCGGCGCTGGCCAGTCAGGGCCTGAGCGAGAAGGATCTGAAGGTCATCAATCTGGATTTCAACGCGGCGGTCTCGGCGCTCGCGGCCAAGCAGATCGATGCCTCGTGGGGCAGCTCCGCGCTGAGTGCCTTGCAAGCCAAAGGCCTGGCGGAATTGCCGCTCAACACCAAGGACCTTGGCGGCGCTGGCAGCGTGCAGGCGGTGTTGCTGGGTAATGGCAAGTTTGTCGACGCCCATCCTGAGGTCATTGCGAAACTGCTCAAGGCGCAGCAGCAAGCGGTCGAGTGGCTGACGCAGGACAGCAACAAGGATGCGTATGTGCAGCTGGTATCAGGGCTGGCCAGTTATCCGCCGGTGATTCTGGCTCAGGATCTGAAGGATCAGAATCTCAGCGAGATTTTCCCGTCGACACTGGATCCGGTGTTCTTGAGCGGCCTGCAGGACAAGGTCGACCTGGCGGCGCAGCAGAAGCTGATCCGCAAGCCGTTCAAGGTCAGCGATTGGGTGGCGCCAGAGCTTTCTGCAGCCAGGCTTTAGATCTCCAGCGTCTTTCCAGATCGTTCCCACGCTCCGCGTGGGAATGCAGCCGAGGACGCTCCGCGTCCTTTGTGACGCAGAGCGTCACGGGTTTCATTCCCACGCAGAGCGTGGGAACGATCGGCGTGTGCCACGAAGGTTTTTCAGACAGCGACGCTGACGTCCTGCCGATCCACAGCGACCAACGTCTCGATCATTGCCCTCGCCGCCGGCGACAACCGAAATCCGGTGCGGCTGACGATGCCGCAGCGGGCGTTCATGCTTTCGAGGTTCTGCGGCAGGTTGCGCCAATGCAGCAGCACCAGCGAACCCTGGGCGACATCCTCAATAAACGCCTCCTCCGTGCCGACGCCGATTGCATTGGATTGCAGCACCACTTTGACCAGTGCCGGAAAGTGCTCGGTCTCGATGGTCGGTGAGAAATCGATGCGCCCGCTGAGATTCGCCAGCAACTTGCGAATGCCCGGCGGGATCAGTGTGGCGGCCAGCGGGTAGTCGAACATGTCGTTGGTCGACAGGCTTTCCTTGGCCAGCAACGGATGCCCCGGCCGGCAGAAAAATACGCCGCGCTTGGGCGTCAGCGGTTGCGTCTGGAAATTCGGGTCGGATTCGAACTGGCGGATGTCGGCGATGAAGAATTCGATCTCTTCGCGGCTCAGCGCACGGCTGAGTTTTTCCCAGTTATCCACCTGAAAACAGGTGCGCACTTTCGGGTGCGCGTTGATGAATTGCGCCACCGCATCCGGCACCAGTTTCACCGCTGGCGCCGGACCGCAGCCGAAGTGCACTTCGCCGGCGTCGAGCTTGGTCATCTGCGTTACTTCAGCGCTGAGCAATGCCGCACCCTGCACCAGGCTCAGGGCGTGTTGCAGCACCACCTGGCCTTCGGGAGTCGGGCGCAGATCCTTGTTGCCACGATCGACCAGCACGCAGCCGAATTCCTGCTCAAGGCCCTGAATGCTGCGGCTGAACGCCGGTTGAGTGATGCCCATGGCGTCGGCCGCGCGGACAAAACTGCGGTGTTCGTTGAGGGCGATGAAGTAGCGCAACTGGCGAAGATCCATATGCTTTTCCGGCATCCTAAAAATAGCTCGAAGGCATTTGCGACGAGGGTTGCTTGAGGTTTTAAATGCAAGCTCTTATTCCGTCAACGAAGCATGTGAATATCTATTAGATGTAAATGGAATATAGATAGAGCGTTGTTTCGCTGCCGTCAAAACCGCAAGCAGTCGATGAGGGTCTTCCCATGAGCAATGCCGCACTCGCCGTAAAAGCCGTTTCTCACGCGTTGCAGATTCATCCGGTAGCCGGGCGTATCGGCGCCGAAATCCGCGGCGTGCACCTGTCCGGTGAGCTGGACGCCGCCACCGTCGAAGCGATTCAACAGGCGTTGGTCGAATACAAAGTACTGTTCTTCCGCGAGCAGACGCAGCTCGACGATCAGCGTCAGGAAGCCTTCGCCCATTTGCTCGGCGAGCCGGTGGCGCACCCGACCGTGCCGGTGCGCGAGGGCACCCGTTATCTGCTCGAGCTGGACGGCGCCGAAGGTCAGCGCGCCAACTCCTGGCACACCGACGTGACGTTCGTCGACGCCTACCCGAAAGCCTCGATCCTGCGCTCGGTGGTCGCCCCGGCCTTCGGCGGCGATACGCTGTGGGCCAACACGGCAACGGCATACAGCGGCTTGCCGACCGAGCTGCGTGAACTGGCCGACAAACTCACCGCCGTGCACAGCAACGAATACGACTATGCCGGGGCGAAACCGGATGTCTCGGCGGAGAAGCTGGAGCGCTATCGCAAAGTCTTCACCTCGACCGTTTATGAAACCGAGCACCCGGTGGTGCGCGTGCACCCGATCAGCGGCGAAAAGAGCCTGCTGCTGGGGCATTTCGTCAAGCGCATCAAAGGTTATTCGCAGGCCGATTCGGCGCACCTGTTCGGCTTGCTGCAGAGCCATGTGATCCGCCAGGAAAACACCGTGCGCTGGCGCTGGCAGGCCGGTGATGTGGCGATCTGGGACAACCGCTCGACGCAGCATTACGCGATTGATGATTACGGCACCCAGGATCGCGTGGTGCGCCGGGTGACGCTCAAGGGCGAAGTGCCGGTGGGGGTGAATGGGCAGCGCAGCCAGACTATCAAGGGTGCGGATATCGTCGGCGTCTGATCGGACCTCTTCGCGAGCAGGCTCGCTCCCACATTGATCGTTCCCACGCTCTGCGTGGGAATGCCTCAACGGACGCGGAGCGTCCGGTTTTGGGACGCGGAGCGTCCCGGGCTGCATTCCCACGCGGAGCGTGGGAACGATCATTTGATCACAGCTACCACACTCCGATCTGAACAACCTTCTCGGTTTCCGGCTCGCCATAACGAAACCGCTGCCCGCGCAAATCGATCTCCGGATGGCTGATCGTCGTCCGCCGCTTCAGTGCGCGTACCCATTCAAACAGATACCCCGCATGCTCCTCGCGCACCGCCGCGTACGCCGGATCCTCACCCAGATCATTCAGCTCCTGCGGATCATTCAACAGATCAAACAACTGCGGTCTAAACCCGTCGTACGCCAGGTATTTCCAGCGCTCGCTGCGCACCATGGTCATGCGGCACCGGTCGATCGGCTGGCCGAGGCGTTCCCGCGCCGGTGCCTGGAAGGCGTAGTCGTATTCGCTGATCGCATAGCGGCGCCAATCGGGATTTTCCCCGTGCAGCAGCGGGATCAAGGAACGCCCTTCCAGCCGGTGTTCCGCGCCCGCTAATCCCAACGCTTGAAGAAACGTCGGCAGCGCATCGATGGTTTCCGCGAGCCGCTCATCGACAGTGCCGCGAGTGACATCCGCCGCCGCCCGAGGGTCGCGCACGATCAACGGCACGCCCACCGCCTGCTCGAGCAAAAACTCCTTCTCACCGAGCCAATGATCGCCAAGGAAATCGCCGTGATCGCTGGTGAACACGATCAACGTGTCATCCCAACGCCCGTTGCTCTGCAGAAAATCGAACAGCCGCCCCAACTGATCATCCACTTGCTTGATCAGGCCCATATAGGTGGGGATTACATTCAATCGTACTGAGTCGCGGGAGAAGTTGAGGCTTTCCTCATGCTGGCGAAAGGCAGTGTATACGGGGTGTTTGCTGGCTGCGGAGGGCGTCGCGCGGACCGCTTCGAGAATCGATTTCGTACTGTACAAGGCGTGGTACGGTGCCGGTACGATGTAGGGCCAGTGCGGTTTGATGTACGAGAGGTGTAAACACCAGGATTTCTCGCCTTGCTCGGTGATGAAGTCGATGGCGCGATTTGTAGTGTAGACAGTCTCTGAGTGTTGCTCGGGAATTCGTGCTGGCAAATTCGCATGACGCATTTTCCAGCCGCTGAGGATTTCACCGTTCTCGCCTTCGGCGGCATTCGCCCAGTCGTGCCAGGGATTCTTGCCATCGAAGCCCTGCGCGCGCAGGTATTGGGTATAGGGCGCGGATTCGCGCTTGTCGTCGAATGACGGATCGTCGGGGTAGATACCGTCGTGGCGCAGGTACGGTTCGAAGCCGACCTCATTGAGCAACTCGGCTTGCGCGCTTTGCGGGTTGATCGCCAGGCGCTGCAAGGCGTCGACATTGGCCGTCGCATGAGTCTTGCCGACCAGCGCGGTGCGGATGCCGTGAGGTCGCAGGTAATCGCCGATCGTCAACTCATCCAGCGGCAACGGCACCCCGTTCCAGGCCACTTGATGGCTGCTGACATAGCGCCCGGTGTAGGCCGACATCCGCGACGGGCCGCAGATCGTGCCTTGGGTGTAGGCGCGGCTGAAACGCACCCCTTGAGCTGCGAGGCGATCGATATTCGGTGTATGCAGATGCGGGTGGCCGTAGCAGGACAGGTAATCGCGGCGCAGTTGATCGCACATGATGTACAGCACGTTGCGCACGGGGTTGGGAGGAGTGGGCATGGAGTTCACCGGTCAGTGGGACAGGTGAGGGTTTTCGCTGTCGCGTGGGGTGTTCGGCAAGTGCATTTGGGGAATGAGTTTTATGCAGGGAATGCATTGGTGCCTGCACTGCCGCTATCGCTGGCAAGCCAGCTCCCACAGGTAATGGGGTTGTTCACATTATTTGTGCGCGGCGCAAATCATGTGGGAGCTGGCTTGCCAGCGATAGCAGTGGATCAGACCGCGAAATTCTCCAGCGAACACAACTCTTCATCCACCGAATCGATCGCCTTGATCTGTTCGATCATCGCTTCGGCCAGTGGCGATAAGCGATACCCGGCGCGGCTGACGATGCCGTAGCGGGTGTACAGCTCCTCCAGATCATCGGCCAGGCCTTCGATCTTCAAACAGACCAGCTCACCCTTGGCCAGATGCAGCGCATCGGAATACGCGCCGACAATTCCGATCGCCTCCGAGCGCAACACCACACTCAATAGACTCGAGCCGTTTTCGCATTCCACATTCGGGGTGAAATCCGGACGACCGCTGAGGTCGACGATGACTTTGCGCAGGTTCGGCGGGCGGATGCTGACCGCCAGTGGATAACTCAGCAATTGCTCGGCAGTGATGCGTTCAAACGCCGTCAGGGGATGCCCGGCGCGGCAGCAGAAATGCCATTTGCGTGCCCGCAAGCGGTAGGTCTGGTAATCCGGGTCGGCCTCGAATTGTCGGGTATCGGCGACGAAGAATTCGAACTCTTCGCTGAGCAGGCGTTTGCTCAGGCTCTGCCAGTCATCGACCTGAAACTGCACCCGCGCTTTCGGGTAGCGGCCGATGAACGCGCCGATCGCGCGCGGGATCAATCCGGCCGCCGGCGCCGGCCCGCAACCAAAGCGTAATTCCCCGGCCTCGAGGCCATTGAACTGGCTGATCTCGTTGGCCATCTGCTGTGCACCGCTGACCAGTCGCCGCGCATGTTCGAGCAGCACCTGGCCCTGTTTGGTAGGCGGCAATTCCTTGCGCCCACGGTCGACCAACTGGCAGCCGACGCTGTGTTCCAGTGCTTGGATGCTGCGGCTGAATGCCGACTGCGACAGGTTCACCGCCTGCGCGCCAGCGACGAAGCTGCGTTGCTCAACCAGAGCGATGAAGTGACGCAATTGGCGCAAGTCGATATGCATTTTTCACATAAAAAATATCCGGGAAATGCATTGGATATGCATTAGGTCGACTCCTTATAAAGGCAATCTCTTATGCAGTAAATATTTGTAAATCCATAAATAAATAACTGAAAAGAATATGCAGCACTGAAGTTGTCTGTGTGTTTTTTGACCAGGAGCCGTGCCATGAGTTCGTTGAATCTCGCGTTACCCCCATCTCCCCGACGGCTCAAACGCCTGCCTTTGGCGCTGTTGCTGGCAGGCAGCGCCAGCTGGACTCACGGCTATGCCGCCGAAGCCGAAACCCCTTCGCACGTCCCCGCAGGCACAGCGGCCGCCAACGGTTCGCAGCTGGAAACCGTGACCGTCACCACCCGCCGCCGCGAAGAAAGTTCGCAAGACGTGCCGACGCCAATGAGCGTGATCAGCGGGCAGAATCTGGAGACGCAACGGGTTTACCGGATTCAGGACTTGCAGCAACTGGTGCCCAGCGTCAACGTCGCCTATATGCATGCGCGGCAGTCCAGCGTGTCCATCCGTGGCCTGGGCAACAACCCGGCCAGTGATGGCCTGGAAGGCAGCGTTGGCCTGTACATCGACAACGTTTATCTGGGCCGTCCGGGGATGGCGGTGTTCGATCTGATGGACATCGAGCAGCTCGAAGTTCTGCGTGGGCCGCAGGGCACGCTGTTCGGCAAGAACACCACCGCCGGGGTCATCAACATCAGTACCCGCGCACCGTCATTCACGCCGGAGCGCAGCATCGAAACCTCGGTCGGCGAGGACGGTTATTTCCAGACCAAGGGCACGATTTCCGGGCCGCTCAACGATCAACTGGCCGGGCGTTTCTCGGCGTATCGCACCCGCAGCGACGGTGACATCAAGAACGAATACGACGGCCACGACCTCAACGGTGGCTCCCGCGAGGGCTTCCGCGCGCAACTGTTGTTCAAGCCCAATGAAGATTTCAATCTGCGCTGGATCGGCGATTACAACGAAGAAGATTCCAGCGCCGGCACCCGCGTGTTGTACAACACCGGGCCGACCATCAACGGCGTCAACCTGTATGAATCGCGGGCCAGTGCGGCCGGGGCGACGCTGGTCAACGGCCGGCATCGCAAGGTCAATCTCGACAACGACCAGCACGTCACCGTGCATCAGGGCGGCACGTCGGTGGAAGCCAACTGGACGTTGCCGAGCGACTTCACCCTGACCTCGGTCAGCTCTTATCGTTTCTGGAATTTCACCCCGCGCAACGACGATGGCCTCAACGTGCCGGCCAGTTACAACGCCGGCGTGTCGGTGGAAGACAAACAGTATTCGCAGGAATTTCGCCTGGCCTCGCCCAAGGATGAGTTCTTCGATTATGTGGTCGGCGCCTACTATTTCGGCTCGGATCTGGACAACAAATCCTTCTCCTATTACGGCCCGCAGGCCGACATCTGGAATGGCACACCGGCGGGCAGCCTGGCCAACGTCACCAGCGTCGGCAACGGCCATATCCAGACCGACAGTTTCGCCCTGTTTGCCCAAGGCACCTGGCACCTGAGCGAACGCCTGGATTTCACCGCCGGGGTGCGTGGCACCTACGAGGAAAAAAACGCCTCGGTCAGCCGCAACGCGCCGCTCGGTGGCGTGGCGGTGGCGGGTGCGGCAGCCAATGCGCGTCGGGGGCGTGCCGGCGTCTACGATTCCGGAGACTTGAATCAGTACAGCTCCAGCCCCTCGGGACTGCTCAACCTGAGCTATCGCATCACCGACGACGTGCTCGGTTACGCCACGCTGTCCCACGGCGAGAAATCCGGCGGGGTCAACCTCGCGGTCGGCTCCGCACCTACCGCTGGCGCCGACTCGTTATTGATCGGCACCGAGCGCGCCAACAACGCCGAACTCGGTTTCAAAAGCACCCTTTGGGATCGCCGTTTGCAACTTAACGCCAACGTATTCTGGACCCAGGTCAACGCCTACCAGACCAACGCTTACGACGCCGCCAACCGCGTGCAATACCTGACCAACGCCGGTTCGGTACGCGCGCGCGGCATCGAGTTCGAAAGCACCGTGGTGCCGTTGCGTGGCCTGACGCTGAACTTCAACGGTTCGTACAACGACGTCAGCTACCTCTCGTACAAGGATGCACCGTGCCCGCCGGAAGTCAGCCAGGCCCCGGGGGCGCCGGCGTCCTGCGACCTCAGCGGTCATCAAGTGGTCGGCGCGTCGAAATGGATCGGCAACGCCAACGGCGAATACAAATGGAATCTGGCTAACGGCTTCGAACCTTACGTCACCGCGAGCTACGCATTCCGTTCGAAAGCCGTCGGTACGGTCGAGGATTCCGACTACGGCCAGATCCCGAGTTATGCGGTGGTCAACTTCTCCACCGGCCTGCGTGGCGACTTCAATCAGGGCCAGTGGGACGTCTCGCTGTGGCTGAAAAACGCCTTCGACAAAACCTACTACACGACTCTGTGGACCGGCGGCAACGGCGGCTATGAAGGCCTGCTCGGCACACCGCGCACGTTGGGCGTCACCGGTCGCTACGACTTCTGATTCGTCATTCAAGGAGCTGCATCATGTTGCGTATCAAAACGGCTTTGCCGGTGTTGCTGTCCGGCGCAGTGCTCAGTGCCGGCGCCCTCGCCGCACCGAGTGTTTACCCGACGGGCGTCACTCGTTACGACCCGAACAAGGCGTTCAACCAGTACGTGATTTTCAGCGGCGCCGACAAACAGACGCACCTGATCGACATGAACGGCAACGAGGTGAAAACCTGGCCGCAGGCGGGCTTCCCGTCGGCGATTATCGATCCGAAACTGGTCGGCGGCGAGCGTGGGCATGTGCTGCTGCAACTGAGTGAAAAGGATCCCGGCAAGCTCGGTTCGGCCGGCAACGGTCTGGGTAATCAGAGCGTCGGCGAGCTGGACTGGAGCGGCAAAGTCGTCTGGCAATGGGGCGACAAGGCACCTGGTGGGGCGGCGCAACAGCACCATGATCAGCGCCGTTTGAGCAACGGCAACACCGTGGTGTTGGCGAACAAGGTGCACAAGGTCAAAGGCTTCAAAGTGCCCGAGGTGATCGACGATGCGATCTATGAAGTCAGTCCCGACGGTGCGGTGAAATGGCAGTGGCTGGCCTCCGAACATCTCAATGAATTCGGCTTCACTGCCGAGCAGTTGAAACTGGTGCGTGCCAGTGAAAATCCGGACTACCTGCATATCAACAACCTCAGCCTGGTAGGGCCGAACAAGTGGTTCGATGCCGGTGACAAGCGCTTCAATCCGGACAATCTGTTGATTGATTCACGCAACGCCAATTTCATCGCCATCATCGACAAAAGCAGCGGCAAAGTGGTCTGGCGGCTGGGGCCGAACCTGCCGCTGATCAATCCGAAAACCGCGCAGAAACTGCCGCGTCCGGTCGATCAGTTTGTCGGCCAGCACGACGCGCACATCATCCCCGCCGGGCTGCCCGGGGCCGGCAATCTGCTGGTGTTCGATAACCAGGGTTCGGCGGGCTATCCGAACGTCACCCTTGGCTTGATTTCCGGCTCGCGGGTGCTGGAAATCGACCCGCAGAAAAATGAAATCGTCTGGCAGTACAGCGCCGCCAATTCGAAGCAGCCGGGCTGGGCGTTCTACAGCTCGTTCATCAGCAGCGCGCGGCGCTTGCCCAATGGCAACACGCTGATCGACGAGGGCATGAACGGACGGTTTTTCCAGGTGACGGCCAACGGTGAAAACGTCTGGGAATACATCAGCCCGTATCTCGGCAAGGCACCGGGCAGCGATGCGATCAGCAACTGGGTGTATCGGGCGCTCCCTGTGAGTTATGACTGGGTGCCAACGGGCACGCCACGCTCCGAGACAGCGGTTATTGCACCCATTGTCGGCGTGCAGCAAACCAATGCCAGCCGTTAGTTGAATTGGAATTAATGAGCGAACGAACGGCGATAAGTTATGAGGCGGATGAATAGCGCTTATTGCAAATTCGTTAGTAAGTCACGTGGACAATAAGGGAATGTCCGACCATTCTGACTGTCGTGAGTTTCCAGGAGGAAACTTGCTCTCATCGGAAGACACTTATCCAACGATAAAGGAAATCTAGTTATGTCGAGCATTAATGGCACTTATGTAAATTCCAACTCTGGCGCCAAGCTGGTGATTACCGATGGTAATGATTCCAACGGCTCGTTCAGCGGAACGTTGAGTCAGGGTGGCGTGAATTACGACATCCGTTATGGAAACTACCATTTCCAGAACAGTACCGGTAACCCGACCACCATTGCAGTACTTGCTCAGAATGGTAATAGCGGTTATCAGACATGGACACTGTTTTCGCCGGATCATAACTACGCAAAATTGCGCGCTGCCGGCTCCCGTACAAACTTCGATGGTGATGTGGTGACCTTGGGCGGGGAATTCGTAAAACAGTAGTCTTGCTTAAAAAATTAAAAGGCCGGCGCACGAAAGTGCTCCGGTTTTTTTGTTATTCAGAAAAAATCATTATCAACTATCTACTTGGTATTAGTCGTCCTGCAAAACCGGGGCAGGCGAATTTGATGCGTTGCATGAATACTTTCGATGCCTGAAAAGCATGCACTTTCTCAACTGTCGCTGCAGCCCGCGTGGCACGTGGCTTTGGCGGAATTGATCAATTTATATATTCCATAAAAGCCTATGGATAACGTTAAAGATTACTTTCGGAGATAAGCGGCAAGCTCAATGATTCACCCATCGATCCACCGTGGGGGATTCAACAAACGGTTGATCGGCAGTTTTTGTAGAGAACGCAAAAAAGACCGCAGGGAGTGAATCAATGGGCAATGTCCAGACCGCCGCCAGCGCAGGGGAATTGCGGTGGCGGCATACGCCGAGTGGCGAACTGGTCGATCTTGGCCGGCCGCACCGGGTGCCGTTGGGGCAGTTGCGTTTGCAGCGAGCGCCCAAGGGTATTTTGAGTCGGCGCGAAACCCTTCTGCTTGGTGTTCTCGCGCTGGTGGTGCATGGCGCGGTGATTTACTGGGTCAGCCAGAAACCGACGCCGGTGCTGCCGGTGGTGCCGCCGGAAATTCCGCCGATGACCATCGAGTTTTCGCGCCCGGCTCCGCCAGCGCCGCCGGTTGTTGCGCCGCCATCACCGGCGCCCGTGGTCGAACCGCCACCGCCAGTGGAGGATGAGTTGGCGGTGAAACCGCCGCCGCCCAAGCCGATCGCCAAACCCAAACCGGTGGTGAAACTGCCGCCCAAACCCGCGCCGAAGCCGGCAGAGCAGCCGCCAGCGCCAACGAAACCGGCAGCCCCGGTCGCAGCGCCAGCGCCCCCCGCGCCGCCGGCACCTGCGCCCGTTACCCCGGCTTCAGCCAATGCTGCATACCTGAAAAACCCGGCGCCGGAATATCCGTCGCTGGCCCAGCGGCGCGGTTGGGAAGGCACGGTGTTGTTACGGGTGCAAGTGTTGGCCAGCGGCAAACCGGGCGAGATCCAGATTGCCAAAAGCAGCGGCCGCCAGCAGCTCGACGATGCGGCGCTGAATGCCGTCAAGCGCTGGAGTTTCGTCCCGGCCAAGCAGGGTGATGTCGCCCAGGACGGCTGGGTCAGCGTGCCCATCGATTTCAAGATTCATTAAACCGAAACCAAATTCGCGCGAAATGTTTACACGAGGGAACACATCATGACGTTACTGGCATCTCCACTGGAATCCATCGAAAGCGCGGTGATCTGGCTGCTGGTGGTTTTTTCCGTCGCCACTTGGGGCCTGGCGTTGCTCAAGGCTGTGCAGTTCGGTCGTCTGAAAGCGCAGGATCGGCGCTTTCACAAACGTTTCTGGGCGGCGTCGAGCCTGGATGCCGCCGCCGAGTTGAGCGAAACCCAGCCCGGCGCCGCAGCGCGGGTGGCGCAGGCCGGTTACGCGGCGATCCAGGTGGGCGAGGCGCCGCAGGCGAATGATCTGAGCCAGGCGATCAACCATCAGGATCGCCTGGAGCGTGCCTTGCGCCAGCAGATCGTCCGCGAACGGCGTTCGCTGGAAACCGGTCTGGCGGTTGTCGCGAGTATCGGCAGCACCTCGCCGTTCATTGGTTTGTTTGGCACGGTGTGGGGAATCATGGAGGCCTTGAAAGGCATCAGCGCCGCCGGTTCGGCAAGCCTGGAAACGGTGGCCGGCCCAATCGGTGCGGCGCTTGTTGCGACCGGCGTGGGTATCGCCGTCGCGGTGCCGGCGGTGCTGGTTTACAACTACTTTCTGCGCCGTCTGAAATTGACCGCGGCGGATCTCGATGACTTCGCCCACGACTTCTACAGCCTGGCGCAGAAGAGCGCGTTCCGCGTGCTGATCCACCCGACCGCACACAAAGTGGCAACGTCGGGCAACGCGGCAAAAGTGAAGGAGGCGTCCTGATATGGCCTTCTCCACGCAAGACACGGATGAGGTGCTCAGCGAGATCAACGTGACGCCGCTGGTGGACGTGATGCTGGTGCTGCTGGTGGTGTTCATCGTTACCGCGCCGCTGCTGACCAACGCCATACCGATCAACCTGCCGAAGACCGAAGCGGTGGCACCGGTCGAGCAGAAGGATCCGCTGGTGGTGAGCATCGACGGCGCCGGCAAACTGTTTATCAACAAGGACGAGATTCAGCCTGACTTGCTGGAATTCAACCTCAAGTCGGCCAAAGCCAAGGACCCGGAAGTGCGCGTGCAATTGCAGGCCGATGACGGGGTGAATTACGGCGAAGTGGCGCGAGCCATGGCTTCGATCGAACGGGCGGGGATTACCAAGTTGTCGGTGATCACCGCGCGGTAACAGACTTTCGTTTTTCCGGGGCCGTCTCCTTGGCAGGGTGCGGCCCTTTTTTTTGCGTTCGGTTTTTGAAAAAGCCCCTCACCCTAGCCCTCTCCCGGAGGGAGAGGGGACTGACCAGGGTGTCTGGCGGCTATACACCGATATGAGAAATCCAGTCGAACTCAAGATTTGAAGAACCTGAAGATCGGCTCCCTTTCCCCCTCGCCCCTTGGGGGAGAGGGTTGGGGTGAGGGGGAGGAATCTTATGCCCTACACAAATCACATATTCGATACAGGTCTTAATAAATAGCTTCTTATTCCTTAACGAATATATCTCCCATCCCTATACTCGACCCGGAACAGACACGCCGCAGGAGAGCTTCCCCATGCGCAACGAATCAATCCGCTACCTGATTGTGCCGGGCTGGCAAGGATCGCCAGAAGATCATTGGCAAAGCCATTGGCAGAACAGCCTGCCGAACAGCGCGCGGGTCGAGCAGGCCGATTGGCTGACGCCGCGCCGTGAAGACTGGGTCGCCGCGCTGGCCGAAGCGATTGCCGCCGACAGCACGCCGGTCATTCTCATCGCTCACAGCCTCGGCTGCATCACCGTCGCTCACTGGGCGGCGACTGCGCCGTTGCAGTACCTGCGTCAGGTGCGCGGGGCGTTGCTGGTCGCGCCGGCCGATGTCGAGCGTCCTGCCTGTGCGCCAGCGCTGCGCAACTTCGCACCGATCCCGACGGATCTTTTGCCGTTTCCCAGTCAGGTCGTCAGCTCCGACAACGACGCCGCGGTCAGTGCGCCGCGCGCATTGGAACTGGCGCGCAACTGGGGCGCGGAGGCGGGGATTCTCGCCGGGGCCGGGCACATCAACGTCAAGTCCGGGCATCAGCGTTGGGAGCAGGGGTTTGCCTATCTCTATCGCCTGCAAAACCGTCTGGAGCATCACGCCCGCCGTCGCGCCTGACCTTATTATTCAACGCCCCCGTCGGCTGGCGGTTTTGGGCGGGAGCCTGCCATGAGTTTGGAAACCTTCGGTCAGCCCTTGCTGACCTTTCCCGATGCGGAAAAAAGCCCCCTGAGCATTCGCGCCAAGGCGCTGGTGTTCGTCGACCCACGCTCGCGGCAATTGCGCGAGGAGTTGGAGCAGTTGGCTCCACGTTCGGTTTCAGTGTTGATTCGCGGTGAGACCGGCACCGGTAAAGAGCTGCTCGCCCGGCATATCCACCGCGCCAGTGATCGCAGCGGTCTGTTCGTTTCGGTGAACTGCGGCGCGATCAGCCCGACCTACGCCGACGCCGAACTGTTCGGCTACGCCGCCGGCAGCTACAGCGGTTCGGCCAGCAGCCGCGCCGGCTGGTTCGGTTCGGCCAACGGCGGCACCTTGTACCTGGATGAGATCGGCGATCTGCCGCTGCCGATCCAGATCAAGTTGCTCGCGGCATTGGAAAACCACGAAGTCACCCGCGTCGGTGCGCATCAGCCGAGCCCTGTGGATGTGCGCCTGGTCGCGGCGACCAGCATCGATCTGGCCCAGGCCGTGAACGCCGGGAAATTCCACGAGCGGCTCTATCACTACCTCAGCGAGGGTCATCTGGAGCTGCCGGCGTTGCGCGCGCGCACCGGCGACATTCTCTCGCTGGCGGAGTATTTCCTTGGCATCTACAGCCAGCGTCTCGACTTGCCCGTGCCGCTGATCAGCGAAGCCGCGCAGCATGTACTCGAACAACACAGCTGGCCGGGCAACACTCGCGAACTGGAAAACGTCATTCATTTCGCTCTATTGGTCAGCACCGGTGACGAGATTTTGCCGGAACACCTGAACCTGCCACCGGTACTGACGCAGATCGAAAGCCAGATCAAACAGATTCTGTCCACCGGCTCCACCGCTGACCAAGCCGCCCTTAAGCAACTTCTAGCGAACGCCAAAATTTTGTAGGAGCTGCGGCACGCCGCGATCTTTTGATCTTCAGTTGATTTAAAGCCTTGAAAAATCAAAAGATCGCAGCCTTCGGCAGCTCCTACAGGTGTGATCGAGCTGTATGAACAAAATGGAATATGAAGCTGAATAAACGTTATTGTCCGGGAATAAAAAATCCGGGTATTGTCCGCCTCACGCCAGCGATATCACTTCACTGGCACACGTATTAAATGCCGTCGTCGATGACGACCGTGATTTTCGATAAGGACACTGCATGAAAAAGGTTCTGTTGTTTACCGCATTGGCGGCTGCACTGACGGCTTCTTTCGCCAATGCTGGCGAGAAACTGGTGGTTGCCGCAACGCCGGTGCCCCACGCTGAAATCCTTGAGCTGATCAAACCGACCCTGGCCAAAGAAGGCGTGGATCTGGAAATCAAGGTTTTCACCGACTACGTGCAACCGAACGTACAGGTTGGCGAGAAGCGTCTGGACGCCAACTACTTCCAGACCCTGCCGTACCTGAACAGCTTCAACCAGGGCAAATACAAGGATGACAAATCCAAGTACCTGGTGACCGTGCAGGGCGTACACGTTGAACCGTTCGGTGGCTACTCGAGCAAGTACAAGACCCTGGCTGAACTGCCGGACGGCGCAACCATCGCCATCCCCAACGAAGGCAGCAACAGCGGCCGTGCGCTGATCCTGCTGCAGAAGGCTGGTCTGATCGAACTGAAAGACCCGAAGAATGCTTTGGCAACGCCGAAAGACATCGCCAAGAACCCGCACAACTTCAAGTTCAAGGAACTGGAATCGGCTCTGCTGCCGCGTGTGCTGAAGGAAGTTGATCTGGACATGATCAACACCAACTACGCGCTGGAAGCCAAGCTGAACCCGCAGAAAGATGCGCTGGTGATCGAAGGTGCTGACTCGCCGTACGTGAACTTCCTGGTGGCCCGTGAGGACAACAAGAACAGCGACGCGATCCAGAAACTGGCCAAGGCCCTGACCAGCCCGGAAGTCAAAGCGTTCATCGAGAAGAAGTACAGCGGCGCGGTATTGCCGGCGTTCTGATCTGACTTGAGTGAATCTGCTTCAGATGCAAAAACGCCGATGGCCTGTGATGGTCATCGGCGTTTTTGTGTGTGCCCACAAAAAGATCGCAGCCTTCGGCAGCTCCTACAGGAGACCGCATTCCCCAGTAGGAGCTGCCGAAGGCTGCGATCTTTTGATCTTGCCGATACTTCAGGCCACCTGCGCTTTCAACGCCCGGCGCAACGCCACCAGCAATTTCACAATGTCCTGCGGATCCAGCCGCTGCGGCACTTTTACGTCCATGTCTTTCTTCCTTGTGGTGGATGGGCCGGAGAGTCTGGCCAAAAGCTGTGGTTCCTTGGAGGTCTTTCGTGAAAAAAAGATCCGTCCTACAGCGCAAAGAAAAATAGCCGTCTTATTCCTTCCCGGCAAACCCACAGGATAGTTTTTTGGATGATATCGATATGCTTTAACGGTATTTAAATTATGGTTTTTATACCTATAAAGTCAGTGCCTGCCGGACGGCCATCCGCCGTCCACGGATTGCATCATCGCCGCTTACCAAGCAGCGTCAGGACGCTTCATGACTTTCGACTACGCCTTTATCCTCAGCACTCTGCCGGCTTTTCTCAAAGCCGTCGGCGTGACTCTGCAGGTCGGTTTGATTGCGATCGCCACTTCGCTGCTGGTCGCGCTGCTCAACGCGACGATCCTGGTGTTTCGCACGCCATACCTGCAAAAACTGGTCGGCTTCTACGTAGAGCTGGCGCGCAACACGCCGTTGCTGATTCAGCTGTTCTTCGTCTACTTCGCTTTGCCGGCAGTGGGGATCCAGGTTTCCGGTTTCACTGCGGCGATCATCACCATGACCTTCCTTGGTGGCGCCTATCTCACCGAAGTGCTGCGCGCCGGCGTCGATGCGGTGCCCCAGGCACAACTGGAATCCGGGCGGTCGATTGGCCTGTCTCACGGGCAATTACTGCGTTATGTGATCCTGCCGCAGGCGGGGATTCTCAGCCTGCCGTCGCTGTTCGCCAATTTCATTTTCCTGTTGAAGGAAACCACCGTGGTCTCGGCGGTAGCGGTGCCGGAAATCCTCTACACCACCAAAAGCTACATCGCGATCTATTACAAAACCTACGAAATGCTCGCCGTGCTGACGCTGATCTGCGTGCTGCTGTTCTTGTCGCTGTCGCTGTTGCTCAGCCGTCTGGAAAGGAGGCTCCAGCATGGCCAGTTCGGGTCTTGAGTTGCTGTGGATATCGTTGCCTCAACTGGCCAAAGGCGCCGGGCAGACCCTCTCGATCTCGTTTCTGAGCATCGCCATCAGCACTGTCGGCGGTGTGCTCTACGGTGTTCTGCGCACGTTGAACGTAACGTGGCTGAACGCGATTCTGCGCATCTATCTGGAGCTGTTCCGGGCGATTCCGGTGCTGGTCTGGTTGTATCTGCTGTTCTTCGGTTTGCCGATTTTCTTCGGCCTGAGCCTGCCGAGCTTCTGGTGCGCGGTGCTGGTGCTGTCGCTGTGGGGCGCCAGCGAGGTTGGCGAAGTGGCGCGCGGTGCGCTGCATTCGTTGCCGCGCGGACAGCGTGAAGCGGGGCTGTCGATCGGCCTCAATGCGGCCCAACTCTATGGCTACGTGCTGCTGCCGCAAGCGCTCAAGCGCATGACGCCGCCGACCATCAACGTCTATACGCGGATCATCAAGACCAGTTCCCTGGCGGTGCTGATCGGCGTCGTCGATGTGATCAAGGTCGGCCAACAGATCATCGAGCGCACCTACGAATCGGTACTGATTTACGGTGCGCTGTTCCTGTTTTTCTTTTTCATCTGCTACCCGCTTTCGGCCGCTTCGCGCGTGCTGGAGCGGCGCTGGACGCAAGCATGAGCGCACTGATCAAGTTTCACGGCTTCAACAAATTCTATGGCGCGCAGCAGGTGCTCGACGGCATTGACCTGCAAGTGCAGAGCGGCGAAGTACTCGTCATTCTTGGTCCCAGCGGTTGCGGCAAAAGCACTTTGCTGCGTTGCCTCAATGGTCTGGATGAGGCCCACAGCGGCAGCCTGAAATTCCTCGACCGAGAGCTGTTGGACAAGGCCACTGACTGGCGCGAAATCCGTCAGCAGATCGGCATGGTCTTCCAGAGCTATCACCTGTTCCCGCACATGAGCGTCCTGGACAATCTGCTGCTCGGCCCGCTCAAGGTGCAGAAGCGTCAGCGCCGCGAAGCGCAGCAGCAGGCCGAAGCCTTGCTTGAGCGTGTCGGCCTGCTGGACAAGCGCGATGCTTTCCCGCGTCAGCTCTCGGGCGGCCAGCAGCAGCGCATCGCCATTGTCCGCTCGCTGTGCATGAATCCACGGGTCATGCTCTTCGACGAAGTCACCGCCGCCCTCGACCCGGAAATGGTCAAGGAAGTGCTGCAAGTCATTCAAGGCCTGGCCCGCGAAGGCATGACCCTGCTGATCGTCACCCACGAAATGGCCTTCGCCCGCGCGGTGGCCGACCGCATCGTGTTCATGGATGCCGGGCGCATCCTTGAACAGTCCCCACCCGAGATTTTCTTTACGAACCCGCAAACCGCACGCGCGCAGCAGTTTCTGGAGAAGTTCTCCTTCGTTGCCACACTGCCAGAAACGAATCCGACAAAGGAACTGGAACCGCTATGAAAACTGCAGCTTTGTTAATGCCTCTGCTCAGCCTCGCCTTGCTTGCCGGTTGCGGTAAAACCGAAGAGCCGCCAAAGCCGAAAGTCGCCAGCGAAAGCGCCGCGCCGGCCGGTTATCTGGACAAGATCAAGGCCCGCGACAAACTGATCGTCGGCGTCTTCACTGACAAGCCCCCGTTCGGTTTCGTCGATGAGGCCGGGCGCTACGTTGGCTTCGACACCGACATTGGCCGGCGCTTCGCCAAAGATCTGCTCGGCGATGAAAAGAAGGTCGAGTTTGTTGCCGTCGAGCCGGCCAGTCGCATTCCGTTTTTGCAGAGCGACAAGGTCGACCTGATCCTCGCCAACATGACCGTCACCCCGGAGCGCAAGGAAGCGGTGGATTTCACCAACCCGAACCTCAAGGTGGCCGTGCAGGCGCTGGTGCCGCAGGGCAGTTCAGTGAAAAAACTGGATGATCTGGCGACGCGCACCACGATTGTCACCACCGGCACCACCGCGGATATCTGGCTGACCAGGAACCACCCGGACTGGAAACTGCTCAAGTTCGAGAAGAACTCCGAATCGCTGCAAGCCTTGGCCAATGGCCGTGGCGATGCCTATGCACAGGACAATCTGGTGCTGTTCAGCTGGGCCAAGCAGAACCCGGGCTATCGCGTGCTCGAGGAAAAGCTCGGAGCCGAGGCGCCGATTGCGCCGGCAGTGAAAAAGGGCAATCTCGAGTTGCGTGATTGGGTCAACAGCGAATTGGCCAGGTTGGGCGAGGAGAAATACCTGCTCAAGCTGTATGACCAATATGTGCGCAAAGAACTGAGTGATGACACCCGGCCTGAGAGTGTGATTGTTGAAGGGGGCAAGTGGCAGGGCTAGTGCCTTGATTCAGCGGTGACGCTTGAATCGCTTTCGCGAGCAGGCTCGCTCCCACATTTGACCGCGTACGATTGTGGGAGCGAGCCTGCTCGCGAATTTTTCAGTCACCGCTCAATCCGGCCACTGCCACGCCGGCTCATCCAGCACCCGCTGCCCGACAATCCCGGTCTGCCCCAGCGTCTTCTCCAGCACGATGCAATTGCATTCCGGGTCTTGCTGCAACGCCGAGATCAATCGCCGCGCATGTGACACCACCCACACCTGACACTGCTCCGAAGCGCGAATGATCAAGCGCGCCAGCGCCGGCAGCAGGTCTGGGTGCAGGCTGGTTTCCGGTTCGTTGAGCACCATTAGTGTCGGCGGTCGCGGTGTCAGCAACGCCGCAACCAGCAGCAGATAGCGCAAGGTTCCGTCTGACAATTCCGCCGCCGACAATGGCCGCAACAAGCCTTCCTGATAAAACTCGATAGCGAAGCGTCCACCGGCCAACGGCGCGATTTTCAGTCGCGCGCCGGGAAACGCATCGCTGATCGCCGCTGTTAACGCCTGCGGATCGCCAATCTCGATAATCGTCTGCAGGGCCGCTGCCAGATCACGGCCATCGTGATGCAGCACGGGCGTGCGTGTGCCCAGTTGCGGCTGACGCACCGGCGCGTCGGCATCGCTGCGAAAGTGATCATAAAAGCGCCAACGCCGGATGAATTCGCGCATCTGGAACACTTCCGGCGAGCTGCGCAGATTGCCGACCTGATCGAACAGGCTGTCGAAGTTCGGCGTGTGTTGCGCCAGCACATCCCAGGCGCGACCTTCGCGGGCGCGGATCATCGGACCGTTGCGGTCGACCAGCAGGCTCGCCGGGCGAAACACCGGGCCGGCCCAGATGCACTCACGCTTGATTTCCGGGTCGAGGGCAAAGCATGAAGTGCTCGGCTCCGGCAGGCCCAGGCCGATGGCGTAGCTGAAATCCTCGCCGGCGAATCCCAGTCGCAAGCGCTTGGCGCCGTGGCGCACCGTCGGCTCGATGGCCACTTCACCGTTGCGCATGCGTCGACTGATGGTTTCCGGTCCGGCCCAGAACGTCGAGTCCAGCCCGCCTTCACGCGCCAGCGCATTGACCACGCCGCCCTGGGCGGTTTCCGCCAGCAGGCGCAAGGCGCGATAGAGGTTGGACTTGCCGCTGCCGTTGGGCCCGGTAATCAGGTTCAGGCGCCCGAGCGGAATCACCAGTTTGTTGATCGAGCGGTAATTGGCCACCGCCAGGGTGTTGAGCATGAAATCCTTCTCCGGGTCACTGCGATACGCGGGCAGCATACCTTTAATGAGATAAATCTGGTGTTGGCGCCCGCAACCGTGGAACCCTGTTCTAAGCTCTGAAGTCGTATCGTCTCGACAGCAGCATTTAAGGCCAAGGAGTGTGCATGGCGGGTCCCGGATTGAAAGTGCTGATGGCCGTGAGCGCCATGGCGTTGCTCACCGCATGCGGCGACAAGAAACCTGCTCAGGAATACTTGCCACGGGTCTTTGTGCAAGAGGTCGAACCGGCCAACTACGCCGCCGCGGTGACCCTCACCGGTGATGTGCAGGCGCGGGTGCAGACCCAGTTGTCATTCCGCGTCGGCGGCAAGATCATCCAGCGCATGGTCGATGTCGGCGACCGCGTCACGGCCAAGCAGGTGCTGGCCAAACTCGATCCGAAAGATCTGCAGACCAACGTCGATTCCGCTCAGGCCCAGGTCGTCGCCGAACAGGCCCGCGTGAAGCAAGCGGCAGCCGCTTTCGTGCGTCAGCAAAAACTCCTGCCCAAGGGCTACACCAGCCAGAGCGAATACGATTCGGCGCAAGCCGCGCTGCGCAGCAGCCAGAGCGCATTGAGTGCGGCGCAGGCGCAGTTGGCCAACGCCAGGGACCAGCTCAGTTACACCGCGCTGATCGCCGATGCGCCCGGGGTGATCACCGAGCGCCAGGCCGAAGTCGGCCAGGTGGTGCAGGCCACTGCGCCGATTTTCAGCCTCGCCCGCGATGGCGACCGCGACGCGGTATTCAATGTCTACGAATCGCTGCTGGCCGAGCGTCCGTCCGATCGTTCGATCGTGGTCAGCCTGCTCGACAATCCCGAAATCAAAACCACCGGCACCGTGCGTGAGATCACGCCATCGGTGTCGGCGCAATCGGGCACCGTGCAGGTCAAGGTCAGCCTCGACAAGCTGCCGCCGGGCATGCAGCTCGGTTCGGTGGTCAGTGCCACCGCCAAGGGCACCGGCAAATCGGCGGTGGAACTGCCCTGGTCGGCGCTGACAAAAAACATCAGCGACCCGGCGGTATGGCTGGTCGATGACAAGGGCGAGGCGCAGTTGCATACGGTCACGGTCGGTCGCTACCTGACCGGCAAAGTGATCATCAGCGAAGGCCTCAAGGGCGGCGAGAAAGTCATTGTCGCCGGCGGCCAGTTGCTGCACCCCGGCATGAAAGTCGAGATTGCCGAAAACACCTACAAGGATCTGCAACCGGGAGCGCAGCCATGAAGCGCCTCGGCCTGTTGTGCATGGCGCTGCTGCTGGGCGCTTGTTCGGAAAAGGAAACGCCGCCGGAACCGGTACGTCCGGTGCTGTCGGTCACGGTCAAAGCGCTGAACGAAGAAAGCCTCGGGCGCTTTGCCGGCAGCATTCAGGCGCGTTACGAGAGCAACACCGGTTTCCGCGTCGGTGGACGCATCGCCAGTCGCAACGTCGATGTCGGCGCCGAGGTGCAGAAGGGCACGTTGCTTGCCACCCTCGATCCGTCCGACCAGCAGAACCAGTTACGTTCGGCGCAGGGCGATCTGGCGAGAATCCAGGCGCAACTGATCAACGCCCAGGCCAATGCACGTCGTCAGCAAGCGCTGTTCGATCGCGGCGTCGGTGCGCAGGCGCAACTGGACGTCGCCAATACCGATCTGAAAACCACTCAGGCCTCGCTTGATCAGGCACGCGCGGCGGTCAGCCAGAGCAAGGATCAACTGAGCTACACCGAGCTGCGCTCCGATCACAAAGCCGTGGTCACCGCGTGGAACGCCGAAGCCGGGCAAGTGGTAACTGCCGGGCAACAAGTGGTGACGCTGGCGCAACCGGACATCAAGGAAGCGGTGATCGATCTGCCCGATACCCTGGTCGATCAGTTGCCCAGCGACGTGGTGTTCTCGGTGGCTGCGCAGCTCGACCCGAGCATCAACACCACGGCGATCATCCGCGAGATCGAACCCCAGGCGCAAAGCGCCACACGCACCCGCCGCGCGCGCCTGACCCTGTCGGATACGCCGGACGGTTTCCGCCTCGGCACCGCGATCAGCGTGACCCTTAGCTCGGCGATCAAACCGCGCATCGAACTGCCGCTGACGGCGTTGCAGGAAATCGACGGCAAAACCCGCATCTGGGTGATCGATACGCAAAACAAAACCGTCAACCCGCGCGACGTCAGCGTGGTCAGCCGTGGCGACAACAGCGTGGTGCTGGCCGGTGGCGTGCAGAATGGCGAGCGCGTTGTCAGCGCCGGCGTCAACAGTCTCAAACCCGGACAATCGGTAAAACTTGACGAGGACAGTCAATGAAAGGCTCTTTCAACCTCTCCGAATGGGCCCTCAAGCACCAGTCTTTCGTGTGGTATCTGATGTTCGTCGGGCTGCTGATGGGGGTGTTTTCGTACTTCAATCTCGGCCGCGAAGAAGACCCGTCCTTCACCATCAAGACCATGGTGATCCAGACCAAATGGCCCGGCGCGACCCAGGAAGAAACCCTCAAGCAGGTCACCGACCGCATCGAGAAAAAACTCGAAGAGCTCGATTCTCTCGACTATGTGAAAAGCTACACCCGCCCCGGCGAATCGACGGTGTACGTGTACCTGCGCGACACCACCAGCGCTGAGGACATTCCGCAAATCTGGTACCAAGTGCGCAAGAAGATCGACGATATTCGCGGCCAGTTTCCCCAGGGCATTCAGGGGCCGGGATTCAACGACGAGTTCGGTGACGTGTACGGCTCGGTCTACGCCTTCACCGCCGATGGCCTGACCATGCGTCAGTTGCGCGATTACGTGGAACAGGCGCGCGCAGAAATACGCAGCGTGCCGGGGCTGGGCAAGATCGAAATGGTCGGCCAGCAGGACGAAACGATCTACCTGAACTTCTCCACGCGCAAACTCGCCGCACTGGGTATCGACCAGCGCCAAGTGGTGCAGAGCCTGCAATCGCAGAACGCAGTGACTCCGGCCGGGGTGATCGAGGCGGGGCCGGAGCGGATCTCCGTGCGCACCTCGGGCCAGTTCGAGTCGGAGAAAGATCTGGCCGAGGTCAATCTCAAACTCAACGATCGCTTCTATCGTCTGGCCGACATCGCCGAGATCAGCCGTGGCTACGTCGATCCGGCGACACCGGAATTCCGCTTCGACGGCAAACCGGCGATCGGCCTGGCGATTGCCATGCAGAAGGGCGGCAACGTTCAGGAATTCGGAAAGGCGCTGCACGAGCGCATCGACCAGCTCACCGCTGACTTGCCGGTGGGCGTCGGCGTGCACACCGTTTCCGACCAGGCGGTGGTGGTGGAAGAGGCCGTTGGCGGTTTCACCAGCGCGCTGTTCGAAGCAGTCATCATCGTGCTGGTGGTGAGCTTCATCAGCCTCGGCGTGCGCGCTGGTCTGGTGGTGGCCTGCTCGATTCCGCTGGTGCTGGCCATGGTCTTCGTGTTCATGGAGTACAGCGGCATCACCATGCAGCGGATTTCCCTCGGCGCATTGATCATTGCCCTCGGTCTGCTGGTGGACGACGCGATGATCACCGTAGAGATGATGGTCACGCGCCTGGAAATGGGCGAGAGCAAGGAGCAGGCGGCGACGTTCGCCTACACCTCGACCGCATTCCCGATGCTCACCGGTACGCTGGTGACTGTCGCCGGTTTTGTGCCCATCGGCCTCAACGCCAGTTCGGCGGGTGAATACACCTTCACGCTGTTCGCGGTGATCGCCGTGGCGATGATCGTCTCGTGGGTGGTCGCGGTGTTCTTCGCACCAGTGATCGGCGTGCACATTCTCAGTGACAAGGTGAAGGCCCACGATGCCGAGCCGGGTCGCGTCGGCCGGGCGTTCAACGGCGGCCTGTTGTGGGCCATGCGCAATCGCTGGTGGGCAATCGGTGTCACCGTGCTGTTGTTCGTGCTGGCGGTATTCTGCATGCGTTTCGTGCAGAACCAGTTCTTCCCCGCTTCCGACCGCCCGGAAATTCTGGTCGACCTGAACCTGCCGCAAAACGCCTCGATCGATGAAACCCGCAAAGCGGTGGACAAGCTCGAAGCGACGCTCAAGGGCGATCCGGACATCGTGCGCTGGAGCACTTACATCGGTCAGGGCGCGATCCGTTTCTACCTGCCGCTGGACCAGCAATTGCAGAACCCGTACTACGCGCAACTGGTGATCGTCAGCAAGGACTTCGAAGCCCGCGAGGCACTCAGCCAGCGCTTGCGTGAGCGCCTGCACAAGGACTTCGTCGGCATCGGCAGCTACGTGCAGGCCCTGGAAATGGGCCCGCCGGTGGGGCGTCCGATTCAGTATCGAGTCAGCGGCAAAGATGTCGATCAGGTGCGCAAACACGCCATCGACCTGGCCACCGAACTGGACAAGAACCCGCACATCGGCGAGATCATTTATGACTGGAACGAGCCGGGCAAAGTCCTGCGCATCGACATCGCCCAGGACAAGGCGCGGCAACTCGGGCTGTCGTCCGAAGACGTCGCCAACCTGATGAACAGCATTGTCAGTGGCTCGCCGTTGACCCAGGTCGATGACGATATCTACCTGATCAACGTGGTCGGTCGCGCGGTGGATTCCGAACGCGGCACGCCGGAAACCCTGCAGAACCTGCAGATTGTCACGCCGAGCGGCACCTCGATTCCGCTGCTGGCGTTCGCCACCGTGCGTTATGAACTGGAACAGCCGCTGGTGTGGCGTCGTGACCGCTTGCCGACCATCACCATCAAGGCCTCGGTGCGCGACGAAATCCAGCCGACCGATCTGGTAAAACTGCTCAAGCCGTCGATCGACGCTTTTGCCTCGAAGCTGCCGGTCGGCTACAAAGTCGCCACCGGCGGTACGGTCGAGGAAAGCGGCAAGGCCCAGGGGCCGATTGCCAAGGTGCTGCCGCTGATGCTGTTCCTCATGGCGACGTTCCTGATGATTCAGTTGCACAGCGTGCAGAAGATGTTCCTGGTCGCCAGTGTTGCGCCGCTGGGGTTGATTGGTGTGGTCCTGGCGCTGGTGCCGACGGGCACGCCGATGGGCTTCGTGGCGATCCTCGGGATTCTTGCGCTGATCGGCATCATCATCCGCAACTCGGTGATTCTGGTGACGCAGATCGATGAGTTCGAGCAGAAAGGCTATGCGCCGTGGGACGCGGTGGTCGAAGCCACCGAACACCGGCGCCGGCCGATCCTGCTGACCGCAGCGGCAGCGAGCATGGGCATGATCCCGATTGCCCGCGAAGTGTTCTGGGGGCCGATGGCTTACGCAATGATTGGTGGCATCGTCGTGGCGACCCTGCTGACGCTGCTGTTTCTGCCGGCGCTGTATGTGGCCTGGTACAAGATTCGCGAACCGCAGAAGGATGAAAAGCCGGCGCAGTGAGATAGCCCCTGCGATCTTTGGGAAAGGTCTGACTTACAGGGTGAGCGGACTGCGCTAACGTCCCTTCTTCATTCGAAGAGGGACGTGCCATGTCGACTGTTTCCGGCTGGTTACGCGGATGGTTGCTGCTCGCTGGCTTGAGCCTGTCGCCGGCAGTACTGGCCGAAGTGCTGCTGGAAAACCAGCTTTGGCGGGTGCAGGTCGATCCTGCGACGCTGGCGGTGCGCGTTGAAGTTGCAGGCGCTGCGCCGGTGCACGCCTCGGCCGGTGTGCTGCGGCACAAGGTCAGCGACATGGTCAGGCGCGGCAATCGCATCGATTGGCAATGGGACAATGGGCGCTGGTTGCTCAGTGTTGACCTGAATCAGCGTGACCTGACGTTTTCGATTACGGCTAACTCGCCCTCGCAGATCGAGTTTATTCATCAGCCCGCCAGTGCAATGGGCCAGGCGCTGATCTGGCCGCTTGCCGAAGGGCGCTACGTGCCGCGCGGTGACCGGGTGTGGCAGAAGTTCCTGCTCGCGCAGGGCGCGCTCGATACCACCCAGGATTTGAGCCTGCCGCTTTGGGGGATGGAGTACGAGAAGTTCAGCCTGCACTGGTTGCTGACCAATCCTTACAACAACCAACTGCGCTTCAAGGCCAATGGCGATGCGCTGGGGCTGTCGACCCGGCATCGATTCACATCGCTTGAACCCTCAAAACCGCTGACCTTCAGCCTGTTTCTCGGCACTCTCGATCCCTTGGCCGGGGCCAAGCGCTACAAACAGTGGCTCATCGATAGCGATCAATATGAGACCTTGGCGAACAAGCTGATCAAGACCCCGCAAGCCGCCAAGCTGATCGGTGCCGCGCATGTCTATCTATGGGGCAACGATCTCCTCGGCCCTGACGATGTGCGCAACTGGCCGCTGCTGATTGCCCGGTTGCGCGGCTCGGGTGTGCTGGTCAGTGAACTTCGGGCAGCGATGGATCCTGAAGCGCTGCGGTTGCTCGCCAGCGAGACCGTACTCAATCGCTATCAACAGACTGTGATGCTGCGCAGTCTCAATCGCGCGCTGAACGTTCAGGCGCGCAAAACCTGGCAGGCGCGTGCGGTGCCGGACATGCAGGCGCTGGCCAA
Organism: Pseudomonas sp. AC083; assembly: GCF_979253165.1. Lineage (NCBI taxonomy): Bacteria > Pseudomonadati > Pseudomonadota > Gammaproteobacteria > Pseudomonadales > Pseudomonadaceae > Pseudomonas > Pseudomonas sp. AC083. The sequence goes on from NZ_CEEDDH010000005.1 coordinate 119,250, forward strand.
CGGGTACGCTGAGGTGCGCGTGCAGCTGGCCGTTGTTCTGAAGGATACGCTGGCGCCTGATCCTTCGCGCTGGGGGCGCACCTTGTCGCGGCGAACCATTGAACGCTTGCAGAGCGCTGGACTTTCGCGTTTATGGCTTGGGCTCGGCGAAGGCTGGGAAGGTGGACTCTGGCATCCGGAGGCGGTGCGCGCCGCCGTCTCTGCGGGATATCTGATTGCCCCCTATGACTCATACGAAACCGCGTTGCGCGAGGACGAAAATCCGGACTGGACCACCGCGCACCTCGGCGATCGGGCCAATACCGAGTGTGCGATCGTGGAGCAAAACGGTGCGCTGAAAAGCGGGTTTCAGCAGTCCGGTCACTATACCGATCCGCGATGTGTGCGACCGTTGCTTGAGCGGCGCATCGATGCAATCCAGAAGGTTGCCGGCTTCAACAGTTGGTTTCTCGATGCTTATGCCGCGGGGATGCTTTTCGACAGTTATCGTCCCGGCGCACCGATGACCCAGGCGCAGAATGCCGCGGGCAACGTTGCAGCATCGCGCTGGATCAGCGAAGTGTTGCAGCTGCCGAGCGGTTCGGAGGATGGCAATGCGGCCACCGCTCAGGGGGTCTTGTTCGCACATGGCATGCAGACGCCAGTGATCGGTTGGGGCGATCGCGACATGCAGCAGCCGGGCACAGCGGATTTTTTCGTCGGCCCATGGTACCCACCGGAGCAGCCGGCGGTGTTCTTCAAACCGACCCGGTTGAAGGCTGACTACCGACGCGTTCATTTCGCCCCCGCCAGCCGTTTACCGCTGTATCAGGCGGTGTTCCACGGCTCTGTCATCACCAGTCATCACTGGTTGTTCGATAACCTGAAACTCAGCGACGTGCGGGTGGAAAACGAGCTCACCCAGTTGCTCTACAACGTACCGCCGCTGTATCACCTGAGCGCGGCCAGCCTTGATCAGCGCTTGCCGCTGATCGTGCGTCAGGATCGATTCTTTCGTCCGCTGCACGAACGTCTGGCGACGCAAGCGCTGACCGCTTTTGACTGGTTGAGCGAGGATCGCCTGGTCCAGCAGACGACGTTTGCCGACGGCACGCGACTGCTGGCCAATTTCGACGCCGCTCCACGCAACTGGCAGGGCCGGACGTTACCGGGACACAGCATGACTGCACTGTTAGCGGACGGCAGCGACAGCCAGTATCAGGTACAAGCGGCGCCCTGATTCAGACTTTGCGCCACACGCTCGCCAGCCACGGCTGCTGTTCGCGCGGCAAGCCCGCAGGCCGGTAATAATGCTCCAGCTCGACAAAACCCGCCGCCGTCAGCAACCCGCGCCAGGCCTCGAGATCGTGATACGAGCCATAGCGCGGCCCGTTCCAGCCCTCTTGGTTGTCGCCTCGCGGATTGGAACTGAACAGCACGCCACCCGGTTTCAAAGTGCCGTGCAGTTGCCGTAGCACTTGCGGCAACACCTGCAATGGCACATGAAACAGCACGGCATTGGCGAAGATGCCGTCGAAGCGCTCGGCCGGCAGATCAAGCTTGAGAAAGTCCTGCTGCCAGACTTCACAACCGCTGTCCTGGCGGGCCATGCGCGCGAATTCCTGTGAGCCATCAAGGCCGATCGCGACGTGGCCCATGCGCGTGAAGGTTTGCAAATCCCGGCCCGGCCCGCAGCCGAAATCGAGAATCGTGAAAGGTGCTTCACCGTGAATGTGGCGCAGCAAGGCCTCAATGTTCTGGCTGACATCGTGGTCGCGCGTGCCTTCACGGAAATCCTCGGCCACCGAGTTGTAGTGACCGAGGGTAGTGGCGGTGATCTGTTCGAGGTCGCTGGGCGTTTGCTTCATGTTCGATGCTGTATTGGTGGTGTGAGGGCGGACTATAAGCTTTTTCACCGGCAAAAAAACGCCGCCTGCGCTGGGGGCCAGTGCAGGCGGCGCCGGATGCCAGGCTTCAGTGCTGCTTCGCTCCCAGACAATCGATCGAGCGATCCATCATCGCTTTGGCCATTTCCAGCAGATGCCAGACCGAGAACACCATGGCCCGATCCGCGCCCCCGAGCTGGTCACCGCATTGATGGACGGTCACCGAAGCGCAGCGCAGCAGATCGGCAACATACAGTTGGGCGTCCTCCAGCGTCACATCTTCGCTGATGCTGTAGACGCGTTTCTGTCCAGCCAACGTGACCTGATTGCCGGCCAGATGTGAGTCGACGGCGCGGCACAGTGCAGAGCGATCCTTGAGCAAATCCTCGGTGAACCGCTTGCTTGAGGTAAGGCTAAGTGGCGGATCGGCAAGTTTCTTTTCCATGGGTAAACTCCTGACTTCAAGTGGGAGCCAACCATTTCGCGACTAAACGAGCAGGACGGCGGCTGCACGAGGATCAGTTGCCGGCCGGACAACTGAATCCAGTCACCGCAAAACAGTGACGACCGGAGATTAGCTACAGGATATTTCGGGTACAAGCGGGCAAATTATTCTAGGAATCGTCCTGCAAACCCGCGTGCTTCAGGCTGGCGAAACGACAAAAGTGGTGTAGGAAGCATCTGATTTTAATGAAGGGCATCGCCCAAAATAACGCGATCAGATGGGCTCGGTTGATGGCCACCTGCCGCTATTGACCTTAGCGCTTATTCAGCCCCCGCGCCAGCCTGTCGCCACCCAACTGAATCACCGCCACCAGCGCCACCAGCAAGACGATCACCGTCAACATGATCTGGCTATCGAAGCGCTGATAACCGTAGCGGTAAGCGATATCCCCCAGCCCACCAGCACCAATTGCCCCAGCCATGGCCGACGAATTGATCATCGTCACCAGGGTGATGGTGAACCCCCCGACAATCCCCGGCAGCGCCTCGGGCAGCAGCACATGCCAGACGATGTGCCAGCGCCGGCAACCCATGGCCTGCGCGGCTTCGATCAGGCCATGATCGACCTCGCGCAGACTGACTTCGGCGATCCGCGCGAAGAATGGCGTTGCGGCGATTGTCAGCGGCACCACAGCGGCCCACACGCCATACGTGGTGCCGACGATCAGGCGGGTGAATGGAATCAGCGCGACCATCAGAATCAGGAACGGGATCGAGCGGAACAGATTGACGAAGGCGCCCAGCGCACGGTTCAACAGTGGCGCTTCGTAGATCCCGCCCTTGTCGCTGGTGACCAGAATCACCGCCATGGGAATCCCCACCAGCAGCGCGATCAACGAGGACACGCCAACCATCAGGAAGGTGTCGATAAAACCCTGCAGCAAGCGATCAAACCACATAGCCCAATACCTCCACTCGTTGCGCCCACTGCCCGGCGCGCTCGCGCAATTGCTCGGCGCTGAACGCCGAACCGCTGACGGCCAGTAATAGCTGCCCCAGCGCGTGTCCCTGAATTCGTTCGACGCCGCCCTGAAGCAGCTTCACACGCCCACCCAACGCCGCAAACAACGCGGCCAGATCCGGCTCATCAGCGGCACTGCCGGTGAACTGCAAACGCAACACCACCGCTGCATTTGAAGCCGTAGATTGCGCCTGCAAGCGGCTTTGCAGTTCTTCCGGCAAGGCGTGTTGCAGCGGTGCGAGCAAGGTCTGGCTGACTGCGTGTCGCGGATTGCCGAACACTTGCCACACCGGGCCTTGCTCGACCACATGGCCGTGCTCTAGCACAACGACGCGATCGCAGATCTCGCGGATCACCGCCATCTCATGAGTGATCAGCACAATGGTCAGGCCCAGGCGTTTGTTGATCTCGCGCAACAGGCCGAGGATCGACTGCGTGGTCTCCGGATCCAGCGCCGATGTCGCCTCATCGCAGAGCAGAATGTCCGGGTCATGCACCAGCGCGCGGGCAATGCCGACACGCTGTTTCTGCCCACCGGAGAGCTGCGCCGGATAAGCCTTGTGCTTGCTGTGCAGGCCGACCAGTTCAAGCAGTTCGCGGACCTTGTTGTCGCGCTGCTCCTTCGGCACGCCGGCGACTTTCAGCGGCAACTCGACGTTCTGCCAGACGGTCTTGGCCGACATCAGATTGAAGTGCTGGAAGATCATGCCGATGCGCCGGCGCAGGGCGACGAGGCGGTCTTCATCGAACTCGCCGATATCGACCTGATCGATCAACACCCGCCCCGACGTTGGCTGCTCCAGGCGATTGATCGTGCGGATCAGCGACGACTTGCCAGCGCCGCTGCGGCCGATGATGCCGAACACTTCGCCGCGTTGAATCGCCAGGTCGATGCCCTGCAAAGCCGCGACCGGACCTTGCCGGCCGTTGTAGGTTTTGCCCACGCCGATAAAGCGTACGTGGGCGCGATTCAACTCGGGGTGCAGCTGGGTTTTTTCAGCATTGTGTGGCTCTGGAAGCTCCAGTCGCCGTTGGATCGCTGCGGTCATGTTCAGCTTTCCCAGCCGGCCTGATAGAGCTTGCCGTGGGCCTTGTCCAGCGCCGCGCGAACGGCCGGCGAATGCTGATAGATGTCGACGAACTTGATCAGGCGCGGGTCGGTTTTGCTCTTCGGCTGGATGACGAATTGGATCACGTATTCCTTGTGATCGAGACCGTCGAACAGCAGCGCCGAGCCGGCATCGAAGGTCTTCGCCAAGCGAATATAGGCTGGATAACCCTGGACCAGATCGGCGTCGTCATAGGCGCGCACCAGCTGCACGGCTTCGACCTGCAGGATCCTGATCTTTTTCGGATTGGCGACGATGTCGTCCTCGGTGGCCTTGTAACCGACGCCCGGTTTCAGGGTGATCAAACCGGCCTTGGCGAGCAATTGCAGACCGCGACCGCTGTTGATCGGGTCGTTGGCGATGGCGACGCTGGCGCCTTCGGGCAGTTCATCGAAGCTTTTGTATTTCTTCGAATACAGGCCGACGTTGTTGATGATCCCAGGAGCGAATGGCACCAGATCGAAACCGGACGCGGCTTTGGCGTTTTCCAGAAACGGAATGTGCTGGAAATAATTCACATCGATGTCGCCAGCGGCGAGGCTGACGTTGGGCGCGATCCAGTCGGTGAATTCCACCAGCTCGACTTTCAGGCCTTGTTTGGAGGCCTCTTCGACGGCGGCTTCCAGCGGGATGGCGAAAGCGGCGGTGGTGCCGATTTTCAGCGGCGCATCGGCAGCGAATAGCGCCGAGCTGAACAGGCCGAAGGCCAGGGCCAGTGCTTTGACTGGGTGGGACAAGAGTTTTTTGGTCATGGTGGTTTTTCCAGTCAGTGCATGATTTTGTGGTGCCGGGGAGGGCCTCTTCGCGAGCAGGCTCGCTCCCACAGGGGTACGCATTTCAAATGTGGGAGCGAGCCTGCTCGCGAAACTTTTAATGCCGGTACGAAGAGCCGGTATGTTGCTCAGGCAACTGCGCCTCACCGTGAAACAATTTCTCGCGCAAGCTGCCGCTGTCATACGCAGTCTTGTACGAGCCGCGTCGCTGCAACTCGGGAATCACCAGTTCGATGAAATCGACATAGCTTTCCGGGGTGACGATGCGGGTCAGGTTGAAGCCGTCCAGACCGGTCTCGGCGATCCACGATTCGAGTTCATCCGCCACCTGCTCGGGCGAGCCGACCACGGTGATGTAACGACCACCGAGGGCGTGCTGGTCGAGCAATTTGCGCCGGGTCCAGTCGTTGTTTTGCAGGTTTTTCGTCGCCGACTGAATCGCATTGCTCTTCACGTACTGGATCGGCTCATCGATTTCGTATTGGGCAAAGTCGATGCCGGTGGAGGCGGAAAAATGCGCCACGCCGGCCTCGGCGCTGGCGTAGCTGAGGTACTCGGCATGCTTGGCCCACGCCGCTTCTTCGGTGGCGCCGACGATCACATTGAGGCCCATGAATACCTTGATGTCTTGAGGATTGCGCCCGGCTTCGACGGCGCTGGCACGGACCTTGTCGACCTGCACTTTGGTCGATGCTTTGTTCTGGCCGCTGATGAATACGCACTCGGCATGACGCCCGGCGAAGAGCAAGCCGCGATCGGAGCTGCCGGCTTGGAACAATACCGGCGTGCGCTGCGGTGACGGCTCGCAGAGGTGATAACCCGCGACCTGATAGAACTCGCCCTGGTGCTCGACCTTGTGCACTTTGTCCGGGTTGGCGTAGATGCGCTGCTCGCGGTCGTTGCGCACCGCGCCGTTCTCCCAACTGCCTTCCCAGAGCTTGTACAACACCTGCAGATACTCTTCGGCCTGGTCGTAGCGGCGGTCATGTTCGACCTGTTCGCGCAGGCCCATGGCTTTGGCGGCGCTGTCCAGGTAACCGGTGACGATGTTCCAGCCAACCCGGCCGCGACTCAAATGATCGAGCGTCGACATGCGTCGGGCGAACAGGTACGGCGGCTCGTAAGTGAGATTGGCGGTGAGGCCAAAGCCGAGGTTTCTGGTTACAGCAGCCATCGCTGAAACCAGTAGCAGCGGATCGTTGACCGGCAACTGGATCGACTCTTTCAGCGTGACGTCCACCGAGTCCTGGTAGACGTCGTAGACGCCGACGATGTCAGCGATGAACAAGCCATCGAACAATCCACGCTCAAGCAACTGCGCCAGTTCGGTCCAGTACTCGATCGTGTTGTAGCGGGTCGAGGTGTCGCGCGGATGGGTCCACAGGCCGTGATTGATGTGGCCGATGCAGTTCATGTTGAACGCGTTGAGCAGAATCTTCTTTTTCGCAGCAGTCATCAGATCGTCCCTCGCAGCGGAGGGTTTTCATCGTTGAGGTAGTAATTGCCCACGGCGTGATATTTCCAGCGCACCGGGTCGTGCAGGGTGTGCACGCGCGCGTTGCGCCAGTGCCGGTCGAGGCCGTGTTCGCTCAGCGTCGCCTGACTGCCGGCGAGTTCGAACAGCGTGCTGCCAGCGGCGAGGGAAATTTCCGTGCTGATCGCCCGCGCTTCGGCAACTGCTATCGACGCGGCGGCGACAGTTTCGGCATTGGTTTCAGCTTGCGCGGCATCGAGGAATTCACCGGCACGTTCGAGCAAGGCTTCGGTGGCGTGCAGACGAATGCTCAAGTGGCCGAAGCTCTTCAGCGTCAGCGGATCGTCGGTAGCCTTGTCGTTGCCGGAATCGATCCACGGACGGGTTTTGCTGCGCACGAAATGCAAGGCATCTTCGTAAGCGGCGCGGGCAATGCCGGTGTCGATGGCGGCGTGGAGAATCTGTGCCAGCGGGCCGACCGTGGTCGGGCGCTCGAAAGCGCTCTGGAACGGCAGCACGTCTTCCGCCGCTACATACACATCTTCGAACACTACCGAGCCGCTGCCGGTGGTGCGCTGGCCGAAGCCGCTCCAGTCGTCGATTACCGTCACGCCCTTGCTTTCGCGCGGGACGAAGGCCAGTTGCTGTACGCCGTTTTCATCGACCACCGACGTCGGAATGCGCTGCGCGTAAATCGCCCCGGTCGAGTAGAACTTGCGACCGTTGATGCGATAACCAGCGCCGTCGCGTTCGAGGCTGGTGACGCGGTCGTGAGCGGTTCTGGTGCCCAGTTCCGCCAGCGCATTGCCGAAGCGCTGGCCGGCGAGGACCTCGGCGTACAGGCGCTGTTTCTGTTCATCGCTGCCATTCACGCGCAGCACTTCCAGTGCGTAGAAATGGTTCTGCGGAATCTGCCCGAGCGAGCCGTCGGCCTGAGCGATGAGTGCGATGACTTTGCCCAGGGTGACGTTGGATACGCCCGCGCCGCCATATTCTTTTGGCACGCTGATGCCCCACAGGCCGGAGCGGGAAAACACTTCCAGCTCGGCCAATGGCAGGCGGCGTTTGCGGTCGCGCAGGGCGCTGTCGCGTTTGAAATCTTCGGCCAGGTCGCTGGCGACGATCAGGGCTTGCTCATCGCTGGTGATGAGCGCGACGTGATGGGAAAGCGTCATAGGGGGTTCTCCAGATGACTGGTCGTCTCAGATCCAGGAATGGCGAGCCGGCAAAGTGCCGTTCAGGCGATAGGCGCCGACCGCGTGATATTTCCAGCGCACCGGGTCGTGCAGGGTGTGCACGCGGGCGTTGCGCCAGTGGCGATCCAGATTGAATTCGGCAAGGGTCGCGCGGCTGCCGGCCAGTTCGAAGAGCTTTTCGCTGGCCAGCAGCGAAATCTCGGTGGTCAGCACTTTTGCTTCGGCCACGGCGATCGAAGCGCGTGCGGCGGATTCGGCAGTCAGCGGCGCGGCGTGGACTTCATCGAGCACTTTGCCGGCCTTGCGCAGCAGCGCTTCGGCGGCGTGCAGTTCGATTTTCAGTTTGCCGATATCGGCAATCACGTAGAGGTCGTCGCTGGCGCGCTCGACCTTGGCGTCGATCCATGGCCGCGCGCGGGTTTTGACGAAGTCGATGGCGTCGTCGATGGCGCCACGGGCGATGCCGGCGTCGATGGCTGCTTGAATCAGCTGCGACACTGCGCCTTGGGTGTTCGGCTTGTCGTTGATCTTCCAGTTGTCGATGACCAGGCTCGACTCGACGCGCACGTTGTTCAGCAGGATCGTGCCGCTGGCCGTGGTGCGCTGACCGAAGCCCGACCAGTCATCGACGATGCGCAAACCCGGCGTGCCGCGACGGACGAAGGCCAGCACCTGTTTACCGTCATCGTTGAGCGCTTTCACCGCGACCCAATGCGCAAACAGCGCGCCGGTGGAGTAGAACTTCTGGCCGTTGATCACGTGATCGTCGCCGTCGGCGCTGACTCGCGCCTTCAGTTCCAAGGTGTTTTTCGTGCCACGTTCCGGTCCGGCATTGCCGATGCGCCAGCCTTCCAGAACACTCTGGAACAGCTGCTTTTTCTGCGCTTCGGTAGCGGTGCCGAGCAGCAGATGGATGATGCCGAACTGGTTCTGCGGGATCTGCCCGAGCGCCGGGTCGGCGGCAGAAATGATCGCGAATACTTCGGCCAGCGTGACGAAGGAAACCTGCGGGCCACCGTACTCACGCGGGATGGCAATGCTGCCCAGACCGCTGCGGGTGAACTGTTCAATTTCCGACCACGGCAGCTTGCGCTGCCGGTCGCGTTTGGCCGCCTGCACACGGGCGGCTTGCGCCAGATCAAAGGCGGCCTTGATCGCTTGAGCGTCGTTGCGCAGTACTTGCGCGGGCAACAACAGCGGGGCGATGTCCAGATCGGACTGCACGTTGGCATCTGCAAGACTGGACATCAGTGCCGCTCCCTGGCTGCACGCAATGCCCTGGCGATCTGCACTGGGGTGATTGTGTTCCGGACCATACCTACCTCACATCTCATGAAAAACGCCGCGAAGTGCGACGATTGAAAGAATGTCCGGTGGTCCGGTGCATATACCCTAAGCGTGTATAAAAATAAAATAAACTAACTTTTAGGAATATGTATAGAAGAGGGATGTTCGGCTTGGTTAACGAGTTTCGGGTGAGAGGTGACTAACCTCCCACCTTGAGCAGGTCTCACTTGGTACGCGATTCGGCAGCCTTGAATTCGGGTTTCAACGGGACTTTTACGTACGGATTTACGCAACCGATTTTCAACGTGCGCGGCGGCGCCCAGCGCGAGTTATTACCGACCCGGTCGAGGATGCAGTACGTCACGTCCAGTCGCAGGTCTTCGCCCGCTTCGACAATCACCGCCGGTGGCACCCAGACCTGAATCGGCAGCCCTACATCGGCCGCAGTGACTGGCGCCAGATCCATGCGCACATCGCCCCAGCGCAATGTGATGGCGTCGTCTTCTGCCATGTTCAGATAAGGCTCGATGGTCAGCGGCACGCCGCGTTTGATCTGGCTGGGGTTCACGCCCTGACGGCGAATCGCTTCGGGGATGATCACTGGTGCCAGTTGCTGATTTTCGTCTTCGCACTGCCCAGTGGGCTGGCCACCGGGGCAATCGAGTTTGACCTGCACCCGAGTCGCCGCCGACAGTGCCGGACCCTGGCCGACCTGCATCACGCGGTAGTGAATGCGCGCGGTGCCATTGGTGATGAAACTCTCTGGCACCCGAAGGCTCACTGACTCACCCACATCGTCTGCGCTGAGGACTTTTGACGCGACATAGCATTTGTTCCAGAACAGTTCGATCAGATCGCCATCGTCCATGCCGCAGTAGGGCGGCACATTGACCAGCAGGTGCGCTGCTGTTGCCAGGTTAATGCCGGTTTTTTGTGCGCATGCCAGCGTTGGCGCTGCAAGTTCGGGGGTGTGCGAAGTGCGGGTCATCGGTTTCTCTCCTTGAAGTCTTGCAGCGAAATCCGTTTCTGGAAAACAAAAAAGACGCGAATCAACTGGCAATAAAAGCGAAAACTATTTGTTCGGTTTTAGTGTGAGTTGTTTGAACTAATTGGCGTCGGTTGTCGACTAGATAAAAGTCTGCGGAGAGGGGTGTCAATAGAGCGGATTAGTTAATGCGTGAATTACAAGTTAATCAGAAAGCTCCTACGTCACCGAGGCAATATGCCTAGTGGTACGCGCGAAACCAGCTACAGATAAACGGCAATTGCGCAGGGTTTTGTGCGGGTTTGTTCGCAGGCAAACGTATGGAAATATGACGATTCGAAGATGAGCGTAACCGTTGCGCAATATATATCTGCGCTCGCAAGTAACAAATGTAGAGAAGATTGAAATGCCGGGAGAGAGGTAACTTCCATCCGTGGAAGTGGAGGGGTATTGCTGAGAAAGTTCTCAGGCGTGATTCAGAAACTTGCTGAGAAACTGTTTGGTGCGTTCTTCTTTCGGGTTGGCAAACAGTGCCTTGGCTTCACCCTGTTCAACAATTACGCCCTTGTCGAAAAACACCACGCGATTGGCCACGTCACGGGCAAAACCCATTTCGTGGGTGACAATCACCATGGTGCGATTTTCTTCGGCAAGACCGCGAATGGTCGCCAGCACTTCACCGACCAGTTCCGGGTCGAGCGCTGAAGTCGGTTCGTCGAACAGAATGACTTCCGGCTCCATCGCCAGCGCCCGGGCGATTGCCACGCGCTGTTGCTGGCCACCGGAGAGACGGCGCGGATAGGCGTCCTCTTTGCCGGCAAGCCCCACTTTGGTCAGCAGCTTTTTACCCAGAGCAACTGCCTGGTCGCGCGGCATCTTCTTGACCACGATCGGGCCCTCGATGACGTTTTCCAAAGCTGTGCGGTGGGGGAACAGGTTGAAATTCTGGAACACGAAGCCGACGTGCTGGCGCAGGTTGCGCACCAGACTTTGCTGCTGGTTCAGCGGGCGGCTGGTATCGATTTCGATATCGCCGACCTTGATCCGGCCGCTGGTGGGTTCTTCAAGGAAATTCAGGCAACGCAGAAACGTCGTTTTCCCCGAGCCACTGGGGCCGATGATCGCGACGACTTCGCCTTCCTTTACCTCAAGGTCGATGCCGTTGAGCACGACCTGACCCTTGAATTGCTTGGTCAGTTTTTCCACGACAATCATCGCGTCAGGACTCCTGGTCGTGCCGATTGACCCGCTCTTCCAACTTGTTCTGCAAGTGCGAAAGCACCGTGGCCAGAATCCAGTAGATCAGTGCGGCGGCAAGATACATGGTGAAGACTTCGAAAGTCCGGGCGGTAATCAGTTGCGCCTGGCGGAACAGTTCCGGCACCTGAATGGTCGCAGCGAGGGCGGTGTCCTTGACCAGTGAAATGAAGCTGTTGCCCAGCGGCGGCAAAGCCGTGCGCATCGCTTGCGGCAGGATGGCCCGGCGCAGAGTCTGCGCGCGGGTCATGCCGATACTCGCAGCAGCTTCCCACTGACCGCGTTCGATCGAACCGATCGCGGCACGCAGGATTTCACAGGCGTAGGCGGCCATGTTCAGCGAGAAACCGATCAGCGCTGCCGGCAGCGGATCAAGCTCCAGGCCCAGTTGCGGCAAGCCGTAATAGATCACGAACAGCTGCACCAGCAACGGCGTGCCGCGAAAGAACGATACGTAGATGCGTGCCAGCCAACTGACCGATTTGAAGCGCGACAGGCGCATCAGCGCGAGGCCGAAGCCCAGCAGCAGACCGAAGAACATCCCGCCGAGGCTGAGGATTACCGTGTAGTACGCGCCCTTCAACAGAAAGGGCGCGGAATCCAGCGCGAGTTGGAAAGCCTCTTCCATTATTTAGTGACGTCTGCGTTGAAGTACTTCTTCGACAGTTTCTCGAGAGTGCCGTCGGCACGCAGTTCGTCGAGCGCCTTGTTCACCGCAGCCAGCAGTTCCGGCTCGCCTTTGCGCAGGGCGATACCGCTTTCCTGACGCGAGAAGGCCTCACCGGCAGCCACGGTTTTCGGGGCTTTCTTGGCGTATTCGAGGGCAGCCAGACGGTCGATCAGGATGGCATCGGTACGACCGTTGTTGAGGTCGGCGAATTTGGTCGGATCATCATCGTAGGTGCGCACGTCAGCACCCGGCACGTTGGCGCGGACCCACTGCTCGTAGTTGGTGCCCAGGCCGACACCTACTTTCTTGCCGGAGAGGTCAGCGGCAGTCTTGATGTTCAGGGCCGACTCTTTGCTTTTCAGCACGAGGGCCTGGATGCCGGAGACAGTGTACGGTTCGGAGAAATCATATTTCTTCTTGCGCTCGTCGGAGATGGTCACTTGGTTGACCACCAGATCCAGACGCTTGGATTCCAGCGCAGCGAGGATACCGTCCCATTTGGTCGGCTGGATCTTGGCCTTGACGCCGAGCTTTTGCGCCAGCGCCTCGGAGAGTTCGACTTCGAAACCCGACAGCTTGCCGTTCTCGTCGACGAAGCTGAACGGTGGGTAGGTGCCTTCCAGGCCGACGTTGAGAACGCCCTTGTCCTTGATCTGTTGCAACTGCTCACCGGCCACTGCCTGACCGATCAGGCCAGCGCTGAGCGCCAGACCCAGCGAACCGACCAGCAGAGTGCGACGTAGTGCGGAAAAATTCATGACAAGCCCCTGTGTTTTCTTATGGAAGACGCTTAAGGAATGTAGGCAAATTGGTGATTTGAACGACAGCGCTATCCTGCCTTAAAGCAGCTTAAGCGTCTCGCCCGAAATTCGCCTGCGGCGAGACTATAAGATGTCTGTTTTAGACTTGAAAATACTAGATTGTGTTTCTTTTAGGGTTTTTTGGAATATGCGCCCGTTCAGTTGTGGCGAGGGGATTTATCCCCGTTCGGCTGCGCAACAGTTGCAAAGCCTGCGACGTTGTCCTCACTTGCGAAAGGAAGGGGCCCGCTCCGCGGCCCAACGGGGATAAATCCCCTCGCCACAGGTATCTGCAATCTGCAGTGATCATCTTGTCAGAAAATCCTTGTAGGCAAACAACGCCGGCGCGCCACCGGTGTGCAGGAAGATGATCGGGCCGTCATCGAAGCGCTGCCGGCCGATCCCGTCGAGCAGACCGGCCATGGCCTTGCCGGTGTAGACCGGGTCAAGCAACAGACCTTCCTGAGCTGCCAACAGTTTCACCGCCGCCAAAGTACCGGCATTCGGTTCGCCGTAACGCGGGCCGAAATATTCGTCCCACAGCTCGACCTTGAAGCTGGTCGGCAACTCGACGCCCAGCAGCTCAGCGGTGCGTTCGGCCAACCCCTGCACCTTCGGGCGCTGATCTTCTTCACTGCGCGAAACGGTCACGCCGATCACCGGCAGTTGCGGCAGCGCCTCACTCAGCGCCAGTCCGAGACCACTGTGAGTACCGGCACTGCCTGAAGCCAGCACCACCGCGGCGAAATCGAGGCCGCTGTCCTTGATCTGCTCAGCCAGCTCCAGCCCGGCGCGCACATAACCCAGCGCCCCGAGGGCATTGGAGCCACCGATTGGCACCAGATACGGCTTCTTGCCGTTGCTGCGCAGGCGGGCGGCGAGGGCAGTCAGTTGTTCGTCGGCGTTGTCGAGGTTGTCGACCAACTCGACCTTGGTGTCGAACAGATCCAGCAGCAGGCGGTTGCCGTTGCCGGTGTAATTTCCGTCATCAGTGCCCAGCGGGTTTTCCAGCAGCGCCACACAACCGAGGCCGAGTTTCGCCGCCAGTGCGGCGGTCTGGCGCACGTGGTTCGATTGCAGCGCACCGGCAGTGATCAGCGTGTCAGCACCTTGCGCGAGCGCGTCGGCGGCCAGGTATTCGAGTTTATGCAGCTTGTTGCCGCCCATGGCCAGCGGTGTCAGGTCATCGCGTTTGATGTACACCTCGCGACCGAGCCAGATGGACAGGCGTTCGAGTTTTTCCAGCGGAGTAGGGTGGCTCAGCAGTTCGAGACGGGGGAAGCGTTGCAGCTGTTGTTTGATCATGGGTCCGTACTGGCGCAGAAGAATGAAAGGACTATAGGCACGCGTTTTTGCCCGGGCAACCGCCAATCGCTTATAGCCAAATGGACTGAAGCCAGCACTATCGGTTCTTAATTCGTCGGCAAAGGCATGCCGTAAAGTAGGCGCCGATGACGCGGCCAGACAGTCCGGCCGCCCGTGAGGAGTCTTTACCGTGAGCGAGCGTTCCAGCCATTGGCAATTGCAGACCATCGTCAGCCAGCTGCGCAGCGCGCGGGATCAGTGGCGCGCACAGAATGGTCGCGCTTCAGGGGAGCAGGGCGGCCGCGAATTGCCATCGCGAGCAGCGATGGCGGAAATCCTCGAGGCGCTGTGTGGCGCGCTGTTCCCGATGCGTCTGGGGCCGGTCGATCTGCGTGAAGAAAGTGAAGATTTCTACGTCGGCCACACGCTTGATGTAGCGCTCAATGCATTGCTGGCGCAGACGCGCCTGGAGCTGCGTTACGTTGCCCGCCACAGCGCGCAGGACGACAGTGAAGTCGAAACCCGCGCCATTCAGATCGTGCAGGATTTCGCCTTGGCCTTGCCGGGCCTGCGCACGCTGCTCGACACCGATGTGCTCGCGGCCTATCACGGCGACCCGGCGGCACGCAGCGTTGATGAAGTGCTGCTCTGCTATCCGGGCATTCTTGCGGTGATTCACCATCGCCTCGCGCACCATTTATACCGTGCCGGGCTGCCGCTGCTGGCGCGGATCAGCGCGGAAATCGCGCATTCGGCGACGGGCATCGATATCCACCCGGGCGCGCAGATCGGCCGCAGCTTCTTTATCGATCACGGCACCGGTGTGGTGATTGGCGAAACCGCGATCATTGGTGAGCGAGTGCGCATTTATCAGGCGGTGACCCTGGGGGCCAAGCGCTTCCCGGCAGATGAGGACGGCCAGTTGCAGAAGGGCCATCCGCGTCACCCGATCGTTGAGGATGACGTAGTGATTTACGCCGGGGCGACGATTCTCGGACGGATCACAATCGGCAAGGGCTCGACCATTGGCGGCAACGTCTGGCTGACGCGCAGCGTGCCGGCGGGGGCGAATCTGACCCAGGCGAATCTGCAGCATGATGACGGGACGCAGAAGTAAGTCTTGAATCTGTGTTGTTGTATCGGGCCTCTTCGCGAGCAGGCTCGCTCCCACATTGGAATGCGTTTCAGATGTGGGAGCGAGCCTGCTCGCGAGATTTCCAGGCCGGATCAAGGTAGTGGCCTTAAGCCAATTCATCAGTGAACGAATCTCTCCAAACCCGCGTCATACCCCTCTCTGGGCGCTGTAGGAAACCTACCGCCCAGCCCTGCGATTAGTCCTTACCACCCCATTCATGTTTAACTTGAACGTTCATTCAAGTTAAACCGGTGGTTCGCTGCCCGCTCACAACAGGAGGCTTGCCTTTGCTGAGTCCGATCATTTCAGCCACGTTTCAACCCTTCGAGGTGCACGTTTCATGAGTGCATCGTCTACCCCCGCCAGCGGTCTGGTACGCATGAATCCGCCGGTGTTCTACTTCGCCGCGACGGTCATTCTGCTGTTTGGTCTGGTCGTTATCGCCATCCCCGAACAGGCCGGCGCCTGGTTGCTGGAAGCGCAAAACTGGGCGGCCAATACGGTCGGCTGGTACTACATGCTCGCGATGACCCTGTATCTGGTCTTCGTGGTGGTCACCGCCTTATCCGGCTACGGCAAGATAAAACTCGGTGCCGACCACGACGAGCCCGAATTCAGTTACCTGTCCTGGGCCGGCATGCTGTTCGCCGCCGGGATCAGCATCACCCTGTTTTTCTTCTGCGTTTCCGAACCGCTGACGCACATGCTGCAGCCGCCGCAGGGCGAAGCCGGCACCGCCGACGCCGCGCGCCAGGCGATGCAGATTCTGTTTCTGCATTGGGGCCTGCATGGCTGGGGCGTGTTTGCCTTTGTCGGCATGGCACTGGCCTATTTCGCTTATCGGCACAATCTGCCGCTGGCCCTGCGTTCGGCGTTGTACCCGCTGATTGGTAAACGCATCAACGGCCCGATCGGCTACGCGGTGGACGGCTTCGGCATCATCGCCACGGTGTTCGGTCTTGGTGCCGACATGGGCTTCGGTGTGCTGCACCTCAATTCGGGCCTGGATTATCTGTTCGGCATCGCCCACACCCAGTGGATTCAGGTCGGCCTGATTACGCTGATGATGGGCGCGGCGATCATTGTGGCCGTCTCCGGCGTCGATAAAGGTGTGCGGGTGATGTCCGACATCAACATGCTGCTGGCCTGTGCGCTGCTGCTGTTCGTGTTGTTTGCCGGGCCGACACAGCACCTGCTCAACACCCTGATCCAGAACGTCGGCGATTACCTCGGCGCCTTGCCGATGAAGAGTTTCGACCTCTACGCCTATGACAAACCGAGCGACTGGCTGGGCGGCTGGACCGTGTTCTACTGGGCCTGGTGGATTGCATGGTCGCCGTTCGTGGGCCTGTTCATCGCGCGGATTTCCCGTGGTCGCACCATCCGTGAATTCGTCTTCGGCGTGCTGTTGATCCCGCTCGGTTTCACCCTGGCGTGGATGTCGATCTTCGGCAACAGCGCCTTGGATCAAGTGCTCAATCACGGCATGAGCGCGCTGGGCATGTCGGCCATCGACAATCCGTCGATGAGCATTTACCTGCTGCTGGAAACCTATCCGTGGAGCAAGACCGTCATCGCCGTGACGGTGTTCATCAGCTTCGTCTTCTTCGTGACGTCTGCGGATTCCGGCACCGTGGTGCTCTCTACCCTGTCGGCCAAGGGCGGCAACCCGGATGAAGACGGGCCGAAATGGCTGCGGGTGTTCTGGGGCGCGATGACCGCGCTGATCACCAGCGCACTGCTGTTTTCCGGCAGCATTGATGCGCTGAAGTCGGCGGTGGTGCTGACCTCGTTGCCGTTCTCGTTGATTCTGCTGCTGATGATGTGGGGCCTGCACAAGGCGTTCTATCTGGAATCGCAGAAGCAGATTGCGCAGCTGCATTCGCTGGCGCCGGTCTCCGGTTCGCGGCGTGGCACCGGTGGCTGGCGTCAGCGCCTGAGTCAGGCCGTGCACTTCCCTTCCCGCGACGAGGTGTACCGCTTCATGGAAAGCACGGTGCGCCCGGCGATCGAGGAAGTGACCGCCGTGTTCGTCGAAAAAGGTTTGCACGTGGTCACTCAGCCGGATCCGGCGCATGACAACGTCAGCCTGGAAATCGGTCATGGCGAGCAGCATCCGTTCATCTATCAGGTGCAGATGCGCGGCTACTTCACGCCATCGTTCGCGCGCGGCGGCATGGGTTCCAAGCAACTCAACAATCGCCGCTACTACCGCGCCGAAGTGCACTTGAGCGAGGGCAGTCAGGACTACGATCTGGTCGGCTACACCAAAGAGCAGATCATCAACGACATCCTCGACCAGTACGAACGGCACATGCAGTTCCTGCATCTGGTGCGTTGAATGGCCCCTGAGCGCCGGGACGTTTCACGCCTCGGCGCTCAGCACCATGAACAACACCATCGCCGCCGCCGGCACACCGAAAACCGCGCTGCCAATGGCTATTTCCGATCCTACGGAATGGCCGGCATGCACTACCCCCACCGCACCATTGATCACCGTCAAAGCCAGCCACAGGGCGGCGAAGCTGTAGGCCATGGTCTGGCGACTGAAGCCGATGCGCTCGCCGATGTAGAGCATCAGCGCGAGCAGGACCAGGCCGAAGACAATGATGATGGTGGTGTGCATGGTGCGTTCTGCCTGATGGAGGTGCAGTGCCGGGAAGGGCCCCTTCGCGAGCAGGCTCGCTCCCACATTGGATCTCGGCTGGACATAAATTTCATGTACACAGGAAATCACTGTGGGAGCGGGCTTGCCCGCGAAGGGGCCACCTCGGTATGACCTAGAGCATAGCCAATCCAGCCCCCGCCATATTCATCAGATGCTTTCGCGCTCGATCACTTGGCATCGCAGCAGATTCAGCCGCTGCACTTCGTCGCTCGGCAACACGCCAAGGCTTTCCAGCACCCGCGTTGCCGCCAGCACGCCAATCTCCAGCGAGGCTGAAGCGCAGAAAAAATGTGAAACGTTTCAGCAATTGGTGGAACCCGAGGTCGGCGCCGCGCCGCTTGGGCGTATGCTGGGCGGGTTGTTCAGAACTGAATATGAAGGCCGCACGTTGCGGCAGAATCTGGGGCTCGCCCGACCTGTAAACCGCTTCGCATGATTGATGGGGCCTTTGTGGTGGGGGGATTCATCCCCGTTCGGCTGCGAAGCAGTCGTAAAACCAGCGAACTCGGTACACCTGATTCACCGAGGTTTCAGGTTTTGGGGCGGCTTCGCCACCCATCGGGGATAAATCCCCTCGCCACATAGTTTGGTTTCACCCTCAATCTGCTGTTAATCAAACAAGAGAGGATTCGATGACTTACACCGCTGCCGAAAACCGCTACGACTCCATCCCCTACCGCCGCGTCGGCCGCAGCGGTCTGGTGCTGCCGGCCTTGTCGCTGGGCCTGTGGCACAACTTTGGCGACAGCACACCGATCGAGACCCAGCGTGCCTTGCTGCGCACCGCGTTCGATCTGGGCATCAACCATTTCGATCTGGCCAACAACTACGGCCCGCCCTATGGCAGCGCCGAGATCAATTTCGGTCGCCTGCTGCGCGAAGACTTCAAGCAGTATCGCGACGAGCTGATCATCTCGAGCAAGGCCGGTTGGGACATGTGGCCCGGCCCGTATGGTCAGGGCGGCGGTTCGCGCAAATACGTGCTGGCCAGCCTCGACCAGAGCCTGCAACGCCTCGGTCTGGACTATGTGGATATTTTCTATTCGCACCGCTTCGACCCGGACACCCCACTGGAAGAAACCGCCAGCGCCCTCGCCACCGCTGTGCAGCAGGGCAAGGCGCTGTACATCGGTATCTCGTCCTATTCCGGGGTGAAAACCCGCGAGATGGCCGCGCTGCTGAAAGAGTGGAAAGTGCCGCTGCTGATTCATCAACCGGCGTACAACCTGCTCAACCGCTGGGTGGAAAAGGATCTGCTCGATACTACTGACGAACTCGGCACGGGCGTCATCGCCTTCACGCCGCTGGCGCAGGGCTTGCTCACCGACAAATATCTCAACGGCGTACCGGCCGATGCGCGAGTCAATCGCCCGGGCGGCGGCTCGCTGCAGGCTTCGCACTTGTCCGAGGCCAACATCGCTCACGTGCGAGCGTTGAACGAGATCGCCCAGCGTCGCGGGCAGAGCCTGGCGCAACTGGCACTGGCGTGGACGCTGCGTGATCCACGGGTGACCTCGGCACTGATCGGCGCGAGCCGGCCGGAGCAGATCATCGAGAACGTCGGTGCGCTGAAGAATCTGAATTTCAGTGCTGAAGAGCTGGCGGAGATTGACCGGTTTGCCCAGGAGGGTGGGATCAATCTGTGGGAGAAGCCTTCGACAGCCGAATAAGCCGCTGAGAGGATCGTTCCCACGCTCTGCGTGGGAATGCCGCCCGGGACGCTCCGCGTCCCATCTAAAGCCGAACGCGGAGCGTCCGTTGATGCATTCCCACGCAGAGCGTGGGAACGATCAGGCTCAGCGAAAGAACGGCACATCCCCCAACACCGTCGCCCGCTGCATCACCCGCCGCGCCGGGCGGTAATCATCCACCGCGTAATGCTGGGTCACGCGGTTATCCCAGAAGGCGATGTCGTCCTTCTGCCAACGCCAACGAATGGTAAATTCCGGTCGCGTCGCATGGGCGAACAGAAACTTCAGAATCGCCTCGCTCTCGGTTTCCGACAGTTCGTTGATCTTCGAAGTGAACCCTTCATTGACGAACAGCGATCGCCTTCCACTGGCCGGATGCGTGCGAATCACCGGGTGCGACAGCGGCGGATTCTTGCTGCGCGCTTCTTCCCACTGCGCCAGCGCTTCAGGCGTGTTGCCGTAGCGCTCCAGCGGAAACGATCGGGTGAAATCGTGGGTGGCGGTCAGACCTTCGAGCAGGGTTTTCATCGGCGCCGACAACGCTTCATATGCCGCGATCCCGCTGGCCCACAACGTGTCGCCACCGAACTCCGGCAGCAACTTGGCGCTGAGCACTGCGCCCATCGCCGGCGTCGGCAGGAAGGTCACGTCGGTGTGCCAAATCGCGTTATCGCGCACGTCGGTGACGGCGGTGTCGAGGATCAGTACTTCCGGTTGTTCCGGCACATTCGGGTAGATCGGGTGAATGTGCAGGTCGCCGAAATAATGCGCGAAGCGTGCCTGTTGCGCTGGCTCGATCGGTTGGTTGCGGAAGAACAGCACCTGATACTTGAGCAGCGCCTGCTCGATGGCGTCGCGGTGTTCCAGGCTCAGCGGCTGGCTGATGTCGACGCCACTGATCTGCGCGCCGAGGGCCGAGCTTAACGGGGTGATGTCGAGGGTGCTCATGGTCTTTCTCTTCGAATTCGGAGTGTCATGCTTTTGTGGGAGCGAGCCTGCTCGCGAATGCAGAGTGTCAGGCGACAGTGCAGTGACTGATCTGACGCTTTCGCGAGCAGGCTCGCTCCCACAGGGGAATTTTCACAAGGCGATTTAGTGCGCCTGGCCGTGCCACGGCACCAGTCTGCGCTGCAATGCGCGCAGGCCCATTTCCATGGCGAAGGCGATCAGGGCGATGACCAGAATTCCCAGCACCACCACATCGGTAACCAGAAACTGCGCGGCCGACTGCACCATGAAACCCAGGCCACTGGTGGCCGCGATCAGTTCCGCGGCGACCAGGGTCGACCAGCCAACCCCCAGGCCAATGCGTACGCCAGTGAGAATGTCCGGCAGGGCGCTGGGCAGAATCACATGGCGAATCAACTGCACGCGCGTCGCGCCCAACGACTGCGCCGCGCGCAGTCTTGCTGGGTCGACGGTACGCACGCCAGTCGCGGTGGCGATGGCAATCGGGGCGAAAATCGCCAGATAGATCAGCAGCACTTTCGACAACTCGCCGATGCCGCACCAGATCACGATCAGCGGCAGATACGCCAGCGGCGGGATCGGGCGGTAGAACTCGATCAGCGGATCGAGCACACCACGGGCGATGCGGTTGGCGCCGATGGCAATGCCCACCGGCACGGCGGTGAGAATCGCAAAAGCGAGGCCCAGGCCGATGCGGCTCAGGCTCGCGCCCAGGTGCTGCCACAGCGTCGAATCCATATATCCCGAGGTCGCCAGCAACCAGCCCTTTTGCAGCACGGCAGAGGGTGGCGGCAGGAACAGCGGTTCGATCATCCCGGTAGCGGTCACCGCCCACCAGACCGCCAACAGGCCGAACAGGGTCAGCAGGCTGATCCAGCGAGTGCTGAGGCTGCGGCGCACCGGGATGCTCACCGAAGGTGTTTTCACCGCCGCAGCGGAAACCTCGTAACTGCTCATGCGCGCTCCTGCCGGGGTACGGCGCTGCGTTGCGAGAAGACTTTGCTCAGCACGTGCTCGCGGGTTTCGATAAAACGCGGATCGGATTTGATCGAGCGGGCCGACTCGCCAGCGGCATAACGCTGACCGAAATCCAATTGCAGACGCTCAACGATCTGCCCTGGATTCGGCGCCAGCAGAATCAGGTCCGTGGCGAGGAACACCGCTTCTTCGATGTCGTGGGTAATCAGGAACACCGGCTTGGCCGTGCGCTGCCAGACTTGCAGCAACAGCTCCTGCATCTGCTCGCGAGTGAATGCATCAAGCGCACCGAACGGCTCGTCCATCAGCAACACGCGCGGGTCGGCGGCGAGGGCGCGAGCGAGGCCGACGCGTTGTTTCTGGCCACCGGACAATTGCCAGATGCGTCGGTCTTCGAAGCCGGCGAGATCGACCAGCGCGAGCATTTCACGGGCGATTTTTTCCCGCTTGTCCTTGCCGACACCGGCCAGTTCGAGGCCGAAGGCGACGTTGGCCAACACATCCTGCCAAGGCAGCAAGGCGTCGTCCTGAAACACCACGCCACGTTCGGCGCTCGGGCCTTTGACCGGCACGCCGTCAAGGGTGATGCGCCCGGCACTCGGCTCGACGAAGCCGGCAATCAGGTTCAACAGCGAAGTCTTGCCACTGCCGGACGGGCCGAGGGCGACCAGCAACTGCTGCGGCCCCAGGTTCAGAGAAATATCCGCCAGCACCGGCTCGGGGCTGCCCGGGTACTGTGCGCTGATGCGCTCCAGCTGTAGCATGGCCATCGCTGTATCTCCCGATCAGTTGGTGATGTATTTGGCGCTGACGTAAGGCGCGTAGTCCGGCAGGACGGCTTCGACCTTGCCTTGCTCCTTGAGGAACGCGGCAGTGTCAGTGATGGCTTTGGTGGTCGGCGCGCCGAGGTCACTGGCCTGATCCGCCGCCAATGGGTAGACGTTGCCCTGCAGCAGCAATGGGATGTCGCTGGCTTTGGCGCCGGAGAGTTTCACCAGTTTGTCGACGTTGCTCTGATTGGCCAGCCAGGCCTGCGGATCCTTGCGGTAATCGGCGTAGGCGTCGAGGGTGACCTTGGCGAACGCGGTGACGATTTCCGGGTGCTTTTCGGCGAAGTCCTTGCGCACGATCCACGCGTCGAAGGTCGGTGCGCCGAACTTGGCCAGCTCGCCGGAGGTGATCAGCACTTTGCCGTTTTCCTTGGCCACGCCCAGTGCCGGATCCCACACGTAAGTGGCGTCGATATCGCCGCGTTTCCACGCCGCGATGATCGCTGGCGGCGCGAGGTTGAGCACGGTGACTTTCGACGGGTCGATGTTCCAGTGCTTGAGCGCGGCGAGCAGGCTGTAGTGCCCGGTGGACACGAACGGCACGGCGATTTTCTTGCCGATCAGATCCTGCGGAGTCTTGATGCCGGAGCCGTCACGCGCGACCAGTGCTTCAGCGGCGCCGATCTGCGTGGCAATCAGGAAGGTTTCTACCGGTACCTTGCGGGTGATCGCGGCGGTCAGCGGACTCGAACCGAGGTAGCCGATCTGCACATCGCCGGACGCGATGGCGGCGATGATGTCGGCGCCGTTATCGAACTTGCGCCAACTGATATCGGCCTTGGTGGCTTTCTCGTAGGCGCCGTCGGCCTGAGCGACTTTGGCCGGGTCGACGGTGGTCTGGTAGGCGACGGTGAGATCGGCCGCCTGGGCCAGGAAGCTTGCAGCGGCCAGTGAGGCGGCGGCGAGCAGGCGAAGCGGGAAATTCAGTTTCAAGTGAGAGCTCCAGATCAGGCGACCGAATGTCGGCGTGAGTGGAGACTAAATGATCTAAGAATCCAGAAATAAATAACTTTTTCGAATGAGCTTATGAGCGGAAAAATCTAAGGCAGGAGAGGATGTGAGCCTTTGACTGATCGTTCCCACGCTCTGCGTGGTAACGCCTCAAGGGACGCTCTGCGTCCAAAGTGACGCGGAGCGTCACAGGCTGCATTCCCACGCAGAGCGTGGGAACGATCAAGGCCGGGGCGGCTTTAATTGCTGATGGCGAGAATACTCGCCTGATACGCGCCGACAAACACATCGAAATCGCCGACTTCGTTCTGCTCAAGCTCGGTCTGCTGCGCCAGCGACGCGCGCGCCAGCTCTTCAAACTTCGCTTGCTCGTCAGCCGCCAACGGCTCGCTGCGGAAGAACTCGGCGTGGGTCTGGCTCTGGCGCAGGGAGAACTGCGCAAAGCTTTCCTTGTGCTCGGCCATGGCCGCCAGCACCTGCGCCGATGGGGTCAGGGACGGGTCGTTGATCTTGGCCAGTTGCGCATCCAGCGCCTTGCTGTGGGCATCGCCGCCAACGCTCTGGTCGAGCATCGCCGCCAGCGGAGCAATCTGTTCCAGCAGTTCAGCGGCCCATTGCTTCATCTCGACCGGCTGACCGTCACGCTGCAATTGCAGGCCCGGACGGCGACCTTCCTTGACCACGCTGAGGAAGTTCGAGGTGGCGTTGCCGCACGAAGTGTTGGTCAGCAGCGGGCTGTCGTTCAGCGCGCAGTACAGCAGGAAGGCGTCGATGAAGCGCGATTCGGTGAGGTCGATGCCCATCGGCAGGAACGGGTTGATGTCCAGGCAGCGCACTTCGACGTACTGGATGCCGCGCGCCATCAGCGCCTGGATCGGCCGCTCGCCGGTGTAGGTCACGCGTTTCGGGCGGATGTTGGAGTAGTACTCGTTTTCGATCTGCAGGATGTTGGTATTGAGCTGCACCCACTCGCCATCCTTGTGCGTGCCGACTTCCACGTACGGCGCGTACGGCGTGGCCACGGCTTCGCGCAGGCTGTCGGTGTAGCTCGCCAGATCGTTGTAGCACGGTGTCAGGCCGGCCTGGGCGTTGCTCTGATAACCGAGATCGCTCATGCGCAGGCTGGTCGCGTACGGCAGATACAGCGTGTCGGGATCGAGCTGTTCGAGCTGATGCGAACGCCCGCGCAGGAAGCCGGCATCCAGCGCGGGCGAGGCACCGAACAGGTACATCAGCAGCCAGCTGTAGCGACGGAAATTGCGGATCAGCGCGATGTAGGACACCGACTGGAAATCGCGATCGGTGCCGACGAAACCTTCAGCCTCGCGCAGCAACGGCCAGAGTTGTTCCGGCAGGGAAAAGTTGTAGTGAATCCCGGCAATGCACTGCATGGTCTTGCCGTAACGCAGGGCCAGGCCCTTGCGATAGACGTATTTGAGCTGACCGATGTTGGAGGTGCCGTAATAGGCAATCGGGATGTCTTCCTCGGCCGGCAACGGGCACGGCATCGATGGACTCCACAGGTACTCGTTGCCGAGTTTGCTGTAGGCAAAACGATGAATCTTGTCCAGGCTCGCCAGCGTGTCGGCAGGGTCCGGCAGGGCAGGCGTGATGAATTCCAGCAGCGACTCGGAGTAGTCGGTGGTGATCTGTTCGTTGGTCAGCGCGGAACCCAGGGCTTCGGGGTGCGGCGTTTGCGCCAGGCGACCTTCACTGGTCACGCGCAGGCATTCACGTTCG
The DNA here is from genome assembly GCF_979253165.1 of Pseudomonas sp. AC083. NCBI lineage: Bacteria > Pseudomonadati > Pseudomonadota > Gammaproteobacteria > Pseudomonadales > Pseudomonadaceae > Pseudomonas > Pseudomonas sp. AC083. The sequence goes on from NZ_CEEDDH010000005.1 coordinate 144,398, forward strand.
ATACCGTGCAGGCACTGCTTGAGCAGAGAGAGGTTAGCGCGCTCGCCGAGCAGAGCCAGGCGGCGGTTGAGAAGTTCGCTCAATTTGGATTCCTTCACGCGTCAGTCGCCCCAATATGGGGGTGGGCAGGACGGTCTACAAGGGTGAAGTTGAAACTGGCGTTATCGCCTGGTTTGTAGCGGCAGGCCATTTGCCGGTCAGTCAAGAACTGCTCAATCCTTGTGGGAGCGAGCCTGCTCGCGAAGAGGGTTTTGCAGTCAATATCATCGTCGACTGACACACCGTCTTCGCGAGCAGGCTCGCTCCCACAGGATTCGTTGCGCCGAAATTAACTCAAAATGATGAGCAACATCTACAGGACAGCGAAGGTGCCTTGCGCTTTTGCGACCAGTTTGTCGCCCTGCATCACCTCGGCTTCGACCACCAGCGTGCGCCGGCCCGGGTGGATCACTCGCGCCGTGCACAGCACCTCGCCCTCGGAAACGGCGCGGATGTAGTTGATCTTGCATTCGATGGTCGCACTCTGCTGATCGAAGCCATGGCTGCTGGAGCAGGCCAGGCCCATGGCAATGTCGACCAGACTGAACAGCGCGCCGCCGTGCAGTTTGCCGCCGCGGTTGCGCAGCTCGGGCTCAAGCGCCAGGGCGACTTGCGCCACCCCGGTTTCGAGGCTGTGCAGGCGACAGCCCAACAGCTTGAAAAACGCGCTCTCGACGAGCCCGGCCGGCATGTCCATCAGCGTTTCTTCAACTGTTTGGCGTTGGCGAACAGCGAGGCCATCGCGTTGTTCACCGGCGCGGCGGTAACGGTTTCCTTGCGCGGCGCGTTGCCCGAAGACTGGCGCGGTGCCGAGCCCGGACGCGAGCCACGGGCACCGTCGATTTTCTCGCCGGGAGTGTCGCTCATGCGCATCGACAGGCCGACGCGTTTGCGCGGAATGTCGACTTCCATGACCTTCACTTTCACCACGTCACCGGCCTTGACCGCTTCGCGTGGGTCCTTGATGAACTTCTCCGATAGCGCCGAAATGTGCACCAGACCGTCCTGATGCACACCGATGTCGACGAACGCACCGAACGCCGTAACGTTGGTGACGACGCCTTCAAGGATCATCCCCAGTTGCAGGTCCTTGAGGTCCTCGACGCCTTCCTGGAATTCGGCAGTCTTGAACTCCGGACGTGGATCGCGACCGGGTTTTTCCAGTTCTTGCAGGATGTCGGTGACGGTCGGCAGACCGAAGGTTTCGTCGGTGAACTTCTTCGGATCCAGGCGCTTGAGGAACGCGGCATCGCCGATCAGCGAGCGGATGTCGCGGTCGGTTTCAGCGGCAATGCGCTGCACCAGCGGATAGGCTTCCGGGTGAACCGCCGAGGAATCCAGCGGGTTGTCGCCGTTCATCACGCGCAAGAAACCGGCGGCCTGTTCGAAGGTTTTCTCGCCCAGTCGCGCAACTTTCTTCAGCGCTGCACGGGTCTTGAACGCGCCGTGTTCGTCACGGTGAGCAACGATGTTCTGCGCCAGCGTTGCATTGAGGCCGGAAATCCGCGCCAGCAATGCCACGGAGGCAGTGTTCACATCCACGCCCACGGCGTTCACGCAGTCCTCGACCACGGCATCCAGACCGCGCGCCAGTTTCAGCTGCGAGACGTCGTGCTGGTACTGGCCGACACCGATGGATTTCGGATCGATTTTCACCAGTTCGGCCAGCGGATCCTGCAAGCGACGGGCGATCGATACGGCGCCACGGATCGACACGTCCAGATCCGGGAATTCCTTGGCCGCCAGTTCCGAGGCCGAGTACACCGAGGCGCCGGCTTCGGACACCATGACCTTGGTCATTTTCATCGCTGGATATTTTTTGATCAGTTCGATCGCCAGCTTGTCGGTCTCACGGCTGGCAGTACCGTTGCCGATGGCGATCAGGTCCACCGAATGCTTGGCGCATAGAGCGGCGAGGATGGCGATGGTCTGATCCCACTTGTTGTGTGGCACGTGCGGGTAAACCGTGGCGTGGTCGAGCAGCTTGCCGGTCGAGTCGACCACGGCCACCTTGCAGCCGGTACGCAGGCCCGGGTCTAGGCCCAGGGTCGCGCGCGGGCCGGCCGGAGCGGCGAGCAGCAGGTCGTGCAGGTTGTGTGCGAACACGTTGATCGCTTCGGTTTCGGCACCGTCGCGCAACTCGCCGAGCAGGTCGGTTTCCAGGTGGGTGTAGAGCTTGACCTTCCAGGTCCAGCGCACCACTTCACCGAGCCATTTGTCCGCCGGGCGGTTCTGGTTCTGGATGCCGAACTGCTGAGCGATCATGCCTTCGCACGGGTGCATGGTGCCAGGCAACTCATCGCCGACCTTTAGCGCCGAGCTGAGGATGCCTTCGTTGCGGCCACGGAAGATCGCCAGGGCGCGGTGCGACGGCATGCTTTTCAGCGGCTCGTCGTGTTCGAAGTAATCGCGGAACTTGGCGCCTTCTTCTTCCTTGCCGGCGATGACGCGGGCACTGAGGATCGCTTCCTGCTTGAGGAAATTACGCAGTTTTTCCAGCAGGCTGGCGTCTTCGGCGAAGCGCTCCATGAGGATGTACTTGGCGCCTTCCAGGGCAGCCTTGACATCGGCCACGCCTTTTTCGGCGTCGACGAAGCGCGCGGCTTCGGTTTCCGGCGCCAGGTTCGGATCGTTGAACAGGCCGTCGGCCAGTTCGCCGAGGCCGGCTTCGAGGGCGATCTGGCCCTTGGTGCGGCGCTTCTGCTTGTACGGCAGGTACAAGTCTTCGAGACGGGTTTTGGTGTCGGCGAGCTTGATGTCGCGCTCGAGGGCAGGGGTGAGTTTGCCTTGCTCCTCGATGCTGGCGAGGATGCTGATACGCCGTTCGTCGAGTTCTCGCAGGTAGCGCAGGCGCTCTTCCAGATGACGCAACTGGGTGTCATCGAGGCTGCCGGTGACTTCTTTCCGGTAACGGGCGATAAAGGGGACGGTAGAACCTTCATCGAGTAGCGCGACGGCCGCTTCGACCTGTTGTGGGCGTACGCCGAGTTCCTCGGCGATGCGGCTGTTGATGCTGTCCATAAAACCACCTGACATAGTATGAAAGCAGGCTCGCAGGCACGCAGATAATGGCCTGGAGGCTGATTGAGCGGCTGGAAAATTGCCGCTGCCTGGATCAAGAAGCTGCCCATTGACCCGTGAAATCGAACAGTTACTGCACAGTGCCGGAAAAAATACCGGCCACTTACGGTAACGATTCAGACGTTGCCTGGCGCAAAACGCCGCGCATTATAACCAGCGTTCTGTCATTCGGGGGCGTTGCAGGCTGTAGGCATAAACCCCGGTTTTCTGGCAGTGAAGGAAAAATCTGCTAACAATGCACACGGTGCGTATAACGACAGCTACGCCATAATGCGCGCCGAGCTAAAAGGAGCATCCAATGAGCAGCACTGCACAAACGGCTGAAGGCGAAAAAATTCTTATCGTTGATGACGATCCGGGGCTGAGCAGCCTGCTGGAGCGTTTCTTCGTCAGCAAGGGCTACCGTGCCCGTACCGTTCCGAACACCGAGCAGATGGACCGTCTGCTGGCGCGTGAAGTGTTCAATCTGGTCGTCCTCGACCTGATGCTGCCGGGCGAAGACGGCCTGACCGCGTGCCGCCGCCTGCGCAGCGCGAACAACCAGATTCCGATCATCATGCTCACCGCCAAGGGCGATGAGCTGAGCCGTATCAAGGGCCTTGAACTGGGCGCCGACGATTACCTGGCCAAGCCGTTCAACCCCGACGAGCTGATGGCTCGGGTCAAAGCGGTATTGCGCCGTCAGGCCGCACCGGTGCCGGGCGCACCGGGCAGTGAGGACGAAAACGTCACCTTCGGTGATTACGTTTTGTCGCTGGCGACCCGCGAGCTAAAGCGTGGCGATGAAGTGCACATGCTCACCACCGGTGAGTTCGCTGTACTCAAGGCGCTGGTAATGAACGCGCGTCAGCCGCTGACTCGCGACAAGCTGATGAACCTCGCCCGTGGCCGTGAATGGGATGCGCTGGAGCGTTCCATCGACGTGCAGATCTCGCGTCTGCGCCGGATGATCGAACCCGATCCGTCGAAACCGCGCTACATCCAGACCGTCTGGGGCGTGGGTTACGTGTTCGTACCGGATGGCACCGCCACCAAGTGATCGGTGATTTGTAGGAGCGGGTCTGCAAGGCTCTGGCCGCACGGCCATTGCCACAGACTCGCAATCCGCAATATGCGAGCATTGCTCGCTCCTGCAAGTGTGTAGCGGTTAAAGATGAAAACCCCCGTCTGGTTCCCCCAAAGTTTTTTCTCCCGCACCCTCTGGCTGGTGCTGATCGTCGTGCTGTTTTCCAAGGCGCTGACCCTGGTTTATCTGTTGATGAACGAGGACGTGCTGGTGGATCGCCAATACAGCCATGGCGTCGCTCTGACGCTGCGCGCCTATTGGGCCGCCGACGAAGAAAACCGCGCAAAAATCGCCGATGCCGCGACCCTGATCCGCGTGGTTGGCGCCGGTGTGCCGGAAGGCGAGCAGCACTGGCCGTACAGCGAAATCTACCAACGTCAGATGCAGGCGGAACTGGGTGCCGACACCGAGGTGCGTTTGCGCATGCACTCGCCACCAGCGCTGTGGGTGAGGGCGCCGAGTCTGGGCGATGGCTGGCTGAAAGTGCCGTTGTATCCGCATCCGCTGCGCGGCCAGAAAATCTGGAACGTGCTCGGCTGGTTCCTCGCCATCGGCCTGTTGTCGACAGCCTCCGCATGGATTTTCGTCAGCCAGCTCAACCAGCCGTTGAAGCGTCTGGTGTATGCCGCGCGGCAACTCGGCCAGGGCCGCAGCGTACGTCTGCCGATCAGTGATACGCCGAGCGAAATGACCGAGGTTTATCGCGCCTTCAACCAGATGGCCGAGGACGTCGAACAGGCCGGGCGTGAGCGCGAGCTGATGCTGGCGGGGGTTTCTCACGACTTGCGTACACCGCTGACGCGCTTGCGCCTGTCGCTGGAACTGATGGGCGATCACACCGACCTCACCGACGACATGGTTCGCGATATCGAAGACATGGACGCGATTCTCGACCAGTTCCTCGCGTTCATTCGCGATGGTCGTGATGAGTCGGTGGAAGAGGTCGACCTCAGCGATCTGGTGCGCGAAGTCGCCGCGCCGTACAACCAGAACGAAGAGAAAGTGCGTCTGCGCCTGGAACCGATCCAGCCGTTTCCGCTGCGTCGAGTGTCGATGAAACGCCTGCTCAACAACCTGATCGGCAACGCCTTGAACCATGCCGGCACGGGAGTTGAGGTCGCGGCTTATGTGTCCGGAGATACCAGCGCGCCGTATGTGGTCCTGAGCGTGATGGACCGTGGCGCCGGGATTGATCCGTCCGAGCTGGAGGCGATCTTCAACCCGTTTACCCGAGGTGATCGGGCTCGCGGTGGCAAAGGCACCGGGCTGGGGCTGGCGATCGTGAAAAGGATTGCGGCGATGCATGGCGGCAATGTCGAATTGCGCAACCGCTCCGGGGGTGGACTTGAGGCCCGCGTGAGATTGCCGCTGGGATTGATGTTGCCGAGAGATGCGGTTTAGAGGCAGCTGCAAGCTACAAGCTACAAGCTACAAGCTACAAGCTACAAGCTACAAGCAAGAGCGACTTCACTTGCCGCTTGAAGCTTGCCGCTAGCAGCTGCTTCTCTAGCCCTTGCCCTTGGTGCGGGTCATATTCGGCCCGCCATTCTTTTCCAGATGCTCGATGATGATCCCGGCGACATTCTTGCCAGTGGTGGTCTCGATGCCTTCCAGTCCCGGCGACGAGTTCACTTCCATCACCAGCGGCCCGTGATTGGAACGCAGGATATCCACACCCGCCACTGCCAGGCCCATGACCTTGGCCGCGCGCAATGCGGTCATGCGTTCTTCCGGGGTGATCTTGATCAGGCTGGCGCTGCCGCCGCGATGCAGGTTGGAACGAAATTCGCCCGGTTTGGCCTGGCGCTTCATTGCGGCGATCACCTTGTCGCCGACCACGAAGCAGCGGATATCCGCGCCGCCGGCTTCCTTGATGTATTCCTGAACCATGATGTTCTGCTTCAGGCCCATGAACGCTTCGATCACCGACTCTGCCGCCGTCGCGGTTTCGCACAGCACCACGCCGATGCCCTGAGTGCCTTCGAGCACCTTGATCACCAGCGGTGCGCCGTTGACCATGGCGATCAGATCGGGGATGTCGTCCGGCGAGTGGGCAAAGCCGGTGACCGGCAAACCGATGCCGCGCCGCGATAGCAGTTGCAGCGAACGCAATTTGTCCCGCGAGCGGGCAATGGCCACCGACTCGTTGAGCGGGAACACGCCCATCATTTCGAACTGACGCAATACCGCGCAGCCGTAGAACGTCACCGACGCGCCGATCCGCGGGATCACCGCGTCGAAACCTTCCAGCGGTTTGCCGCGGTAATGGATCTGCGGCTTGTGGCTGGCAATGTTCATGTAGGCGCGCAAGGTGTCGATCACCACCATTTCATGCCCGCGCTCGATTCCGGCTTCGACCAGACGGCGGGTGGAATACAGACGCGGATTACGCGACAGCACAGCGATCTTCATGCAACACCTGTGGAGGAGGTAGATACCGGGAACACCGGCTTGTCTTGTACATACTTGATGCCCGGATTGACCACCAACTGGCCATCGATCAGGGCTTTGGAACCGAGCAACAGGCGATAACGCATGGACTTGCGGCAGGCCAGGGTGAACTCTACCGGCCAGACCCGATCGCCCAGGGCCAGCGTGGTGCTGATCACATAGCGCACTTGTGCATGGCCGTTGGAGCTCTTGATGGTTTTGCGCGTGACCAGCGGCGCTTCGCAGCGCCGGTGACGCAACTGCACCACCGTGCCGAGATGCGCAGTGAAGCGCACCCATTTCTCGCCGTCGCGTTCGAACGGTTCGATATCGGTGGCGTGCAGGCTGGAGGTGCTGGCGCCAGTGTCGATTTTGGCGCGCAGGCCGGCGACTCCCAGGCCCGGGAGCGCCACCCACTCGCGCAGACCGACAACGGTCAAATGATCAAATGTCTTCAAAGAAAAAAACCAAGGGTTAACGCTTCCAGGCCTCGTCCGGCACCTGGGCCAATGCTTTGAATGCGGGTCTGGCGAACCAGTAGCCCTGCATCAGGAATATTCCACAGTCCGCGAGGAAATCCCGTTCCCCGGCGCTTTCTATGCCTTCGGCAATGACTGTAACGTCCAACTCCGCACACATTGTGACAATCCCCCGCACGATCACCTGACGGACACGGTCCTGGTCAACATCGCGGATCAGCGCCATGTCGAGTTTGATCAGGTCCGGTTGGAAATCAGCCAGCAGATTGAGCCCCGAATAACCGGCACCGAAATCGTCGATGGCGGTCTTGAAGCCGAATTCGCGGTATTCACGCAGAATATTGGTCAAATGGCGATAATTATCTACGTGCTCGATTTCCAGGGTTTCGAAAATCAGCCGGTCGATCGGAAAGTTGTGTTTGCGTGCGGCCTCCAGCGTGCTGCGAATGCATAGCTCTGGACGGTAGACGGCGTTGGGCAAAAAGTTGATCGACAAGTGTGTCTGCATATTAAGGCTCGCCGCGCCTTCGATGGCGCGGGTCCGGCAGAGCTGGTCGAAACGGTAGCGGTTATCTTCTGTAACCTGATTTAACACCGATAGTGCACCTTCCCCGGCCACGCCTCGCACCAGCGCTTCATGGGCGAATACCGATTGGTCGCGCAGGTCGACGATCGGCTGGTAGGCGAAGGCAAAATCGAAGTCCAGCGGCTCGCTCTGCTGGCAGCCCTGGCAACCGCCCTTGGGTGAGGTCAACGAAGATGGAAATTTAGTCACGGTCACTCCAGGCCGGTCAGGCGGCGAAGATCACAGTCTATCTGGAGGGCCGAGTTCTTGCGCCCGACAGAAACGGTAGTACAGTTCCGACTACTGGCTGAGCGAGGAATTCATATGGGACAGAAGCAGGAGGAGGACGACAAGGTCCGTCTCGATAAATGGCTATGGGCAGCGCGTTTCTACAAGACCCGTGCATTGGCCAAAACCGCCATTGAAAGTGGCAAGGTGCATTGCCGTGGCGAGCGCTGCAAACCGGGCAAGGAGCCGCGCATCGGTGATGAGTTCGAGATTCGTACCGGCTTCGAAGTGCGCACGGTGAGGGTCGAGGCATTGTCGATCGTGCGTCGTGGCGCACCCGAGGCGCAGACCTTGTATGCCGAGACCGAGGCGAGTGTCGCCAAGCGTGAAGCGGCTGCGGCAATGCGCAAGGCAGGGTCGTTGGGCGTGAGCACCGATGGCAAGCCGAGCAAGAAACAGCGGCGTGATCTGTTCAAGTTTCGCGGTAGCAGCAACGAAGATTGAAACGTTGTGCCGGCCTCTTCGCGAGCAGGCTCGCTGCCACATTCGATCGAGTCGTCTGTGGCAGCGAGCCTGCTCGCGAATCGAGTACGACGCGGTATCAGGCGCTACGCACCACACTCATCCGCGACACCATCGGCAGCTTGCCCAGCAGCGCGAAAACCGGCGCGGTCAGCTTCAACCAGAAGTTCGCCGCGTGCCAGGCGAACGGCGTGTAGTAACCCCAGCCCAACGCCCACACCGCCAGCAGCACGCCGCCGATGTAATCGTCCTGTCCCCAATGCGCACCGGCCACCAGACGCGGCAGCATGAACAACACTGCCAGACCCCATACTGTTAGAAATTGTCCGACGGTGCGGCTGAACACGCCCATGAACAATGCCCAGATCAACAGCACTGAGGCATGATCACCGGGGAAACTCTGGCCGGAACGGTCCTTCAGCTCCCAGGTTTTTTCCAGGTGCGGAAAGTAATCGCTGATGTGCACGGCGCCCTCAAGCACCATTGACGGGCTGCTGTGCTGCCAGCCCATGTGATCGGCGAATTTGGAAAACAGCGCGCGGATCACCACCATCAGCAGCAGGATCGAGAAAAAACCGAAGAACGCGCGACGCACGTCGATCGCCCTGAAGACCCAGTCGCCCTTGATCAGCAGCGTCAGCAGAATCAGTCCGACGACGATGTCGAACGGGCGCAGACTTGCAATTGCCCAAATGTGGAGCCATATCGGGTTGCTGGCCAGCGGTGCATTCAGCGAGCGGAACAGCCACTCGTCGAAAATCACACACAGCATCTGGCCGGTAGGCCATAACCAGAAAGCCAGCAGCGCCAACGGCACTACGTTACACAGAACCAGCCGGCCGAGGTTCCACCTTGATTGGAACAAACCCGGATTGTTCATAAAATGCCTCCCATGGCGAAAAAGCGCCGGCACCAAAAAAAGTGCCAGCAAGCGCAAATTTTCACGTTTTGTAATCATTTTGTCATCACATTCAGATACCCAGACCTATGACCGACCTAGCGGATACCGATTTCACTCAACGCTTCATCTTCGATGACAGCGACACTCGCGGCGAACTGGTAGCGCTGGAGCGCAGCTACGCCGAAGTCCTCGCCAAACACCCCTACCCGGAGCCGGTCGCGCAGTTGCTCGGCGAACTGATGGCGGCCGCGTCGTTGCTGGTCGGCACGCTCAAGTTCGATGGCTTGCTGATCTTGCAGGCGCGTTCGGAAGGGCCTATTCCGCTGCTGATGATCGAGTGCTCCAGCGAGCGTGAGATCCGTGGTCTGGCGCGTTACAACGCCGAGCAGATCGCCGCAGACGCCACCCTGAGCGATCTGATGCCGGACGGCGTTCTAGCCCTCACCGTCGACCCGACTGTTGGCCAGCGCTATCAGGGCATTGTTGATCTCGACGGCGAAACCCTGTCGGATTGCTTCACCAACTATTTCGTCATGTCGCAGCAGGTTGGCACGCGCTTCAAGCTGTTCGCCGACGGTCGTCGTGCCCGCGGCATGCTGCTGCAACAACTCCCCGCCGATCGCTTGAAAGACGAAGAGGATCGCGCCGCCAGCTGGCAGCACGTTACCGCGTTGGCCAGCACTTTGAGCGCCGATGAGCTGCTGAGCCTGGACAACGAAACCGTCCTGCATCGCCTGTACCACGAAGAACAGGTGCGCCTGTTCGATGTGCAGCATTTGCGCTTCAGTTGCAGTTGCTCGCGGGAACGCTCCGGCAATGCGCTGGTCAGTCTTGGGCTGGAAGATGCGCTGGCGCTGGCAGCCGAGCAGGGCGGTAAAGTCGAGATCGATTGCCAGTTCTGCAATCAGCAGTACCTGTTCGACGCGGCCGATATTGCTCAATTGTTCGCTGGCGCAGGCGTCGATACGCCGTCAGATACCCGTCACTAAAACGGTTCAGCGCAGGTAAATTCACTGCGTAATGACGGAATATCGCCGTTACGACGGGAGGACCCTACTCTTTTTGGGCTTTTCTGGCATAATCCGGCCCACTTTTTTCGCGGTAGTAGTGCACGACTTTCTACTACAAAACGTTTGGAGCACACTCGGCCACTGGCCGACGGGGAACCTCATGACGCAAGCCAATAACGCCGTGTACACCGATCTGAGTGTTGATGATCTGGTAAAAGAAGCCCTGAATCGCGGTGAAGGCGAGCTTGCCGATACCGGCGCTCTGGTTGTTCGCACCGGTCACCGCACCGGCCGCTCGCCAGTCGACCGTTTCATCGTTGAAGAACCGTCCACCCAGGCCGCTATTGCCTGGGGCCCGATCAACCGCAAGTTCCCGGCCGACAAGTTCGATGCCCTGTGGGCTCGCGTCGAGGCCTTCAACAACGCGCAAGAGCACTTCGTTTCCCACGTGCATGTAGGCGCGGCGGAAGATCACTACCTGGCCGTGAAAATGACCACGCAGACTGCCTGGCAGAACCTGTTCGGTCGTTGCTTGTTCATCAACCCGGCCCAGTACAACCCGGCTGGCCGTGAAGAATGGCAAGTGCTCAACGTCGCCAACTTCGAGTGCGTGCCTGAGCGTGACGGCACCAACTCCGATGGTTGCGTGATCATCAACTTCGCGCAGAAGAAAGTGCTGATCGCCGGCATGCGTTACGCCGGCGAGATGAAGAAAGCCATGTTCTCGGTGCAGAACTTCCTGCTGCCGGCCGCTGACGTGCTGCCAATGCACTGCGCTGCCAACATCGGCGAAGAAGGCGATGTGACCCTGTTCTTCGGTCTGTCGGGCACCGGTAAAACCACCCTGTCGGCTGACGAAAGCCGTTACCTGATCGGTGACGATGAACACGGCTGGGGCGAAGGCGTGGTGTTCAACATCGAAGGCGGTTGCTATGCCAAGTGCATCGACCTCTCCGAGAAGAACGAGCCGGTTATCTGGAAAGCCATCAAGCACGGCGCAGTGCTGGAAAACGTCGTCATCGACGATGCCAAGCACGCCGATTATGCCGATGTCAGCCTGACCCAGAACAGCCGCGCCGCCTACCCGCTGGAGCACGTTGCCAAGCGTTCCGAGAAGAACCTGGGTGGCGAGCCAAACGCGGTAATCTTCCTGACCTGCGACCTGACCGGCGTGCTGCCGCCAGTGTCGATCCTCAACGAAGAGCAAGCGGCCTACCACTTCCTGTCCGGCTACACCGCACTGGTGGGCTCGACTGAAATGGGTTCGGGCAGCGGCATCAAGTCGACCTTCTCCACCTGCTTCGGCGCACCGTTCTTTCCGCGTCCGGCTGGTGAGTACGCAGAACTGCTGATCAAGCGCATCCGCGGCTTCGGCTCCAAGGTCTACCTGGTCAACACCGGCTGGACCGGCGGCGGCTACGGCGTCGGCCAACGCTTCAACATCCCGACCACCCGCGCGGTGATCGCAGCGATCCAGAGCGGCGCACTGATCGGTGCCGCCACCGAGCACCTCGACACCATCAACCTCGATGTGCCACTGGCCGTTCCGGGCGTCGACACCAACCTGCTCAACCCACGCAACACCTGGGCTGACAAGGCGGCGTACGACGAGGCAGCGAAAGCATTGGCCGGTCTGTTCATCGAGAACTTCAAGAAGTTCGAAGTGAGCGACGCGATCAAGGCGGCTGGGCCGAAGTTGTAAGTAGCGGTTTGCAGTGAATAAAAAACCGCCCTTTGGGGCGGTTTTTTATTTCCGATCTGAAATGCAGCTTGGTTGGACGTCAAAGACGTGGCTTGCCCTGGCTATGTGTCAATCAGCCAGTGCACTCAGCACATGGACAGGATCGTTATGAATGGCCTTGAGTAGTGCTTTGGCCGGGCCAGTCGGCTGACGACGACCTTGCTCCCAATTGCGTAACGTTCCCAATTGGACATCGATCAAGGCTGCGAACTTTGCCTGCGTCATTCCCGTCGCTTTGCGAATCTGTTTAACCTGTAATGCATCCACATAGAATTCGCGGGACGGCTTTTTTTCACCCCGAAGAATCTCATCCATTTCCTGCACGCTTTCCATCAGCTCATCAAAAAACTTGCTCATGGTTACCTCCAGTTTCCAATCATGGCCTTCAGTGCTTTCCGTTCGTCATGGGTAAGATCCTGCTGCTCGTTTTTTGGATAATCATCAACAACGCGATCTGTGATGCTGAAACGAAGTGGTAGTAGATAACCCGTGCGCCACCCCGTTTGCCTTGGCCTTTGGAGGCGACTCGTGCTTTACGCACCCCGCCGGTTCCTTCGATTACATCGCCAATAGACGGGTTTGCGACCAACTGCTTTTGAAAGGTGGCGTAGGCATCGTCGTCCAGTAACTCTCTTACTCGGCGGGTGAAGACTGAAGTCTCAATAAAAATCATGGTCAATGTACGCCAGTGACTTACTTTCAGGCAATGCTGAAGTGTTGATAACGATGACTGGTGCCTGGTCGCCGACAGATGATTGGCGGCGATCAGGCTGCTCGCCTTAGGCAGGGGCTTTCCAGTTGAGCATCTGTGTCTGCGCGACTTGCAGCAGCTCGCAGCCGTCCTGTCAGCAGGTACAGAGCGTGGGTGATGTGGGTGTCGCTGATCAAAGCAGCGACACCCACGACTATAGGTTCGCACCACCGCCTCGCGATAGCCGACAAGGCATCGCGTGAAGTAGGAATGGGACGAACAAAGCGCCAGACGTTGCTACCGATTCTTCAACGCCTTTCAACGCAGATGCTGGTAACCGGAAATATCCAGCAGGCTTGTGGTCAGTCCGGTCGCCGGCCGGTAGATCGTGCCTTTGACTGCCGAGAATGGCACGCCGTTGCTGCCCAGCGAGACATAGCGTTCACCTTTATCCAGCTCGGTGAAGTAGGTGTAGGACTGAGTATGCATCTTCTTGTAGCGAGCTTCGTCGCTGACGATGGCGCCGGTGAGGCGGCGCAGGTCGGTATCGTTCAGGTTGAGAGTTTTGCTCAGTGGCGCGCCCCAGCGCTTGAGGCAGGTCTCGGCGAGATGGCGAACGATGCGGCCGGGCTCGATCAGCGCGTTGAGGTCGCTGCTGCTACTCGGCTCGCCGCCGAGCGCCGTGGCGTTGCCAGCAAGGGTGGCGTGGCGACCGGCCATTGGATAGATCGAAGTCCTGGTGCCGGTAGCGGTTTGCGGGATCACGCAGCTGAAGCCTTTTGAGCGCTCGTCGCGGGCATAGAAAGCGATGTATTCCTTGACGTTGGATTCGAGTTTGACGCGGTTTTCCTGGAAGTTGCCAATTCCCGGGACTGGATCAATCGCAAAGATATTCACCGGAATATGTTTGAGCGCAGCGTCCCTGGACATTGCATTGGCAAGCATATGGCAACTGATACCACCCCGGCTCCAGCCGAGCAGATTGACACGCGTCGGAATAATGCCGTCCTTGCGGAAAGTCTTGATGATCTGTTCCTGCAACTTCTGTTGCGTGATACTCCGGTCGCCATAGTTGTACTGGCGCCAGAACCAGGAGCCTTCCACTTTTACATCTTCAATAGGAATACCTGCGGCTTTCAGACGGTTATATTCTGCCTCGGTAAGTTGTTTACGCTGCCAATCGCATTTGCCTTTGATGATATTCAACGCGTGCTGCACGTTTTCATCCCAGCCTTTGCCGAACAGCGTGCCGGACAAGCCGTATTCAGACGTCTTGGTGAACAGGTCGTCGGCTTGCAGATTGCCGCTGCCAGGGCCGTCGACGACGATCCACTCGGCAAATTCGCGTCCGCTGTGGTGTGCAGCGAGCGTAGAAACGATTTCGCCGTCCCAGAAGCTTTTATGGTTTTCGTCAAACTTGTTGGAGCCGGTGCCGCAGAAAAAGATTGTTAAAGTTGTCATTTCGTTGCTCTTGCTTATGAATAAGAGCGGTCAAGTTAGTTTGAAGTGTTTTTATAAATAAAGGGTGCTGTTGTGTCTGCGTTTGTAATTTTTAAGTTTGTTATATATATGTAGCTTGGTTTTTCGAAAGTTTGTCGAGACGCTTCGATTGTTACACGCTTGGTTTTCGCTTCCCATGTATCATTCAGTATCGATTCAACCCCGACCTTTTCTCGACTCGCTGCAATCGCCCGCTAGGCTTTGGGCATGGCAGCAGTCAAAGGAGTGACAGTAAATGCACCACACCCTGGAACAGGTTTTTGGTTATCCACAGTTTCGCCCCGGTCAGGAGGCCGGTGTCAGCGCGGTGCTGGCGGGGCGCTCCGCGGCGGCAATCTTTCCCACCGGCTCCGGCAAATCGCTTTGCTATCAGCTGCCGGCGCTTTTACTGCCACACCTGACATTGGTGGTTTCGCCGTTGCTGGCGTTGATGCAGGATCAACTGGCGTTTCTCAAGCGCCACGGTATCTCCGCAGGCAGTATCGATTCGGCGCAGAGCCGCGAGGATGCCAACGACGTCATGGCCCGTGCGCGTTCGGGGGAATTGAAGATTCTGATGATCTCCGTCGAACGCCTGAAAAATGAGCGCTTCCGCAATTTTCTGCAGCAGGTGCCGATCTCGTTGCTGGTAGTCGACGAAGCTCACTGCATTTCCGAATGGGGCCACAACTTTCGGCCGGACTACCTGAAATTGCCGGACTACCAACGTCAGTTCAACATCCCGCAGGCCTTGCTGCTCACCGCCACGGCGACACCAAAAGTCATCGCCGACATGCAGGCCAAATTCGCCATATCTCCAGACGATGTAGTGACCACCGGTTTCTATCGGCCTAACCTCAACCTGCTGGTCGAGCCTGTACGCGGTCAGGACAAGCGCCGGCGTCTGGTCGAATGGATGAGCGAGCGTCCCGGGCAACCGAGCATTGTCTACGTGACGTTGCAGAAGACCGCCGAGCACATCGCCGAGCATCTTCAACACAATGGAATTCAGGCCGAGGCATACCACGCAGGTTTGCCCCACGATCAGCGTGAAGACATTCAACGCCGCTTCATGGCCGGGCAGACCAATTGCATTGTTGCCACCATTGCCTTCGGCATGGGCATCGACAAGAGCGACATCCGTAACGTCGTGCATTTCGATCTGCCCAAATCCATCGAAAACTACAGCCAGGAAATCGGCCGCGCCGG
The DNA here is from genome assembly GCF_979253165.1 of Pseudomonas sp. AC083. Taxonomy (NCBI): domain Bacteria; kingdom Pseudomonadati; phylum Pseudomonadota; class Gammaproteobacteria; order Pseudomonadales; family Pseudomonadaceae; genus Pseudomonas; species Pseudomonas sp. AC083. Next base: position 159,839 of record NZ_CEEDDH010000005.1, read on the forward strand.
GCGTGACGGGCAGCCCTCCGACTGCCTGGTACTAGCGAATCGCGACAGCCTCAATGTGCTGGAAAACTTCGTCTACGGTGATACGCCCGAGCGCGACGGGATTCGCTATGTGCTCAATGAACTCGAAGCCTCGGTCCCGGAAGGGCAATGGGAGTTTCTGCTTGGGCCATTGGCGGATCAGAGCAACATTCGCTCGTTGCCGTTGAAGACTTTGCTGGTGCAGCTGGAACTGCGAGGCCTGATCGCGCCGCGCTACGCTTATTACGCTGAATACCGCTTCAAATATCTGCTTGAGCCTGAAGCATTGCTCCAGCGCTTCGAAGGCGAACGCAGGGACTTCGTTGCGGCGATCATCAGAACGTCCACGCGAGCACGCACCTGGGCCACAGTAGATTTCGAGGCGATGTATTCGCAGTATTCCGCCGAGCGCAATCGCGTGGTGACAGCGCTTGATTACTTCCAGGAAAAAGGCTGGGTCGAGCTTGAAAGCAAGCAAATGACCGAGGTTTACAGCCTGCTGCAAAGTGATTTTGCCAGCGACGCCCTGAGCGCTGAGCTGCACGAGTATTTCACTCGCCATGAACGGACTGAAGTGGCGCGAATTCACGCCATGCTTGAGGTGTTCGCCACCGAACGCTGCCTCGGCTATCGCCTGGCCGAGTATTTCGGTGACCAAAATGCCCCTGAACATTGCGGCCATTGTTCGGTATGTCACGGCCAGATCGCGCGGTTGCCCGAGCCGCCGCCATTGCCGCCGCTTGTGGATAAAAACTTCGCGCAGCTGTGTGGTGAATTTATCCACAGGCATGAGCAGCACACAGGCAGCCTACCGACGGCCGAACGCCTGACGCGGTTCCTGTGCGGAATCAGCGTGCCGTTGTTCACCAAACTCAAGGCGCGGGCGATACCGGGTTTTGCTGCGTTGGAAGAGTATCCCTACGCAAAGGTCCGCGAGTGGGCGGACAGTCACTTGCTCGATTGAGCAGAGAGTCTGTGGGCGCTGCATCCATCCGCTGAATGTCGACCATCACGCTAATAAACTTCAAAAAGCGTCGTGGCCTGACTAAGGTTGGAATCTGTCTTTGGGCCACCCACAAGAGAACAACATGAGCCAGACAAGCTTCGAGATTCAGCAGGCTGCCGTGATCGGCGCGGGCACCATGGGCCGTGGCATCGTCATGTGCCTGGCCAATGCTGGCGTGAACGTGCAATGGGTGGATAACAATCCACAGATGCTTGAGCAGGCGCTGACGACGGTCGCGCAAACTTATGCACACAACGTGCGCCAGGGCCGCATTGATCAGGCCGAGGCGGATGCGCGAATGGCTCGCGTATCTGCAGCGGCGGATTACGCGGCGATCCGCAACGTCGATCTGGTGATCGAAGCGGTGTACGAGAACCTCGAACTGAAGCAGAAGATTTTTCGCGAACTCGATGGTCTGCTCAAGCCTGAGGCCCTGCTGGCGAGCAACACCTCGGCGCTGGACATCGACGCCATCGCGGCTGCGACCCGGCGCCCGGCACAGGTGCTGGGTCTGCACTTCTTCAGCCCCGCGCACATCATGAAACTGCTGGAAATAGTGCGAGGTGCGCAAACCTCACCAGCGGCCCTGGAAGCAGCGCTGGCGCTCGGCAAGCGCATGGGCAAGGTCAGCGTGGTGTCGGGCAACTGTCACGGTTTTATCGGCAACCGCATGCTGCATCCGTATGTACTCGAAGCGCGCAAGATGCTCCTCGAAGGTGCTTATCCACAGCAGGTGGATGCCGCGCTGCAAGGTTTCGGCTTCGCCATGGGGCCGTTTCGCATGTACGACGTTGTCGGCATCGATCTGGAATGGCGTGCTCGGCAGCTAGCTGGCAAGGGGCAGGATGCGCCCGAGGTTCAGGTGGATAACCGCCTGTGTGAGATGGGCCGGTTCGGGCAGAAGTCCGGCAACGGCTACTACCACTATGAGCCGGGCAGTCGCCAGGCCGAGCATGATCCGGAAGTGGATGCACTGGTGCTGCGAGTCAGCGAAGAACTGGGTTTCCAGCGTCGAGACATCGGCGCCGAAGAAATCCTTGAGCGCTGTTTGCTGGCGATGGTCAACGAAGGCGCGAAGATTCTGCAGGAAGGCATTGCCGGCTCGGCCCATGACATCGATCTGGTGTATTTGAACGGCTATGGTTTTCCAGCAGAAAAGGGTGGGCCGATGGCCTGGGCGGATCAGCAGGGGCTAGCGGGTATCCATCAGCGCTTGCTGGCGCTGGAGACACGCCAGGGCGATCAGTGGAAGCCGGCGCGATTGATTGGCGAACTGGCGGCGCAGGGGAAGGGGTTTGCTGATCGTTGACACCGGTCGGGTGTGCTGACGCCTTCGCGGGCAAGCCCGCTCCCACAGGTAAAGTGTTCGTCCTCACGATCAAATTAAGTAAGAAAATGCGAGAACCCTGAATGAATCAACGCTCCGACTACCCCCACTTCCAGCCCATCACCACACGCTGGCATGACAACGACGCCTACGGTCACGTCAACAACGTTACCTACTACAGCTTCTTCGACACGGCGGTGAATACCTACCTGATTCAGGTCGGTGGCCTGGATATTCATGACGGCGAAGTGGTGGGATTCGTAGTGAGTTCGGCCTGCGATTACTTTGCCTCGATCGCTTTCCCCGATCTGATCGAGATCGGACTGCGGGTCGGTAAGCTGGGCAACAGTTCGGTGCAATACGAACTTGCTGTGTTCAAGGTTGGCGAAAGCGAGGCGTGTGCGGCGGGGCGGTTCGTGCATGTGTTTGTCGATCGCGCGAGCAATCAGCCGGTGCCGATTCCGGCAGGTTTGCGTGGGGCGCTGGAGCGGCTGGTGGTTTAGACGTGCAAAAAAAATCGCAGCTCAAAAGCTGCGATTTTTTGTTCATGCCTTCGCCTTAGTGGTGGCGATAGTACTTGTGATGCTTGCGGTGGCCGTAGGCATGGCCGCGGCCTGGATGACCACGGTCGCGGTAGTAGCGACGGTCATCATGGCCACGGTCGTAGCGACGATCATCATCGCCGCTCTTGTTGCCCATGTAGTTACCCAGCGCGCCGCCTGCACCGCCACCAGCGGCGGAGCCGATCAGGCTGCCGGTGGTGCCGCCGAGACTGCGGCCAACCACGTTACCGCCGGCTGCACCCAGTGCACCACCAATGGCTGCTTCGCCACGGCTGCGCTTGTCTGCGCCGACCGCACTACCACCCGCGCCGCCCAGGGCTGCGCCGATGGTGGAACCTGTATTGCCGCCTAACGATTGACCGACGACCGAGCCAAGAACCCCGCCCAATGCGCCGCCCACACCTGCTTCGGTGGTGCCTCCGGCAGAAGCGAAGCCACTGACCAGGCCAAGGGACAACAAGAGAATCGAGGAGAACTTCATAGAGGATGAGCCTCAAAGGGATGACGGCGCCGATCCTGAAGCTCTGCAATGGGCGTGACAATCAAAATCCGACGAATAACACGACTTGTATACAATATTGCAAGTTACTGTTTTTTCACCGGAACTTAACCGATTTTCGCCGGTCTTTAGCTACTTCGGACAGGCCGTTTTCATGCAAAAACGGCCTTTTTTGTGGGCGGTCGAAAATCTTCGCCACGGCAGATCTGTTGACAGGTCGATCGCTTTCGCGAGCAGGCCGGATCTGGCTCCGCGGTTAAGCGGATTTAGCCATGATCAACCCAGTCTCACTCGCCGCTTCCAGCCGGATCGCAATGAACTTCGACGTTGGCGTGTGGCTGCCATCCCCCGTACTTTCCAGCGGCACCAGCGGATTGACCTCTGGATAGTACGCCGCCGCCTGCCCCGCAGGAATATCGAACGCCAACAATGTAAAACCTTTCACCCGACGCTCGCGACCGTCGTCCCAGATCGACACGATGTCGGCCTTCTGCCCTGGACGGAAGCCCAGACGAATGATGTCGGCCTCGTTGGCGAACAGCACGTCACGCTGGCCCTTCACGCCACGGTAGCGGTCGTCGAGACCGTAGATCGTCGTGTTGTACTGATCGTGGGAACGCATCGATTGCAGGATCAGATCCGGCACCTGGCCGGTGGCACGGGTGCGCTCGTGAACCAGATCTTTCGGCAACTGGTTGGCGCGGAAGTTGGCCCGGCCTGATGGCGTATTCCACTTGCGTGCCCCGGCGGAATTGCCCAGATAGAAGCCGCCCGGGTTTTTGATCTTGTCGTTGAAGTCTTTGAAATTCGGGATGGTGTCGGCGATCAGTTCGCGAATGCGTCCGTAATCAGCCACCAGCCAGTTCCAGTCGACCGGTTGGCTGCCCAGAGTGGCGGCAGCGATGCCGGCGATGATCGACGGCTCCGAGCGCATCTGGTTCGACAGCGGCTGCAACTGGCCGTTGGACGCGTGGACCATGCTGAACGAGTCTTCCACGGTCACCGCTTGCGGGCCTTCGGTCTGGATGTCGATGTCGGTACGGCCCAGGCACGGCAGGATCAACGCGTCTTTGCCGTGAGCGAGGTGGCTGCGGTTGAGTTTGGTGCTGATCTGCACGGTCAGGTCACAATTGCGCAGCGCTTCGAAGGTGCGCGAGCTGTCCGGCGTGGCCTGGGCAAAGTTGCCGCCCAAGCCGATGAACACCTTGGCGCGACCTTCGGCCATCGCATGAATCGCCTCGACCACGTTGTGGCCATTGTGGCGCGGCACCTTGAACTGGAAGCGACGCTCCAGCGAGTCGAGGAACGCCACCGGTGGACGCTCGTTGATGCCCATGGTGCGGTCGCCCTGCACGTTGCTGTGACCACGCACCGGGCACAGACCGGCGCCAGGTTTGCCGATATTGCCGCGCAGCAGCATCAGGTTGGCGATTTCCTGAATGGTCGGCACCGAATGACGGTGCTGGGTGATGCCCATGGCCCAGCACATGATCACGTTCTTGCCTTTGGCGTACATGCGCGCGGCTTGCTCGATCTCGACCAGGGTCAGCCCCGATTGCTCGACGATCTGCTCCCATGAGGTGTCGTCGACAGTGGCGAGGTACTCCAGCACGTTGGCGCTGTGAGCATTGAGGAAGTCATGATCGAACACCGCTGGCTCACCAGCTTTCTGCGCATCGCGTTCCCATTGCAGAAGGAACTTGGCCATGCCGCGCAGCACCGCCATGTCGCCGCCGAGTGCCGGGCGGAAGTACGCAGTGTTGGTCGGCTTGTCGCCGTTGGTGAGCATTTCGATCGGGTGCTGTGGATGCTGGAAGCGCTCCAGACCGCGCTCTTTCAGCGGATTGATGCACACCACCTGAGCGCCGCGTTTCACCGCTTCACGCAACGGTTCGAGCATGCGCGGATGGTTGGTGCCAGGGTTCTGGCCCCAGACGAAAATCGCGTCGGCGTGTTCGAAGTCGTCGAAGGTTACCGTGCCTTTGCCGACACCGACACTCTGCGCCAACGCCACGCCGCTGGCCTCGTGGCACATGTTCGAACAGTCAGGGAAATTGTTGGTGCCGTAAGCCCGCACGAACAGTTGATACAGATACGCCGCTTCGTTGCTGGCGCGCCCCGAGGTGTAGAACTCTGCCTGATCCGGGCTCGGCAGATTGCGCAGGTGCTTGCCGATCAGAGCGAAGGCATCTTCCCAACTGATCGGCTTGTAGCGATCGGACTCGGCGTCGTAGACCATCGGCTCGGTCAGGCGGCCCTGATATTCCAGCCAGTAATCGCTCTGCTCCAGCAGCGAAGTGACGCTGTGCTTGGCGAAGAATTTGGCATCGACGCGACGCTTGGTCGCTTCCCAGTTCACCGCTTTGGCGCCGTTCTCGCAGAACTTGACCATGCCGCTTTCCGGCGAATCACCCCAGGCGCAACCTGGGCAGTCGAAGCCGCCATTCTGGTTGGTCTTGAGCATCATGCGCAGGTTTTTCAGGGCGTTGTCGCTGGTCAGCCACGCCTGGGCCACACTGATCAGGGCGCCCCAGCCGCCGGCGGCACCTTTGTAAGGCTTGTAGCGCGGGACAGGTTTCTGGTCGGCTTGATGATGTTGGCTCACGCTTGATTCTCCATCGCGGGGCTGTACACCCGCGGCGCACTTTTCTGCGGCAGGTGGATGAGATTGAGGTTGTGGCGCCGGGCCCATTGCACGGCGAGGCCGGTGGGTGCCGACAGGCTGACCAGGGTCTGGATCCCGGCACGCAAGACTTTCTGGATCAATTCGAGGCTGCAACGGCTGGTGACGATCGCCAGGCCGCCTTCGGTGGAAATCTTCTGGCGTATCAGTCCACCGATCAGCTTGTCGAGGGCGTTATGGCGGCCGATGTCTTCACGACCGAGCAGCAATTCGCCGCTGGCATTCATGAACACCGCAGCATGCACCGCGCCGCAATGCTGGCCGAGCGGCTGGAAGGCGCCGATGCGCTGGCGCAAACCGTCGAGCCATTCGATCGGTGGCAGGGCTGCGCCCGGCAATACCTTGAGATCGGGCAGCGCCTGTTCAACGGCTTCAACGCCGCACAGTCCGCAGCCGCTGGTACCGGCCAACTGCCGACGCTGCTGTTTGAGGTTCCAGAACGCGCGGTTGGCAATGGTCACCTGCGCGTATTGCGCCGAGCCTGCGCCTGTCAGTTGCAGATCGTAGATATCGCTGGCGTCTTCGATGATGCCGCTGCCGAGGCTGAAACCGACGATGAAATCTTCAAGGTCGGTCGGTGTAACCAGCATCACTGCCTGGCTGATGCCGTTGTAGGCGATCGCCAACGCGACTTCCTCGGCCAGCGCGGTGCTGGCCGATGCCTCAAAGGGTAGATCGCTGTAGCTGTAGGTCTGGCTGGCGGCAGGCGCGGGCGTTTCAATTGCTGGCGCCGCGCAGGCTGGGCGCTTGGCGTTCATGGCATCACCGACGGTTTGATCTAGGTCAAGACTAGGCGCGGCAAGTTGTCGCGTCTAATCGCTATTACCGATCTACCGATAGATGCCGTCGATCAAGCGTCTTTTGACGATTTGTGATAAAGCGCGAAACAGGCTTCTGCCAGCGCTGAACGCGGCGCGCCACGGCGCATGATCAGCCCCAGTGGCGCGAGGGTGTGGGCATTTTCGATCGGTTGCAGACGCAGGTGATCAGCGAGGGTTTCCGCGCCGCCATCAAGCGGCATGATCGCGCAGCAAAAACCGCCGTGTACTGCTTGCAGCAGTTGATGCACGGCGTCGGTTTGCAACAGCGGTTGCGGGGTCAGGCCACGGCTGTGGAAGTTGTGGTCGATGGACTGGCGAAAGTGCATGCCGCTGGTGAGCATGCACAGCGGCAGTTCGATCAGCGACTCCCAGCTCAGGGGTTCTTCGCCGAAGTTGAACGAGCGCTCGTCATAGAGCAGGCCCATGCGCGTCTCGTTGAAGGCCAGCGAATCGAAGCGCTCGCTGTCCAGGCGCTCCAGATACGACACGCCAATGTCGATGCGGTTGTTCGCCAAGTGTTCGAGCACTTGCTCGGAGCTCAGCGACGACAGCTCGAAGCGCAAGTCCGGGTGCGCCGCGTGCAGTCGTTGCATCAGCGGCAAGGGATCGAAACTCGACAGCGGCACCACGCCCAGGCGCAGCGTACCGATCAGGTTGCCGCGACAGGCCGCCGCTTCCGCCTGCAAGCCGTCGTAAGCCGCCAGCACCGTGCGCGCCCACGCCAGCACGCGCTCGCCCGGCGCGGTGAAACCTTCGAAGCGCTGGCCACGGTTGACCAATGGCAGATCAAGTTCTTCTTCGAGGCTGCGCAAGCGCATCGACAGGGTCGGCTGGGTGATGTGGCAGCGCGCGGCGGCCTGGCCGAAATGGCGGGTTTCGTCGAGGGCGATGAGGAATTTCAGCTGCTTGATGTCCATCTTCGCTCCGGGCGGTTGGCGGGGTGTGGCGATTCTACCGCCTGCGGCGCGGCAGCGTCATTGGTCGGACCGGAACCGGGTTTGGCTAGGGTGGTCTAGGCTTGGACGACTGACCCTTTATTACATGGAGTGAATGCAATGAGCCTGTTCAGTTTTTTGAAAGAAGCCGGTGAAAAGATTCTCGATGCGCTGACGCCGGACAAGGCCGAGGCCAACAGCGCAGCGCTGACCAAGCACGTGCAGGAAGCGCTGACCGGTATCGATACGTCGAAGATCCAGGTCAAGGTTGAAGGCGAGAAGGTCATCGCCACGGGTGAAGCGGCGAGTCAGGAAGAGAAAGAAAAGATTCTCTTGGCCCTGGGTAACGTCGCCGGCGTGAGTGGCGTGGACGATCAGATCACCGTGACGGGTGGCGTTGCCGCTGCTGCAAAATTTGTCACGGTCGAGAAGGGCGACACGCTGAGTGCGATTTCCAAGCGCGTGTATGGCGACGCCAACCAGTACAACAAGATTTTCGAGGCCAACAAACCTCAGCTCAAACATCCAGACAAGATCTACCCGGGACAAGTACTGCGTATTCCCGAATAACATTCGAAAGCGCTTTCGCGAGCAGGCTCGCTCCCACATTTGAAACGCATTTCAGTGTGGGAGCGAGCCTGATCGCGAAGGCAGCAACGCGTCGTCAAAGCCCTGCAATCAAATCGCGGTAATCCTCGACGGCGGCAAACTCCGCTGTGTCCTTCGGCCCTTTGCGGCTGTCCGGTTCTTTCACCGCCAGCAAGTGCGCCACGCCAAAATCCCGTGCACTGCGCAGGATTGGCAAGGTGTCATCGATAAACAGGCTGCGCGCCGGATCAAAACCGATGTCCGCCTGCAAGGCATCCCAGAACTGCGGGTTCTCCTTGGGATAGCCGTAGTCATGCGAGCTGATCAGTCGCTCGAAGTATGGTGCGAGTTCGATCCGTTCCAGTTTCAACGACAGCGAATCGCGGTGTGCATTAGTGATCATGATCACCCGTTTGCCGGCGCGTTTGATCGCGTCGAGGAAGGTATCGGCATCCGCGCGCAGGGCGATCAGGTGGGCGGTTTCCTGTTTCAGTTCACGCACCGACAATTTCAGTTCCGCGCTCCAGAAATCCAGGCAATACCACTGCAACTGGCCGGCGTGGCGCTCGAACAATGGTTGCAATTCCAGCTCGGCCATGGCCCGGCTGATGCCGTGCAGTTCGGCGTAGCGCTGGGGCAGGTGTTCGAGCCAGAAATGGTTGTCGAAGTGCAGATCCAGCAGCGTGCCGTCCATGTCGAGCAGAACGGTATCGATGGCGGACCACGGTAATGAAGGCATGGCAACGTCTCGAACGGTGAAAAGATATCCGACGCAAACAATCGGGAAAGCCGCGTTATAGTAGCGCGTTCACGCCAAGGAGCTTTGCATGCGCCAGAAACCCACCGTACTCGCCCGCGAGATCGTCGCCACCAGTCGCCTGTTTCGCGTCGAAGAACTCAAGCTGCGATTTTCCAATGGCGTGGAGCGCACATACGAGCGTCTGGTCGGCAAGGGCGCGGGTTATGGCGCGGTGATGATCGTCGCGATGCTTGATGCCGAACACGCAGTGTTGATCGAGGAATACTGCGGCGGCACCGACGAATACGAACTGTCTCTGCCCAAAGGCCTGATCGAGCCGGGCGAGGACGTGCTGGCGGCGGCCGAGCGGGAACTCAAGGAAGAGGCCGGTTATGGCGCGCGTCAACTGGAGCATCTGACCGAGCTGTCGCTGTCGCCCGGTTACATGAGCCAGAAAATCCAAGTGGTGCTGGCCACTGATCTTTACGAGGAGCGGCTGGAAGGCGATGAGCCGGAGCCGATGCGGGTCGACAAGGTCAACCTGCGCGAACTGTCGGCGCTGGCGCAGAATCCGCAATTTTCCGAGGGCCGCGCCTTGGCGGCGCTGTATTTGACCCGTGACTTGCTGAGCCAGCGCGGGGTATTCAGCTATGAGTGAGACGTCGATGAATTTTCCCCATCCGTTGATGGCGCCAGTGGTTGAGTTGGCTTTACAGGCTGGCGAGGTGATCCTGCCGTTCTGGCGTGCCGGCGTTGAAGTCACGGCCAAGTCCGATGATTCGCCGGTCACGGCCGCCGACCTGGCTGCACATCATCTTATAGTTGCCGGGCTGACGGCGCTGGATCCGAGCATTCCGGTGCTGTCCGAAGAGGACGCCGACATCCCGCAGAGCGTGCGCGCCGGTTGGCAGCGCTGGTGGCTGGTGGATCCGCTGGACGGCACCAAGGAGTTCATCAGCGGTAGCGAGGAATTCACTGTGAACATCGCGCTGATCGAAAATGGCCGGGTGGTGTTTGGCGTGGTGACGATGCCGACCAACGGTCGTTTTTATGTCGGCGGTGCCGGATTTGGAGCCTGGCGTGGCGACGAGGGCGGTACGCCGACGGCGATTCAGGTGCGCGATGTGCCTGCACCGGGCGAGGCGTTTACTGTGGTGGCCAGCCGTCGCCATTCCAGTCCCGAGCAAGAGCGTTTGCTGGCCGGGTTGAGCGCCAGTCTTGGTGAGCTGCAACTGGCCAATATCGGCAGTTCCCTGAAGTTCTGTCTATTGGCCGAAGGTGCTGCCGATTGCTATCCGCGACTGGCGCCGACTTCGCAGTGGGACACGGCGGCAGCGCAGGGCGTGCTGGAAGGGGCGGGGGGCGAGGTGCTGGATTTGAGCGGCGAGGCGTTCAGTTATCCGCCGCGAGAATCACTGTTGAATGAGTTCTTTCTGGCGCTGCCGGCGAAGGCTGCGTGGCGCGAGAGATTGTTGGAGTTGGCTCGAGGTTAACTGCTGAACCGGAATTCCCCCTCACCCCAGCCCTCTCCCCCAGGAGAGGGAGCCGACCGAGTTGTCTGGCGCTATGCATCGACCTGGAGAATCGAGTCGATTGTGGATTCGGCGAAGCAGTTTCAGGTCGACGTAAATCTGTAGCATCCCCGTATCGGTTCCCTCTCCCTCGGGAGAGGGCTAGGGTGAGGGGCTGTTGATCCTCAACGGTGCAAAACGTACTGCCCGATAAATCTCACTGCCTCGTCCTCGCTTCCCGCATTCAGGATCCGCGTATCCAGCGTCAACCGCGCCCGTCCATAGCGCCGATACATCGTCACAAAGCGCTTCCACACCGCCGCATCCGGCGCCGGGCAGATGGCCACGGCGTCTCCCGTTACCGGCAGCGGATAACTGATCTGCCCTTCCTGGATGACGATGTGTCCGTCGGCAATCCCTTCTTCCTTCAAACGCAGATGCAACCAGCCCCAGCCGGCCAGCACCGCGCCGCAGTAGAGGCTGCCGCCAAACATGGTGCTCTTGTGATTGACGTTGGGCGCGAGGGGCAGGTGCAGGCTCAGTTGCTGCTCGCGCCAATCGAGCACCTCGAGGCCCATCTCGGCGGTCAGCGGAATGTCGTGATGCAGCACCGTTTGCAGGTATTCGCTTTCGCTGCTCATTCGTGGTCTTCCCCGTGGCTGCTGTCGCCGAAATTCAGACCGTGTTTGCGTAGCTTGTCATGCAGGGTCTTGCGCGGAATACCCAAGGCTTCGGCGAGGCTGCGCACCGAGCTGTGCGAGCGCGCCAGTTCGGCGGCGATCAGCGATTTCTCGAAGTTTTCCACTTGCTCGCTGAGGCCGCCACTGACCACTTCTACCGGCGTGCCGCCGCTGCCATCAGCGCTGTTGTCCAGTGCCAGCTCAAGCCCGAGGGCGAAGCGTTCGGCGGCATTTTGCAGTTCACGTACATTGCCCGGCCAGGTGTGGCGCAGCAGAAGCGCGCGGTGTGCCGGTTGCAGCTCGTGGGGGGGCAAGCCGTGACGGGCGCTGGCTTCATCGGCGTAATGCTGGAACAGCACCAGTGCGTCTTCGCCCCTTTCGCGCAGCGGCGGGATGCGCAGCGGCGCGACGTTGAGGCGGTAATACAAGTCGGCGCGGAAGCGACCCTGATCCGCCGCCTGACGCAGGTCCTCCTTGGTCGCGGCGATGACGCGGATGTCCAGCGGGATCAACTGATTGCCGCCCAGACGCTCGACGACTCGCTCCTGCAGCATGCGCAGCAATTTCACTTGCACGTCCATGCTCATGCTTTCGATTTCGTCGAGGAACAGCGTGCCGCCGTTGGCGAATTCGAATTTGCCGATGCGGCGTTTCTGCGCGCCGGTGAAAGCGCCGGGCTCGTGACCGAACAGCTCGCTTTCCACCACCGATTCCGCCAGGGCGCCGGCGTTGATCGCCACGAACGGGCCGTTGCGGCGGCTCGACAAGTCGTGCAGCGCGCGGGCAACCACCTCTTTACCGGCGCCGGTTTCGCCGAGGATCAGCACGTCAGCCTTGGTCGCCGCCAGCGCACCGATCTGCTCACGCAGACGCAGCATCGGCGTCGAATGGCCGACCAGTCGCGCGCTCAATTCGTTGCGGTCGCTCAAGGCCAGACGCAGGCTGCGGTTGTCCAGCACCAGCCGCCGTAGCGCGAGGGCGCGACGGACGCTGTCGAGCAGCGCGTCGCTGGCAAAGGGTTTTTCCAGAAAATCGTAAGCGCCGGCGCGCATCGCCTGCACTGCCAGCGGTACGTCGCCATGGCCGGTGATCAGCAGCACCGGCAGCTCCGGATCCTGTGCATGCAACTCGCTCAACAGTTCGAGGCCGTCCATGCCCGGCATGCGGATGTCGCTGACCACCACCCCCGGCCAGTCACGCTCAAGCTGTGCCGCCAGCCCTTTGGCTTCGGACAGTGGCAGGATTTTCAGGCCGGCCAGGTCCAGGGTCTGGCCGAGGGCCTGGCGCAAGTGCGGATCGTCGTCGATCAACACTACCTGGATGCGATTGTCGATGGTCATGCACTTCGATCCTCGGAAGGTTGCAGGCTGACTCCGGGCGCGCCGGCGCGCAGGCGCAGGGTAATCAGGGCACCGCCCTGTTTGTGGTTGGCGAACGACAGCTCGCCACCAAAGGCGCGCATCAGCGTTTCACAAATGGCCAGTCCCAGACCCAGACCCTGTGTGCGGGTCTTGGTGGTGTAAAAGGGCTCGCTGGCGCGGCCAAGAGCTTCCATGCAGAACCCGGGGCCGTTGTCGCGAATGTACAGATTGACGCCGTCGGCGGTGGCTTCGGCACTCAGCCACAATTTGCGCGGCGGGCCTTTTTCGGTGAGCGCATCGAGGGCGTTGGCCAGCAGATTGCCCAGCACTTGGCGCAAGCGGGTTTCGCCGGCCTCTACCCACAGCGTGGCGGCGGGCAAGTCGCGGATCAGTTCGACTTCCATGCTGCGCCGACGTTTGGCCAGCAATGCCAGCGCATCGTCCAGCGCCGGTTGCAGGGCAACGCTTTCCGGTGCGTGGCGATCGCGGCGGGCGAAGGCGCGCAGGTGGGCGATGATCGAGGCCATGCGCCCGGTCAATTCGCTGATCAGCTTGAGGTTGCCGCGCGCGTCCTCGGTGCGCTGATGATCGAGCAGCACTTCGGCGTTTTCCGCATAGCTGCGAATCGCCGCCAGGGGTTGATTGAGTTCGTGACTGATGCTCGCCGACATGGTCCCCAGCGCCGACAATTTGCCCGCCTGGACCAGATCGTCTTGGGCGCGCACCAGCTCCTGCTGCGCTTGCTCACGCTCGAGCACTTCCTGCTTCAAACGCCGGTTGAGGCCCTCCAGATCGCTGGTACGTTCAGCCACCCGGCCTTCCAGTTCGCGGCGCGCCTTGGCCTCAAATGCGATGCGCTCCAGATAGTGCCGGCGACGTTGCATCATCAGACCCACCAGCAGCATGACCACCAACAGCGTGGCGCCGCCGATCGCGACCACCGTGCGCACCGGACGATCGATCAGCGTGCGCGGGGCGAGGATGCTGACGCTCCAGCCGGTTTCGGCGATGTCGTGGGTCTGCGTCAGCCAGGCGCCGGGGCTCAGGTTCAGCGGCCGCGGTTCGCGGGTCGGATAGGGCTGGATCGCGGTGATCGCCGCGCGCTCGGTTTCGCTCAGCTCACGGGTGGCGCGAAAACGCCATTCCGGGCGAGAGGTGAGGATGACCACGCCGTTATGGTCGGTCACCAGCAATTGTTCCGGGGTTTTGCCCCACAGGCTTTCGGTATGGTCGAGGTCGACCTTGATCACCAGCACGCCGATGATTTTCTCGCCGTTGCGCACAGCAGCGGCGAAGAAGTAGCCGCGTTTGGCGGAAGTGGTGCCGAGGCCGAAGAAGCGTCCGAGGCGCCCGGCCATTGCTTCGCTGAAATACGGGCGAAAGGCGAAATTGCGGCCAACGAAGCTGTCGCGTTTGTCCCAGTTCGACGCCGCCAGCGTCTGGCCGGACGTGTCCATCAGGTACATGACTTCAGCGCCGGTCTGCGCGGCGATGTTTTTCAGCAGGCGATTGGCGTTGCCCTGGGTGACGCCGTCGTCCGGCGCCCCGAGCACCGCACGCAGGGCCGGCAGGTCGCCGAGGATCTGCGGCAACACTTCGTAGCGATGCAGGGTGCCGAGCAGGTTGGCCACGTAAAGATCGAGGGTCTGGCGATTCTGCCCGGCGAGCTCGCTGCGGTAATAGCGTTCGGCGAGGTGTTCCAGCGGCCACAGCAGCGGCGCCAGGCACAGGGCCAACAGTGCAAGGCTGCGCCAGCGAGGTCTGCGGGGGAGCGGTGGTTTCATGTGCCGGATACGCCTCAGGTGACAGGCGCATTATGCCCGGCCTCAGGCGAAGACGTCAGCGTCCTTGAGCAGCGCAGCCGCCTGATCCTTGGCCGACAGCTTCGGCGCTTCGTCCAGTTGCCAGTCGATGCCCAGCGCCGGGTCGTCCCAGCGAATGCTGCGCTCGGAAGACGGGTCGTAATAGTTGGTGGTCTTGTAAAGAAATTCGGCGAACTCGCTCAGCACCACGAAGCCGTGAGCGAAACCTTCCGGTATCCATACCTGACGATGGTTTTCCGCCGACAGGCGCACCGCCACCGATCTGCCGAAGTGCGGCGAACTGCGACGGATGTCAACCGCCACATCGAGCACTTCACCTGCGGTCACGCGAACCAGTTTGCCCTGGGTGTTCTGCAACTGGTAATGCAGGCCACGCAGCACGCCTTTTTGCGAGCGCGAATGGTTGTCCTGCACAAACTGCGTTTCCAGACCGGTGGCGTCCTGAAACGCCTCGGCATTGAAACTCTCGTAGAAAAAACCACGCTCGTCGCCAAACACCTTGGGTTCGATGATCAGAACACCGGGCAGATCGGTGGTGATGACATTCATGAGGATTTCCGTTGATAGGTGAATGGCCGACATTCTTGCGCAAAGCGCTGCGGGGCGCGAGTGTTGGGTTTGAATTGGAGCGTTCATTGAAGCCGGGGGTTGCGTAACCGCCAAGGCGATGGCGATATAAGCGCCTAATAAAATTTCAGGGGTCGTTTCATGCCGCTCGCCACGTTGATTCATCGCGCCAGTTTGCCCGGTCCGCAGGTTTCAGAGGCGCAGGCGCAGCAATGGCTGGCCGAATATTACGGGTTCAGCGGCACGTTGCAGGCGCTGGGCAGCCAGCAGGATCTGAATTATCGCGTCGACAGCGCGCGTGGACGCTTTGTGCTGAAAGTCTGTCGTGGCGACTACGCTCTTGTGGAGCTGCAAGCCCAGCACGCCGGGCTCAAATACTTGGCCGAGCACTCGGCGATCAAGGTGCCGCGCGTCATCGCAGCCAATAACGGTGCAGATCTGTTGTCGCTGCAAGCCAATCGCGAAACGGTGCATGTGCGGTTGCTGGAGTACATCGACGGCCAACCATTGACCGATTTCGATCATCTTGGCCAGGACGTGGTCGCCGGGTTTGGCCGACTCTGTGGCGAGATGGATCTGGCCCTGGCAGGCTTCGATCACCCGGGCCTTGAACGCACCTTGCAGTGGGACGCGCGTCACGCCAACGCTTTGATCAGTCATCTGTTGCCGGTGATCACCGACGCGCAGCAGGGTGCGGCGATCAGCGCTGCCGCCGAGCAGGCCGAGCGCCGTTTGCAGCCGTTGCTGGACAAACTGCCGGTGCAGGCGATTCACATGGACATCACCGATGACAACGCCGTTTGGGCGCGCGACGCCCAGCGGCATTGGCAGTTGCAGGGTGTGATCGACTTCGGTGATCTGGTGCGCACCTGGCGCATCACTGATCTGTCGGTGACCTGTGCGGCTTTGCTGCATCACGCCGATGGCGATCCGTTTGTCATCCTGCCGGCGGTCCAGGCTTATCACGCGGTCAATCCGTTGCAGTACGCAGAGTTGCAAGCGCTGTGGCCATTGATCGTGGCGCGGGCGGCGGTGCTGGTGCTCAGTGGCGAGCAACAGGTGAGCATCGACCCCACCAATATGTATAGCCGCGACAATCTCAGTCACGAGTGGGAAATCTTTCGCGTCGCGACCTCGGTGCCGCAGGCGCTGATGGAAGCGGCAATTCTCACCGCCGTGGGCCAGACCGTGCAGAAGGTCGAAAACCCGGAATTTGCGCCATTGCTGCCCGGATTGGTCGGGCGCGAATTCGCGCTGATCGATCTGGGCGTGTTGAGCCCGCACTTCGAGGCGGGCAATTGGGAGCAGCCGGGCATTGATCAGCGCTTGCTGACAGAGGCCGCAGCGGTGCACGGGCTGGCGGCAACGCGTTATGGCCAGTACCGCTTGTCACATACTCGGCCAGACAGCGCGACTGAGCCGGACACGTTCCCGTTGCATGTCGAATTGCGTGTGCCGGCTGGAGCCGAAGTGCAAGCGCCGTTCGCCGGCGTTCTGAAGCAAGCGGCAAACGGTGCGCTGCAACTCGATGGCCCACAGTTCAGCGTTCGCCTGTGGGGCGTGACGCCTGTTCTTGAACATGGGGTGGCAGTGGATAGAGGCCAGAAACTCGGTGAAGTCACTGGGCCGCTGATCGTGCAGTTGTGCCGAGAAGCAGAACTCGACGCGCCGCTGTTCTGCACGCCGTCCCGTGCATCGGCTTGGCAGGCGTTGTGCCCGTCACCGGCGATGCTGCTCGGGCTGGCCTGCGACGCCGAGCCTGAGCTGGACGCGAAAACCCTGCTCGAACGCCGCGATGCCAGTTTTGCCCGCACGCAAAAACACTATTACGTTGACCCGCCGCGCATTGAACGCGGCTGGCGCAATCACCTGATTGATATGCACGGCCGATCCTATCTGGACATGCTCAACAACGTCGCCGTGCTCGGCCACGGTCACCCGCGGATGGCGGCGGTCGCGGCGCGGCAGTGGTCGTTGCTCAATACCAATTCGCGCTTCAACTACGCGGCGGTCGCCGAATTTTCCGAGCGCTTGCTGAAGCTGGCGCCGAAGGGCATGGATCGTGTGTTTCTGGTCAACAGCGGCAGCGAGGCCAATGACCTTGCGATTCGCCTGGCCTGGGCCTTCAGCGGTGGGCGCGACATGATCAGCGTGCTCGAGGCGTATCACGGCTGGACGATCGGCGCCGATGCGGTATCGACGTCGATTGCCGACAACCCGAAGGCCCTGGAAAGTCGCCCGGACTGGGTGCACCCAGTGCCAGCACCGAACACTTATCGCGGCGAATTCCGTGGCGCCGATTCGGCACCGGATTACGTGCGCAGCGTCGAGCATCATCTGCAAAAACTGGCCGAGCAGAAGCGGCAACTGGCCGGTTTCATCTGCGAGCCGGTCTACGGCAATGCCGGGGGTATTTCTTTACCGCCGGGCTATTTGCCGCAGGTGTATGAAAAGGTCCGCGCGCAGGGCGGGGTGTGCATCGCTGACGAAGTGCAGGTCGGTTACGGGCGCATGGGCCATTTTTTCTGGGGCTTCGAACAGCAGGGCGTGGAGCCGGACATCATCACCATGGCCAAAGGCATGGGTAACGGTCAGCCACTTGGCGCGGTAATCACTCGCCGGGAAATCGCCGAGGCGCTGGAGGCCGAAGGCTATTTCTTCTCGTCGGCGGGCGGCAGTCCGGTCAGTTGCCAGATCGGCATGGCGGTGCTCGATGTGATGGAGGAAGAAAAGCTCTGGGAAAACGCCCAGGTCGTCGGCGGCCACTTCAAGGCGCGCCTGGAAGCGTTGATCGATAAACATCCGCTGGTCGGCGCGGTGCACGGCTCCGGGTTTTATCTCGGGCTGGAGCTGATCCGCAATCGGCAGACGCTGGAACCGGCAACTGCCGAGACTGCATTGCTGTGTGATCGCCTGCGCGAGTTGGGGATCTTCATGCAGCCGACGGGCGATGACTTGAACATCCTCAAAATCAAGCCACCGATGGTGACGTCGCGCCAGAGCGTGAATTTCTTTGTCGATATGCTGGATCGGGTGTTGAGCGAAGGCCTGTAAGCAAGGCACATCCCCTGTGGGAGCGAGCCTGCTCGCGAAAGCGGTGTATCAGTCGCCACATGCGTTGACTGATACACCGCATTCGCGAGCAGGGTCGCTTCCACATCTGTTTTCGGTCTAAGTCCGATTTGTATCGATTAAATTGGCGCTCAAACAGATAGATTCCTTCTGTACAGCTTTTAAAGTCGATATTTATCGGTTATAAAGTCGCCATTGCTCCGGCATGGTGATCTTATGTCCGGTGCGCGCGTTTTCTTTTCGGTCGAATTCTTCGACTGTCAAAGCACTAGCCCGGAGATGATTCATGAGCCGTATCGTTACCGTCGCCGCCACGCAGATGGCCTGTTCGTGGGACCTGGAAGCCAACCTCGAAACCGCTGAAAGACTGGTCCGCGAAGCCGCCGCCGAAGGCGCACAGATCATCCTCATCCAGGAACTGTTCGAGGCACCGTACTTCTGCCAGAAGCCCAATCCGGATTACCTGCAACTGGCGACGACGGTTGAAGAGAACGTCGCCATCAAGCATTTCCAGAAAATCGCCAAAGAGTTGCAAGTAGTGCTGCCGATCAGCTTCTACGAACTGGCCGGGCGTGCACGCTTCAACAGCATCGCGATCATCGACGCCGACGGCAGCAACCTCGGGATTTATCGTAAAAGCCACATCCCCGACGGCCCGGGCTATCACGAAAAGTATTACTTCAACCCCGGCGACACCGGCTTCAAGGTGTGGAACACCCGTTACGCGAAAATCGGCGTCGGCATCTGTTGGGACCAATGGTTTCCGGAAGCGGCACGCAGCATGGCCCTGCAAGGCGCGGAAATTCTTTTTTATCCGACCGCGATCGGCAGCGAGCCGCACGACAAGACCATCTCTTCACGCGATCACTGGCAGCGAGTGCAGCAGGGCCATGCCGGCGCCAACCTGATGCCGCTGATTGCCAGCAATCGCATCGGCAATGAAGAGCAGGACGGCTACGACATCACCTTCTACGGCTCGTCGTTCATCGCCAACCAGTTCGGCGAAAAAGTGCAGGAGCTGAATAAAACCGAAGAAGGTATTCTTGTGCACACGTTCAACCTCGACGAGCTGGAACATATTCGCAGCGCGTGGGGTTCATTCCGCGACCGCCGGCCGAATCTGTACGGCGCGTTGAAAACCCTCGACGGTTCCCTGGAGTCCTGATGACCACATTGAAAAGTACCCCACGCGCCGATGGCTTCTACATGCCGGCCGAGTGGGCGCCACAAACCCAGACCTGGATGATCTGGCCCGAGCGCCCGGACAACTGGCGTCTGGGCGGCAAACCGGCGCAGGCCGCGCACGCCGCCGTGGCCAAAGCCATCGCCCGTTTCGAGCCGGTCACCGTTGCCGTCTCCGCCGGCCAATACGAAAACGCCCGCGCGCGCCTCGATGTGCCGAATATCCGCGTGGTGGAAATGTCCAGCGACGACGCCTGGGTTCGCGACAGCGGCCCGACCTTCGTGATTAATAACCAGGGCGAAGTGCGCGGTGTGAACTGGGATTTCAACGCCTGGGGTGGTTTCGATGGCGGCCTGTATGCACCGTGGAACCGTGATTCGCAGGTCGGCGGCAAGATCCTCGAGATCGAGCGCAGCCCGCGTTACCGCACTGAAGGTTTCGTGCTCGAAGGCGGTTCGATTCATGTCGACGGCGAAGGCACGCTGATCACCACCGAAGAATGCCTGCTCAACCGCAATCGCAACCCGCACCTGAGCCGCGGAGAAATCGAAGCCGTACTCAGCGACAATCTGTCTGTGGACAAGATCATCTGGTTGCCGGATGGCTTGTTCAACGATGAAACCGACGGCCATGTGGATAACTTCTGCTGCTACGTGCGTCCGGGCGAAGTGCTGCTGGCGTGGACCGATGATCCGCAGGATCCAAACTACCCGCGCTGCCAGGCCGCAATGAAAGTGCTGCAAAGCAGCACCGACGCCAAGGGCCGCCCGTTCACGGTGCACAAAATGCCGATTCCGGGGCCGCTCTATGCGACCGAAGAAGAGTGCGCCGGCGTCGATGCGGTGGACGGTTCGCAGGAGCGCAATCCTTCCGTGCGTCTGGCCGGTTCCTACGTGAACTTTCTGATCGTCAACGGTGGCATCATCGCGCCGAGCTTCGACGACCCGAAGGACGCCCCGGCCAGGGAAATCCTGCAGACGCTGTTTCCGCAGCACGAAGTCGTGATGGTGCCGGGCCGCGAACTGTTACTGGGTGGCGGCAATATTCACTGCCTTACCCAACAGCAGCCAGCGCCGCACAAAGAGTGAGTTGAGTCGTAACAGCTTGAGTTGATTCACAAATCAGCCAGGCAATGATTAGCTCGCTCAGCATCAAAGCAAGCCCGCGGCCCGTCAGGACCGCGGGCTTGTTTGTATCCGCCGGTCGACATTCGGGTCGCCTTGGCATAGCTCTTGTATTGCTCCTGATGCACTAGGGAGGGAGGGGAACTTCAACAGTTCTGTCACAAACCTTGGATAACGTAGCCGCTCACGAACGGGGAGAGAGCGCTGAAATGAACGCCGAAGTGAACGTAATCAGCGAGCGGACTGTGCATCCCATGGCCGTCAACGGCGAATCGCTCCAGCTTGTCGCGCACTGGTTGAAGTCCAATGGAACGCGTCAGATCAGACAACCTGATCCGCGCCGGATGATGATCGAGCGCTACCCCGCTGGCCTGTTCAGCGAGGCCGAGCTGGAAGCCTTGTGGGATGTGATGGAAGGATAAGAACAATAGGGATTGGTAAAAGCGCTGCCGGGATGGCGGCGCTTTTTTTGCCTGATTTTTATCCACAGGTATTCAAAGGTGGGAGCGAGCCTGCTCGCGAAGGCGTCAGCCCTGCCAATGACTTTGTTGAATGATCCAGCGCTTCGCGAGCAGGCTCGCTCCCACAGTTCAAACTCTCTGTTTAATCGGTTTTTTCTGCAACCGCCCAGCAAAAAAATTACGTTTCTTAGACGTTTTTCGCCTATTTAAAGACGATTCTTGAAATTGACACACAGTTCAGGGCGCGGCTACGATTCGGCCCAACGCCTGTGGCTAACCGCCATGACTCAAAATAAGGAGCAGGCCCGCCATGACGTTAACGTCGGCGGGCTTTTTTGTTTCGGGGTGAATACAAGAGTGCAGAAAGCGCCGTTTCAGCCGTTCGACACAGCGCGTTTCAACCCGTAATAAGGAAAACAAAATGTTGAACAAGCGAATCAGTCTGATCGCACTGGGGATGTTGAGTGCTACACAGGCCATGGCTAACGACCAGGCCGAATCCAAGGGTTTCGTTGAAGACAGCAGCCTGAAAGTACTGTTGCGCAACGCCTACATCAATCGTGATTACAAAGACGGTAACAAGGACAAGGCCGAATGGGGCCAAGCGGCCATCGGTACGTTCTCGTCGGGCTTCACTCAAGGCACCGTCGGTGTCGGCGTGGACGCTTTCGGTCTGTACGCATTGCGCCTCGACGGCGGCAAGGGCCGTAGCGGCGCCGGCGGCATCGATTTTTTCAGACAGGAAAATGACGGTCGTGCGAACCACGACATCGCCAAGGGCGGCGCAGCGGTCAAATTCCGTGTTTCCAACACCGTGTTGACCTATGGCGACCAGATGCCGGCCCTGCCGGTGCTGAGCTACGACAACGTGCGTCTGCTGCCGGAAAGCTATACCGGTACCTTGATCACTTCCCGTGAAATCCAAGGCCTGGAATTGAACGCCGGCCGTTTCACCGCCGAATCGCGCAAGAGCGATGAAGGCCGCGACAGCGGCGGTCTGAAATCGATCAACGTGTTGGGCGGCAGCTATCAGTTCACCGAACACTTCAAAGGCGCGCTGTATGCGTCCGACGTTGAAGACGTCTTGAAGAAACAGTACGTGAATGCCAACTATGTGATTCCGTTCAACAAGGATCAGTCCCTGACCCTGGATTTCAACGGCTATCGCACCAAGCTGGACAGCTCCTATGTCCGCGAAAACGGTGTAACTGGCGACGACAACAAGATCTGGAGCCTGGCAGCCACTTTCGCCACCGGCCCGCACTCGTTCACCGTGGCGCATCAGCGTTCCACTGGCGACAGCAACTTGGGCTACGCCTATGGCGGCTATCAGAAAGACCAGGGTCGTGTCGGCGACGGTGGCAACTCCATCTACCTGGCCAACTCCTACTGGTCTGACTTCAACGCCGAAGACGAACGCAGCTGGCAGCTGGGTTACGGTCTGGACTTCGGTTCTTTCGGCGTTCCGGGTCTGAGCTACAACTTCGCTTACGTGCGCGGCGACAACATCACCACGTCCACCAGCGAAGGCGGCACCGAGCGCGAGATCTTCAACCAGTTCAAGTACGTCGTGCAAAGTGGCCCGGCCAAAGACCTGAGCGTGAAGTTGCGTAGCTCGATCCTGCGCGTGTCGCAGAAATCCAGCGAGTACAACGTCAGCGGTAATGAGCTGCGGGTATTCGTGGACTATCCGATCAACATCTTCTGATGATCGATCCGCTGTAAGAAACATGAGAAAACCCCGATTCGTTCGGGGTTTTTTTTCGGCGGTTTTTCAGCGCGAACCGCAAATAACCGGTGTTCTTGTCATGTAAAAGTCGTTTTTCAAGCGCTGCAGATTCCGTTTCAAGCAGTGCTTCAAATGCCTGAAATTCTTTCTCATGGACGCAAATTCTCCACCCAATAGATTAGGGCGTTCAACGCAGCGGAGAATTTGGTAATGATCGTTTTGAACAGAGAAGTGGGCGAATCGCTACGGCGCGACAAGTTTGTCAACGTCCAGGGTGGTGACTTCAATCTCTACGGTCATTTTGCCGACTTCGTCAGACTGACCAAAAGTTGGGAAAACATGGAGCCTGACAGCTACTACGGTCAGGCCGAAGCCGGCATGCGTTATCGTCGTTACAGCGACTTTGAATACAATCCGAAAACCCGTGAGCTCAAGCAACTTGAGCACCGCGCTTACGTGCAATCGAAAGAGAACAACGCTTACGTCGGTGGCGTGGTACGACACTTTCAGGACTTTTCCGAAGAAGTGATCTCTTCGCCGGTGATGCGCAGCCTGATCGACACCGATTTCGAAGTGTACAAAAGTGTCCTGCCGGAAGAGTTGCACGATGAAATCTGGCAGTGCCAGATCCATCAGATCCGCATCGAGATCAAACCCGGCAAACAGCTGGAAATCACCCCTGAAGGCATTCATTGCGACGGCTATCCGTTCAGCGGCGTGCACTTCTGGGGGCGCAATAATGTCGAGGGTGCTGAGAGTCGTTTGTATGACATCCATCAGCAGCAACTGGCGGCGACCACCTACGAGGAAATTCTCGACACCACCTACTTCCTCGATCGCGACATGCGCCACTACGTGACCCCGGCGCGCAATACCCACACCCATGCCATGGCGTACCGGCAGATTCTGGCGATTTCCTTCTCGCGGCCCGGGACCGCTTTCGACATTGTTCGCTAATCAGATCACCCCAATCGACGGCGTCGAGTGCTCGACGCCAGTGGTACTGCGCCGCGCAACTGCCAAGGATGCGCAACGCATGGAGCGCTTCTTCCGCCAGTTCGACGAAGTGTCGTTCTGCGAATGGCAGGACGCCAAATGCCTGCGCGGCGTGTTGATCCAGAAAACCACCACGGCGTATCTGGCGTTCGATGTGGCTGGCGAGATCGTCGGCGCGGTGCTCGGCGGCATGCTCGGCAGTCGCGGCACGATCAATCATCTGGCCGTGAGTCCGCGTTACCGCAGTCAGGGCGTGGGCCAGCGTCTGGTTGAAGCAGCGTCGTCCGACATGAAACGGGTCGGGGTGCTGCGGATGTTTCTGTTCGTCGACGATGCTAACCTCGCGGGCAAGCGATTCTGGACTGCCCAGGGTTTTTGCGAGCCTCACGGCGAACGAACATTTGAGAGGGATCTATGAATGAAAGGTCCGGCAGCGCGCCGCTGATGGCGACTCATCAGCCGTCGCGCACGTTTGCCGAAGCCAGCCCGGTGGTCGCCGGGTATTTCACCGTGTCGTTTGTTTTCGGGCTGATGGCGGTAAACGCCGGCCTGCCGATGTGGCTGCCGGTGGCGATGTGCTTGTTTGTCTATGCCGGCGCTTCGCAATTCGCCGCGCTGGCGCTGATCTCCAGCGGCGCATCGCTGACCACCATTGTGCTGACCACTTTCCTGATCAATGCGCGGCACATGCTGATGTCGGTGTACATGGCCAAAGCCCTGCGTGCATTGGGCTTGAGCCGCATGGAGCGTTGGGCTTACGCCGGTGGCCTGACGGATGAGTCCTTCGCCTTTCACAGCGTCAAGCTCGGCACAGGCGCGCCGGTCAACGTGCGTTATCTGATCGGTTTCAACCTGTTCTGTCACACCTCGTGGGTACTCGGCGGTTTGCTTGGCGCAGTTTGCGCGCAGTACGCGGCGCACTTGATCAAATATCAGCTCGACTATGCACTGACGGCGATGATGCTCTACGTGCTGGTCTCGCTGTGCAACACGCGCAACAAACTGATCGCTGCCGCTGCCGCCGTGGTCTGCATGGGTGCGCTGAGCCTGATCGGCAGTTCGCCCTTCAACGTATTCATCGCCACGTTCGTGGGCTGCGGAGTGGGTGTATGCCTGACCAAACGTTCCTGATTCTGGTGGTGGTGCTGATGATGGCGGTGACCTTCCTGCCGCGCGCCTTGCCACTGCAGATCAACACCGACCACTGGCCGCCCTTCGTGGCGCGCGCACTGGAATATCTGCCGGTGGCGATCGTCGCTGCGATCAGCCTCACGCCCCTGTTGATCAAGGACCGGCAGATCCAGCTCGATCGCCCGGAATTCTATGCCGCGATTCCGACGTTGCTATGTGCGTATTTCAGCAAAAACCTCTTTCTCAGTGTGGCGGTGGGGACGGCTGCGTACATTGCGCTCGGCTCGTTCATGTAGCGGCAGATCAACGACGTCGTTCAGCGCCTGGTGGGACAACTCCGGGTTGTTTACCGCCAGGCGCACTTCGAGGAAATCCTCGAAACCGGGAAAAATCGTCAGGCCGTTCTTCTGCGCCGCTTCACGCGAGACCATGCCGACCGCATCCATCTGCGTGATCAACGACAGCGTCAGGGTTTCGCTGCAGGAATAGACCATGCGCTGGCCGTTCTCGTGATTGCCCAGTCCGGCGTCGAGAAAGCGCAGAAAACTGTGGGAATACGGACAATCTTCCGCAGGACGCACCTGAAACTTGTTGCCCAGCAACGTCAGCGGATCGTTTTCCTGACCGCAATGCGCACCGACCACCTGCACCTGCACCTCCGGCAGGACGATGCTCGGCAGCCCCGGCCGCTGCGGGCCGATCAGCACGGCAAGGTCGAAATCTTCGTTCTTCAGCTTGCTGAGGTTTTCCATCGACTCGGCGTAGCTGAATTCCATCTGGTAATCGGGAAACACCTCGATCAGGCGTCCGATCATGCGTCGGTTGAAATCAGGCGACAGGGTGTTGTTCAACGCCACCTTCAACGTGCGCTGCCCGGGTACCTTCAGCGCCTCGACCTTTTCTTCCATCTGTCGCGTGGCGATCAACACTTTGTCGATGTAAGGCGTGAGCTCCGTGCCTTGCGGCGTCAGCGTCAGGCCCTTGTTGGAACGGCGAAACAAGCGGAAACCGAACTGCTCTTCGACCTTGTTCAACTGTGCGGCCAACGCCTGCACGGTCAGGCACGAATGCTCGGCTGCGGCCGACAGCGAGCCGGTCTGCACGATGCGCATGAGGTTGCGTAAGGTTCTGCTATCCATGGGTAATGCCCTCTGAAGTGGGCTGGGTATTGTTGTTTACGAAACGACCGAAACGGCGCCATATGCCGGCTATATTCCTGCACCTGAGCATAGTTGTCGCGGATTTAGTAGCGAATTGATTTCCCCGCCGATGGCTGGAGGCTGACAGAGGATCGGGGTTTTCGCTGGGATGAGGGTGATGGAGATCAAAAAATGTGTGCAAGCAGTATGGATTTTTCAGTCTGCACGGTTGTTCATCTGTGTATTAATTTTGAGTAAATGTACAGATATGTACTAACCTCAAAGCATGATGATTTCTCTGGAGGCGGCCAAATGCCAACTTCATCTACTGCGTTCAACCCGCGCGAACAACTCGACGCCCCCGAAGCCGGGCGCGTTGCGCTGAAGTTCTTCTTCAGCCTCATGGAGCATTGGGGCTGTAGCGCCGAGCAACAACGCTCCCTGCTCGGTGGAGTCGGCAACACCACATTCTATAAATACAAACACCTGCCAAACATCCGCCTGCCCCACGACACCCTTGAGCGCATTTCTTATCTGATGGGCATTCACAAGGCGTTGAGCATCATCTTCAGCAACAGCCGCGAACGCGCCTACGCCTGGGTCAGCAGCCCCAACACCGCGGCACCGTTCAATGGCAAAACCGCGCTGGATTACATGCTGGCGGGCCGGGTGGTCGATATCGCCGATGTGCGCCGCTACCTCGACGGAGTGCGCGGTTGAAAGCGCCGACGCTGGTGGATGTGCCATGGCCGCGGGCGTATCGCATCGTCAACAGCAGCTTCCCGCCGATTGCACTGTTCGAAGACGTGCTCGACGCCGAAGACCTCGAAGTTGCCTACGCAATTGAAGCGCTGACCAACGATCGGCTGGTCGAACAGGCTGGCGTACTGGCCCGCGTACGTCCCGAAGATCGCCTGTCCGGCCCTGGTTCCAGCCCGGTGATGGCCGCGTTCACTCACGTCGGCAAACGCAGCCGTTTCAGTGACGGCACCTTCGGCGTCTATTACGCCGCCAGCAGCCAGAGTGCGGCCATCGCTGAAACCTGTTTTCATCAGGAACGCTTTCTCGCGGCGACCCGGGAAGCCGATCTCGAATTGACCATGCGTACTTACATCAATCGGGTGGTAAAGCCGCTGCATGACGTTCGCCAAGGCTATGAACATTTGCATCAGCCCGATCCGGAAGCCTATGGGCCATCGCAGGTATTTGCGCGACAGTTGCGCGATGGTGAATCGTGGGGCTTGCTCTATAACAGCGTGCGGTTGCCCGGGCATGAATGCGTTGCAGCGTTCCGCCCGCCGGCGGTATCGATTCCGAAGCAGGGCAAGCATTTGCGCTATGTCTGGAGTGCGAACGAGCAGAGGATTTCGTATGTGCTCGAAATCAGTCAGGTGTGAAACGCAAAAAGCCCTCGCATCCGCGAGGGCCTTGTGAGCTCCAAACGCCAGAAACAACAAAGCCCCGGCATTTCTGCAGGGGCTTTGTTTTGTATGGTGCCGGCACCAGGAGTCGAACCCGGGACCTACTGATTACAAGTCAGTTGCTCTACCAACTGAGCTATACCGGCGTGTGGGCGACGATTATAGCGATTGGGTAGATCCTGTAAACCCCTGAATTCAGACTATTTTTGCATTCCGGAAAAATCAGGCCGTGCGCAAATTTATACGCAGCTTTTGTATCTCACGCGCGGTAAGGCATTTATGCAGGGCGTACAGTTGAGTCTGGGCTTTCGGGACCCTTTAGTTATTCACTCGGCTAGCCCAATATTCGTCGGTTATGTCGTTTTGATTGGCAGCTTATGCACAACTGAGAGGCGCGAGTACTGCTTGGGCGAGGTTTTGTGAAGCCATTCTCATCTTGTTCGCAAATCCCTGTTTTACCGGTTTTTATTTATGTGAACAAAAAATGACCAGTGTTGTTAAGTCGACGAAACAGGGGCAGATATTGGATCCACGGCAAATCCATCAACAGAGTTATCCACAGGCTTTAATATTTAAGCGCGCTCGGCGAGGAGCAGTAAGTTACGCGGTGTGAGTGAGGTGTCGCAAAAGGTGCCGAGGCGTACGACGTATCCCTGTTCTGCGAGGAAAAGTGCCCGATCCAGATTCAGCCAAAGCTCCAGCGGTCGTCGGAACAAACCGCGAAGCAATTCGAGGTTGCGCACTTCGACCAACCGCTGCCAACCGGCGGCTTCGAGTGTCCACCAATCTGGCGAGCCGACTGTGGATAACTCTTTGAGCACAGCCAGATCGCGACAGTAATCAGCGAACGGTTTGTCCAGCCAGGCGCTGGGCAGGGAGGGCGTTGACAGGTATTCATCGACGCCGCGCACTTGCCGTTGCAGCAGGTCGAAAGCCAGGCGACGAGTCATCGAGGTGTCGCGCTGACGTCGGACGCGCGCACCGGCGGTGACGGTTTCGCTCATCGGCAACGCCAGATCTTCCAGCGACAGGTGTAGGAGTGATGCCGATCCTGCGCAGGACAAGGCCTGATATTCGTTACGACTGATGCGGCTGTAGCAGCAGGGCGCGATCGCCATTTGCTGGCAACCTGCGGCACTGGCCAATTGCATCAAGCGCACATGAAGATCACCGCAGGCGTGGAGGGCGATGGGTGTGTGCGCGGCGTTCAATACGGCTGGGGCATCCGCCGCGAGTACATCCTGTTCGACATGCAGGGCGTGCAAGTGATGACGCTGACTCAGTGCCTGACCGCTGGCGACCAATAAAGGATCGTATTCAACGCAAGTCAATTGTTGCCCGGCACCCAACAGGCGGCGTCCCAGATGCCCTTTGCCGGAGCACCAGTCCAGCCAATGCGTCGGCTGCGAGGCGAAAGACAAGCGACTGGCAAACGCTTCAATCTGCTGCCACTTGCGCCCTGGAACATCGACATTCAATCGATGGCCCGCAGGTTCCAGCGCATGCCCTGGCAACTCACCGACCGCGCTCAACTCTGCCGACAACTTCGCCAATGAAGCGAACGGCTCTGGCGCATCGACAAGATCAGCAGGATGGTTATGCGCGCGTTCTGCATCTTCCAGCGACCGCTCGCGTAGCCACGCAGACAACTCCGCGTAGGATGCTTCCCATGGAAGTTGTAGGTGAGTGAACGGCCGAGGTTTCCACAGTGCCTGATGCTCAATCAAAAAAGCATCCAGCGCGGTGAAGCGGGCGAGTAGGGCCTCGCCCGTCAGCACGTGGGACGTTTCAGCGGCCTTGGCAGGCATCGACGCGCAGCCAGCGTTCCAGCAGCTTGAAGCCGCGAACCAGCACGTAAGCCATGACCAGATAGAACACGCCGGCGGCAAAGAAAATTTCCACCGGCAGATAGGTGCGCGCAATGATCGTGCGCGCCATGCCGGTCAGTTCCAGCAGGGTCACGGTGCTGGCCAGCGCGCTGGCCTTGAGCATCAGGATCACTTCGTTGCTATAGGCCGGCAGGCCGATACGCGCGGCACGCGGCAGGATGATGTAGAACATCGCTTTCGGCCTGGACATGCCCAAGGCCCGCGCGGCTTCAATTTCGCCCGGTGGAATCGCCTGAATGGCACCGCGCAGAATCTCGGCGATGTACGCCGCCGTGTGCAAGGTCATGGTCACGGTCGCGCACCAGAACGGATCGCGCAGGTAGGGCCACAACGCGCTTTCACGCACCGCGTCGAACTGCGCCAGGCCGTAATAGACCAGGAACAGCTGCACCAGCAGCGGCGTGCCGCGGAAAAAGAAGATGTAGGCGTAAGGCAGCGAGCGCACGTACCAGCGCTTCGAAGAACGGGCGATGCCCAGGGGAATGGCGAGCAGCAGGCCGGCGATGACCGCGATGGCGACCAGTTCCAGCGTCAGGGTCGCGCCCTGTGCCAGTTTCGGCAGCCACTTGATGATGACTTCCCAGTTCATTGCGCGCTCCTCGCAAAGCCGCGAGCGGCGCGTTTTTCCAGAAAGTGCATGCCGGCCATCGCCAGCACGGTCAGGCCCAAATACATGATCGCGGCGACCATATAGAAGGTGAACGGTTGTTTCGACACGGTCACGCCGATTTGCGCGTGGCGCATGATTTCTTCCAGGCCTATGACCGAGACCAGCGCGGTGTCTTTCATCAGGATCATGAACAGGTTGCCCAGGCCCGGTAGGGCGATGCGCCACATCTGCGGCATGATCAGCCGGGTAAAAATCCGCCATTTCGACAGGCCCAGGGCCTGGCCGGCCTCACGGTGACCTTTGGGAATGGCCAGCAGGGCACCACGAAACACTTCCGTGGCGTAGGCGCCGAAGCACAGACCCAGTGCGATCACGCCGGCGGCAAAGGCGTTGAGTTGCAGGTCGGGGTTGCCAAAATACTCACCAAGGGCGCGCATCAGGTTGACCGTACCGAAGTAGATCAACAGCACCCAGAGCAATTCCGGGACGCCGCGTACCAGCGTCGAATAAGTGCCGCCAAGCCATTGCAGCGGCTTGTACGGGGAAGTCTTGGCCAAGGCGCCGAGCAGGCCGAGCACCAGGCCCAGGCACAGGGCGGTGAGGGCCAGTTGGACGGTCATCAGCGCACCGGCGGCAAGCGCCGGGCCGAATCCGTAGAGGTCGATAATCATGGGTTTCTGTTCAAATTGCGGCAGGCAAAGTCGGGAGCCGGCGCCGCTCGATCACGGCGCCGGTCCCACAGGTCAGATCAATAGATGCTGAACGGGAAGTACTTGTCGTTGATTTTCTTGTAGGTACCGTCAGCGACGATTTCCTTCAGTGCGGCGTTCAGCTTGTTACGCAGTTCGTCGTCACCCTTGCGCACCGCGATGCCGATCTTGTCGCTTTCCACCACCGGATCGCCCTTGAACTCGTAGTTCTTGCCGGCGTCGGTTTTCAGCCAGTCATAGTTGGCGTACTTGTCGGCGAGGATCGCGTCGACACGACCGGAGGTGAGGTCGAGGTAGGCGTTTTCCTGGGTGTCGTAGAGGCTGACCTTGATATCGTCACCGTAGGTGTCTTCCAGCCAGGTGCCGGCCAGCGTTGCGCGCTGGGTGCCGATGGTCTTGCCCTTGAGCGAGTCCTTGTCGGTCTTGAAGTCGACGTTTTTCGGCGCGATGAACTGCAATTTGTTCGAGTAGTACGGATCGGTGAAGTCCACCGCTGCTTTGCGCTCTTCAGTGATCGACAGCGAGGAGATCAGGAAGTCGAATTTCTTCGCGTTCAGCGCCGGAATGATGCCGTCCCAGTCAGAGGTGACGACGGAGCATTCGGCTTTCATCTTTGCGCACAGGGCGTCGCCGATTTCCTTGTCGAAGCCGACCACCTGGCCGCTCGCGTCTTTATTGTTGAACGGCGGGTAGGCTGCTTCGATGCCCATTTTCAGGGTTTCAGCCATGGCACCGGCGCTGAATGCGAGGGTGACGGCTGCGGCCAGGAAGACCTTCTTGAAATTCTGCATGCATGTTGCTCCGTTAGCGGTTGCTGGACATGAATTGTTTGCAGCGCGCCGAAAGCGGGTTGTCGAACACCTGCTGTGGCGATCCTTGCTCTTCTATAAGGCCCTGATGAAGGAACACCACTTCGCTGGAGACCTGGCGGGCGAAGCCCATTTCGTGGGTCACGAGCAGCATGGTGCGGCCTTCTTCGGCCAATGCGCGGATGACACTAAGTACTTCCTGAACCATTTCCGGGTCAAGCGCGGAGGTGGGTTCGTCGAACAGGATCACCTTCGGCTGCATTGCCAGCGTGCGGGCGATGGCGGCGCGTTGTTGCTGGCCGCCGGACAATTGCGCCGGGTAGGCGTGGCGCTTGTCAGCGATGCCGACCTTGGCCAGCAACGCTTCGGCGACTTCGATGGCCTCGGCCTTGCTCTGGCCGAGCACGCGGCGCGGGGCCTCGATGACGTTGTCGAGCACGCTCATGTGCGGCCACAGATTAAAGTTTTGAAATACAAAACCAATTTCCGAGCGCAGGCGATTGATCTGTTTGCCGTCGGCGGCGACCAGTTCGCCGTTCTTCGCGGCCTTGAGCTTGAGTTCTTCACCGGCCACGAGGATCTGGCCCTGATGCGGGTTTTCCAACAGGTTGATGCAGCGCAGGAACGTGGACTTGCCGGAACCGGAAGAGCCGAGGATCGAGATCACGTCGCCGTCGCGGGCGGTCAGCGAGATGCCTTTGAGCACCTCCAGCTGTCCGTAGCGTTTGTGCAAGTTGCGGATTTCAAGCGCGGGCGTGGCCTCAGCCATGTGCGTTCCTCATATATGTTGCGCTCCTGCTGTTGGCGGGCCTTCCTGGCGAGGCGGCCAAGCTAGCATAGCGTTTCAATGGCAGCCAACAGCGCTACGAGCGGTAAACGGGTGGCATGTGGCGGGTTGTCGCATCGGCGCAGCAGACTGTCGCCCCATCAACAACCGAACGGGTGTTTGATCATGCAAACCCGTGGGTGCCGCGTAAAAAAAGGCGCGATGTTGCCAGCTTTGGCGGGGTGTTGGAAGCGCTATCCGGCCGAACGTTCCTTATTCGCCCTTTTTCTGTGCGTCGCACACTTTTTCTGTGTGTTTCTGGTGCGCGGATTCGTCTTGAAAGTGAGTCGCCGGGTAACGTTCTGGCGAATAGCCATTAAACTCAAAGACTTGCATCGGATGCCGGAGCCCCCGGCACTCAAGGACTTGAAACATTTTGGCGCAAATGTTGCGTGCAGAATAAGGAACAGGCCGTTGGATTCTTTTTACGAGAAAGAATTTTCAGACGCGCCGGATGCACTCGCTTTCCTTGCAAAGGTAGTCTCTATGAGCAGTACCCCAAGCTCCACTGGCCTCGAACAGGGGCTCAAACCGCGTCATGTGACCATGTTGTCGATCGCCGGTGTGATCGGCGCCGGCCTGTTCGTCGGCTCCGGCCACGCCATTGCTGCCGCCGGCCCGGCCGTGCTGCTGGCTTACGCCGCCGCCGGTACGTTGGTGGTGTTGGTGATGCGCATGCTCGGCGAAATGGCCGTGGCTTCGCCGGACACTGGTTCGTTCTCGACTTACGCTGACCGCGCGATCGGTCACTGGGCCGGTTTCACCATCGGCTGGTTGTACTGGTGGTTCTGGGTCCTGGTGATTCCGCTGGAAGCCAACGCCGCCGCGACCATCCTGCATGCGTGGTTCCCGGGCGTGGACATCTGGGCTTTCGCGCTGGTCATCACCATGCTGCTGACCGTGACCAACCTGTTCAGCGTGAAGAATTACGGCGAGTTCGAGTTCTGGTTCGCCCTGATCAAGGTGTTGGCGATCATCGGCTTCATCGGCCTCGGTCTGGCGGCGATTTTTGGCTTCCTGCCGACCAGTCAGGTCAGCGGTGTGTCGCATCTGTTCGACAGTGGCGGCTTCCTGCCCAACGGCATGGGCGCTGTGCTGGGCGCGATCCTGACCACCATGTTCTCGTTCATGGGCACCGAGATCGTCACCATCGCGGCGGCGGAATCGAAGGACCCAGGCAAGCAGATCTCCAAGGCCACCAACTCGGTGATCTGGCGGATCGGCCTGTTCTATCTGGTTTCGATTTTCATCGTGGTGGCGCTGGTGCCGTGGAACGATCCTACCCTGGCCAACCTCGGTTCCTACCAGACCGTACTTGAGCGCATGGGCATTCCCAATGCGAAGATGATCGTTGACATCGTCGTACTGGTCGCGGTGACCAGTTGCCTGAACTCGGCGCTGTACACCTCGTCGCGCATGCTGTTCTCCCTCGGCAAACGCGGCGATGCCCCGGCCATGTCGACCCGCACCAACAAGAGCGGCACGCCTTACTGGGCGGTGATGCTGTCCACCGGCGCTGCGTTTCTCTGCACCTTCGCCAACTATGTGGCTCCGGCAGCGGTGTTCGAGTTCCTCCTGGCCAGCTCCGGCGCCATCGCCCTGCTGGTGTACCTGGTGATCGCCTTCTCGCAACTGCGCATGCGCAAGCAGCGCATGGCGCGCGGCGAGAAGATCGTCTTCAGCATGTGGCTGTTCCCGGGGCTGACCTGGGCGGTGATCATCTTCATCGTCGCCGCGCTGACCATCATGCTGTTCCAGGAAGCCCACCGCGTGGAAATCCTTGCCACGGGCCTGCTGAGTCTGATGGTGGTAGCCGCTGGTCTGCTGGTGTCGCGCCGTCGCAAGCTGGAGAAGCGTGGTGCGGTGGTGTTGAACTGATCTGCAACGCGTGATGTAAAAACGGCCGCTGTCAGGGATGACTAGCGGCCGTTTTTGTTTCTGAGCTTTCCAGTCAGGTTAAACCCAGTCCTCGATTCGCAAACCGGAAACGCGTTGAAACTCCCGTACGTTGTTCGTCACTACAATGAGTCCAAGTGAGCGTGCGTGGCCAGCGATCATTTGGTCGTATGGCCCGATCGGCGTTCCAGCCTTCGCGAGTTCAGATCGAACCATCCCGGCCTGTGCGGCTGCGTCGTTATCGAAAGGCAAGACATCCAGTCGCGCGACAAATCCTTCAACAATTGCCAGATTTTTCTCCGGGGCCGCCGACTTTTCAGCACCGTAAATAAGCTCCATAAGCGTGATAGCGCTGATGCACAACTGCCCGGAATGTCGATTGAAGGCTTCCCGGACAATTTGTGGTTTGTTCTTGATGGTGAAGATGCAGATATTTGTATCCAGCATGTACTTGATCATCAGAACGACTCGCGCTCCTGTTCAGTGGGTTGCTCACGGTTAGCCATGAAATCAGGGCTGACGCTGTCGCCATCAAACCAGCTATCCCAGCTTTCTCCAGCAGGCGTAATGACGCGTGTTCTGCCAATCGCGATGACTTCCACTCGTTTAACGTCGCCGGGCATCGCAACTGCCTTTGGCAGTCGGACTGCCTGACTTCTGTTGCTCATGAAAATTGTGGTCTGCTCCATATTCGAGCTCCCGGGTCTGTTCCTGTGATTAGCTCAGGATAGATCGTGCTGGGGATATGTCAATGGGATATACATCGTCACCGGACAAAGAGTAGCTAGGCCATCCAAACAAAAACGGCCGCTGTCAGGGATGACTAGCGGCCGTTTTTTGTTTCTGAGAAGGGCTTATTCGCTCTTGTCTTCCTGGGGCTCTACCGACTTGCCATAAACATCCAGCGCCACGCCGAAATCCGTAATGAACTGCGGCTCGCTCAGCCAGGCTTGGGCTTGTTCGATGGTCATGCCGTCGGCCCACATGCGGTAGTCGATCAGCATGTCGGCGGCCAGGTGGGTGGCGGCCATGCCTTCGTTGTCGGCGTTTTCCATGTCGAGCAGTTCAGGATGGTCGACGATGATGAAGGCCAGTTCGCGCAGCAGGGTCAGCAACATTTCGTTGCGGCTGACGGCTTCGGCGTCGCGCATTTTGCTGAACATCGCCAGGGTGTATTCCGGGATCGGCTCGGCGAGGTGGCCGAGATCTTCGTCCTGATCCAGCGGTTTGCGCCCGACCATGCGGATCTGCTTGGCTTTGGCCTTGGCGCGTTTGGCGCGTTTCTGTTGCTTGTTCAGGGATGCCATGGGAGCTCAGTTCTTCTGTTGGGTTTGTGCAGCGATCGCGTCGGATGCCGCTACATAGTCAGCCTGGAATGCCGGGGATTCGATCCACGCCAGCGCGCCGGCCTCGTCGGTTTCCTGCGACCACTGGCGATACTCGATCAGCGCGGCGAGGATGAAATCCATCGCGCCTTCTTCACCTTCCTGCTCATAGACCAGTTCCAGCAGCGGATCTTCAAGGAACGCGGTGCACATGGCCTGTTGGCTGATCTTCTCGGCGTCGATCATTTTCTTGAACAGCTCGGTCAGGTCCACCGATTCGAAATCGATGCGGTCGTCGTTCGGGTCCAGCTCGACCGGCGCTTCGGCACGCTTGGTGCGGTTCTGCTTGGCCTTGGCTTTGGCCCGGGTGGCGCGTTTTTGCTGCTTGTTGGCGGAGGCCATGATGTGTTCCGTCGTGCGTTGAGAGGGGCTCAGCTGCGTGGCACTTGTCGGCCGGGTGTATCGGCGGCCAGTGCGCCGGTCTGCAGCCAGGTCAGAGCAATTGGCCATAGTGTGGCTTGGTATGCGCTGCGAAAAAAGCCGAAATGTCCGACTTGTCGTTCGCCGATGTCCTGCGGCGCAATGCGCAGATGGGTTTTTGCCGCGTTGCTGAAGTAGCCGAGCAGGCGTTCGATCGCCGGGATCGTTCCGTAAGGATCATCGCTGAGGCTGATGGCGAGGGTCTGCGCGCGGACGCCATCGAAGGGCAGGGCGCCCGCCTTTTTCATCAGTGCGCGACCGCTTGGGCGTTGCTCGTAACGTGCGGTGGGCGTGCTCCAGTCGCGGACTACGGCGGTTGGCGTGTCCTCCAGCCAACCTAGCCGTTTGCCGGGGAAATAGCCGCAGAGCAGCGCCATCAAAGGCATGACTACATGCCACTTGCCGAACATCCGCCAGCGCTGTTCAGGGGCGTAATCGCGCCAATAAGCGAACTGCGCACCGACGGTTACCAACCGTCGGATCACTTTGCCCGACTCCGCCAAGCCCGCCGCGCAACCACCGAAGCTGTGGCCAACCACATCGATTGGCTGACCGGGAAACTCCTGCTGCGCGCGTTTGAGCATCGCTTCGAAATCCAGCGCGCCCCAGTCGGTCCACGAGGCACGCAGCCCTTTGATCGATTCGCTGCGGGATTCGCCGATGCCCCGGTAGTCGTAGGTCATCACGTCGAAGCCGTGGCAGAACAGATAGGCCGCGAACCGTGAATAGTGCCGACAGCGCACGGAGGTGGCGGCGTTGATGATGACCACTGGGCGCTGTGGATCGGGCGAACTGTGGCGCCAGGTGAAGCCGCCGAGTGCGTAGCCGTCGGCTGCGTTCTCTATGAACGATTCGCCAATGGTTACCGGGTCGGTCGAAAGGCATTTGTTCATAAGTGCTCGGCCTTTGCGAAGGTGGATCGAGAATGAGCCTGGAACTGGCGCCGACCAACATACGGAACGCAGTGCGTTCCGAATTCAATGTGATCGAATTGGTGACGCGCTGCGTCACGATTTACATAAGTCCGAGAGACAGTTCATTTCACATCCGCTCCAGTTCATGCAACGCGCAGCGGCGTAATGCCAACATGACCGCGTTCGAATGCGCCGTCGCGCAACAGGCAATCTGGTTTAACCGATATGCCGAGTCAGCAGGTAGAGCAGTCACGAGCGAAAGGCACGAGTACAATCCCGCGCCCAGTATTTTGTGACGTAAGGAAGCGCTGTTTTGAAAGGGATTCTGCGAATTGGCTGTGTCATAGGCCTGGCACTGCTGTTGGTTGGCTGCGGAACGTTTATCGGGCGCTTGAATGATGGTCTGTCCGACGCCGAATATTACCGAGGGGTCGATGGCGGCCTACACCTGCTCGGTGTTCGGGGAGGAGGCAGCGATGGCATGCCGGCAGCGATCATCTGTTACATGATGATCGTCTGCCCGGTCATCACTGTTGTATCCCTGCCAGTGGATGCCGCTGTGGATACAGTCTTGTTGCCCGTCGATTACATCAACACTCTGTGAAGGCGGCATGCACTATTGACTTGTGCGCTTGCGCTTCGGCCTCTGCTCGCGCACCCGCCCTTTGCGATAAATCCACAACCCAAACACACCAATGGCCAGCATGAATGCCGTCCAGAAGCTCTGCCAAACGAACTCGAACCAGTATCGCCGAGGTTGCAGTGCCAAGGTGTAGGTGCTGCGCGGCCCACGATTGTTGGTGGTAATGGAGCCGCTGATCCAGCTTTCGATCAGCATGTAGATTGAAAGGCAGACGGCAATGGCAATCAGCACGCCGGCGATGACGGTCAGCCAATAACACAAGCGGCTTTGCCGATACGGCGGAGGATGGGGCAGGGGGACGCGGGTTCGTTTCTGATTCATCGAGTGATGGCCCTTTTCCGTAAAGGGTAAGCAGTGTCCATCAAATCCCGGACATAAAAAAACCCTGAATCTTGCGATTCAGGGTTTTCGGTATTTGGTGCCCAGAGACGGAATCGAACCGCCGACACGGGGATTTTCAATCCCCTGCTCTACCGACTGAGCTATCTGGGCAACGGGGCGCATTAAAAGGGTTTTTCGGATTTACGTCAACGACTTTTTGAAAATTTCTTAAATTAATTCCGTCGCTTACGAAATCTGCGGGTTATTCGGCGGGCGGCACGTAGCCTTCGGCCTTGGCGTATTCCTCGCCGGAGAAGTACTTGTCCATTTCTCCCTGCAGGTATTTGCGATCTTCGGCGTTCATCATGTTCAGGCGCTTTTCGTTGATCAGCAGGGTCTGGTGTTTCTGCCAGTCGGCCCAGGCCTTGGCCGAGACGTGGTCGAAAATATCCTGGCCCTTGGCACCTGGAAAAGGGGCACGTTCCAGCGCGGGCAGTTCTTCTTTGTACTTGCGGCACATTACGGTGCGGGTCATGGCGATTCTCCTGCATTCAAGACGGCGGCCGCGCGTTCGAGCAAGGTCTTGACCGGGGCAGCAAGGCCCAGGCGCGGCGGGGTGGCGAGGTTATACCAGAGCCAGTCGGCCTCGGCCACGTGATGGCTGGCTTCCTGCACCTGAACCAGCCACGGTTCGATGGACAACTGGAAATGGCTGAAGGTATGCACCAGGCTCGGCAGCGCCTGCTGCTGGCCCATGGTCAGCGAGTGCTGATCGGCCAGATGCTGCAGATCTTCCAGATCATCCAGTTCCGGCAGGCTCCACAAACCGCCCCACAGGCCCGTCGAGGGGCGGCGATAAAGCAGAATCGCACCTTCGCCGTTGGCGAGCATTGGCATCAGCGTGCGTTTCTGCGGGATGGCCTTGCGCGGCTTGGGAATCGGATAACGGGTTTCCAGGCCAAGCATGTGCGCTTCACAGCCACGCTTGAGCGGACACAGCAGGCAGCTCGGCTTGCTCCGCGTGCAGAGTGTCGCGCCAAGATCCATCATCGCCTGGGTGTAAGCGTTGACCCGATCATGGGGGGTAAAGCGCTCGGCGTTGGCCCACAGCTGTTTGGCGACTTTCGGTTCGCCGGGGTAGCCCTCTTGCGCCGTGAAGCGCGCCAGTACGCGTTTGACGTTGCCGTCGAGGATTGGCGCGCGCAGGCCCATGCTGATGCTGGCGATCGCCCCGGCGGTGGACAGGCCGATACCTGGCAGCTCGGTGAGTTTTTCCACGTCGCGCGGGAATTCGCCAGCGTACTGGCTGACGACGATCTTCGCGGTCTTCTGCAGATTGCGTGCGCGAGTGTAGTAACCCAACCCGGTCCACAGGTGCAGCACCTCGTCTTCCGGCGCTGCGGCCAGCGCTTCGACTGTTGGCAGCGCCGCCATGAAACGCTCGAAATAGTTGAGCACGGTGCTGACCTGAGTCTGCTGCAACATGATCTCGGACACCCAGACCCGATACGGATTGATGTCCTGCTGCCACGGCAAGTCGTGGCGGCCATGGCGGTCGAACCACTCCAGCACCGCCGTGGAAAATTGCTCCGCTGTCATCGCTTGAACAGCCCCTTCAACGCGTCTTTCAATTCCGGGCTGACTTTGTCGCCCAGTTTTTCGTCGATTTTCTCGCTGAGCTTGTTGCCAGCCATCTTGCTGGCGACCTGACCGAGACGGTCATTGTCGACGCGGCAGGCCTTGGCGCCCAGTTCCAGCGGGCCACGGCAGCGCAGTGGCCACTCGATGCCGACGAATTTCTCGCCGACCTGACAGGCCGGGTCGGGCATGGCGCTGGTGTCGCCCTCGACGATGATGCCGACGCGGTAGTCCATGCCGAGCACGCGCAGGTCGATGTCGCCGTCACCGTTGACGGTCATGCCGGGGATGCGCACTTTCAGGTCGGGGTTGCTGGCGACGCCGTTGCGCACGGTCAGGTTGCCCTTGAGCTCTTCGAACGGCGTGTCCTTGCCCCGTGGCTCGCCGCTGAGGGATTTGCGATTGAGGGTGGCGATGCCTTTGCACAATTGCTGTTCAAGGTTGGCGTTGAGCAGCACGCCGTTGTTGATGACGAAACTGGCGTTGCCGTTCAGCGTATCGATCAGCGCCTGCTGGCTGTTGCCGCTGCCGGTGAGGCTGCTGGTCAGCGTTACCAGACCTTTGACCGGCGGATTCTTGCCTTGGCTTTCGATGATTTTTTCCGCCGGCACGCGGTTGAGCCGGGTCTGCAGGTTGAGCACCGGCGCGCTTGGGCGCACGTCGAGTGTGCCGTTGGCGACGAAGCCGCCGTTGTACAGATCACCGCTCAGGTTAGTCAGCGTCAGCAGGCCGCCCTGGCCGGTGGCTTTGAGCGCGGCGTTCTGGATCGGCAGCTTGTCGAGGGTCAGTTGGCCGAAAGTCAGGTCGGCATCGACGTCGAGTTTGGCCAGGCGTTCGACCGGTAGCAGGCGCTCGGTGCTCCAGGCGGTTTTGCTCGGTTTGTCCGGCAGCGGCGTGGTGCCTGCGACGGCGCCGGCCTCGGTGCTGGCGACTTCGGCCTGACGGGTTTGCGTGGCGCTGTTGGCCTGGGCCGATTTCGGTGGCAGGTAACGGTCGACGTTGAACGTGTCGGCCTTGAGAATCGCGCGCAGCGATTGTTTGGTGAAGTCCTCGATGGCGATGCGGCCGCTGAAGCTGCTGTCATCGAGTTTCAGGTTGATGTTGTCGAACGACAGGCTGGTCGGAGTGGCAGCAACGCGGCTGACCAGTTCGACCTTGCTCAGGCTGCCTTCGCCCATCGCCGGCAGTGTCTGGCCGATGCTGTCGACGAATTTCGCCAGATCGAACTGGGCAATGGAAATGCCGCCGCTGATCTGTGGCGTCTTGTCGAGGTCGTTGGCTTTCAGCTCGCCCAGGGCGCGCAACTGGTTGGCGGAAATCTTGATGCCGGTCCATTCGGCGACATTCGCTGCCTTGTCCAGCAGCAACTGACCTTGAGCGGAGAAGGTCATGGTCTTGCCTTGCAGCGGATCGCCAGCGAGTTCGCCGGTCAGCTTCAGGTCTTCGAACTTGTAACGCTGCAAGGCGCGCTCGAAGCGCAGCTCGCCGTTGAGCTCGGTGCGCACGCGCAGTACCGGTTGGTTGGTGCCAAGGAACGCGGTGGCTTTCACCGGGATATTGGTCGAATCGTGTACCGGGCCGGTGCTCAACTGAATGCTTTCGGCACTGAACTGCTTGCCGGTCAGCTCATCGGTGTATTCAACGCGGGCGTTGTTGACGGTCAGGCTGTCGATGTCGAGGCGGATCGGTTGCGCCGGTTTTTCCACGGCGACGGTCGGCTCGCTGGCGGTCGCGCCCGCTGTGGCGGATGGAGTCGAGCCCGGCGCCACAGGCACCTTGCCGATGTCTTCCCAGTTGCCGTGGCCGTTCTTGTCACGGTTCAGGCGCAGGTTGAGGCCTTCGACGCGCACGTCGCTCATCTGCACTTCGCGGCGTAACAACGGCAGCACGCGCACGGACAGGCCGAGCATCTGCAAGTCGGCAAACGGTTCGGCAGGTTTGGCCAGGGTAGCGACGCTGGCTTCGTGCAATTCCAGGCCGAGCCACGGGAACAGGCTCCAGCCGATATCGCCATTGAGCGTCAGCTCGATGTGGGCCTTGTCGCGGGCAATCTGGCGGATCTCGTCTTTATAGTCGTTGGGATCGAAGAGGTGGGTCAGGGCAAAGCCTGCCGCCACAATGATCAGCAACAGCCCGAGAAGTACCAGACCCAGGATTTTGCCGAACGCTTTCATGGGCGAGTCCTTGTAGTTAGTCGAATTGGTCATATGGCCGGGGAGTATAGCGCTGCCGGCACCCGGTTCGGTGCGGCGTCATCTGCCGAGGGTCGGCGGCGGCACCTGCAACTTCGCCACAGGGCCTGCGCTTGAGGATGCCCGGCGGGCGCCAGAGGGCGCAATCCGGCCCCCGCTTGCGACGCCATTTTTTGCGCTTGGTTCACCCGTCGTTCAGTCACGCCCAGGCGACGGGTAACTTTTCACACGCATAAATGGGACAAGTAGCAAACGGCGTGGTGCCTTTGCAGACGCGGGGTTGACGGCTTCCCGAGTCGTACGAGAACAGATGACTTGAAAAAAGGTGATATCAGTTTGGTTTTTCTGTCACCTGAGAATGGTAACCTTCGCTAGTTCGTCCGCCCGTCTGCGACTTAACGTCGCGCCTTCAAGGAGCTTCACCTAAAAAAACGGTCATGCCCTGCGTGCATAAGGCCGAGGGTGAGCAGTGGCTGGCGAACCATACTAACAATTGGGGGATACACAATGAGCACGAGCATCACGGCGGACGGCCTCAAGGCCGACCAGCCTGCGTTCCTGTCCAAGGAACGCATCATCGCCAAGCCCGGTTTCAACCGCTGGCTGGTTCCACCGGCCGCTTTGGCCATTCACCTGTGCATCGGCATGGCCTACGGCTTCTCGGTGTTCTGGTTGCCGCTGTCCAAGGCACTCGGCGTTACCGCGCCGGTGGCTTGCGCGCCGGACATGAGCTTCATCGCACAGGTATTTTCGTCGAACTGCGACTGGCCGATCTCCATGCTCGGCTGGATCTACACGCTGTTCTTCATCTTCCTCGGCTGCTCGGCAGCGATCTGGGGTGGCTGGCTGGAACACGCCGGGCCTCGTAAAGCGGGCGTGGTCTCGGCCTTGTGCTGGTGCGGCGGTCTGCTGATTTCCGCGCTGGGTATCTATACCCACCAGATCTGGCTGATGTGGATCGGCTCCGGCGTGATCGGCGGTATCGGTCTGGGCCTGGGCTATATCTCGCCGGTGTCGACCCTGATCAAGTGGTTCCCGGACAAGCGCGGCATGGCGACCGGCATGGCGATCATGGGCTTCGGTGGCGGCGCGATGGTCGGCGCACCACTGGCGACTGCACTGATGAGCCACTTCGCATCGCCAGAAGGCGTGGGCGTATGGCAGAGCTTCGTGGCCAT
The DNA here is from genome assembly GCF_979253165.1 of Pseudomonas sp. AC083. Taxonomy (NCBI): domain Bacteria; kingdom Pseudomonadati; phylum Pseudomonadota; class Gammaproteobacteria; order Pseudomonadales; family Pseudomonadaceae; genus Pseudomonas; species Pseudomonas sp. AC083. Next base: position 202,647 of record NZ_CEEDDH010000005.1, read on the forward strand.
GGCGGCCATTTACTTCGTGTTCATGATCGGTGGCGCACTGTCCTACCGCGTGCCGCCAACCGGCTGGAAACCTGAAGGCTGGACCGCTCCGGCGAAGAAAGCGTCCAACGCCATGATCACCAACCGTCACGTCCACGTGAACGTAGCGTGGAAAACCCCGCAATTCCGTCTGGTCTGGCTGGTGCTGTGCCTGAACGTGTCGGCGGGTATCGGTATCCTCGGCATGGCTTCGCCACTGTTGCAGGAAGTGTTCGGCGGCAAACTGCTGGGCGTCGATGTACCGTTCGGTCAACTCGACGCTGGCCAACTGGCCTCGATCGCGGCGATCGCAGCGGGCTTCACCGGTCTGCTGAGCCTGTTCAACATCGGTGGCCGCTTCTTCTGGGCCTCGTTCTCCGACTACCTGGGCCGCAAGAACACTTACTTCGTGTTCTTCGCGCTGGGTTTTGCCCTGTACGCGCTGATTCCGAACATGGGCCATCTGGGCAACGTTGCGCTGTTCGTGGCGGCGTTCTGCATCATCCTGTCGATGTACGGCGGTGGTTTTGCCACCGTTCCGGCGTATCTGGCCGACCTGTTCGGTACGCAGATGGTCGGTGCGATCCACGGTCGTCTGCTGACTGCCTGGGCCGCTGCCGGCGTGCTCGGTCCGGTGCTGGTCAACTACCTGCGTGAATATCAGTTGAGCATCGGCGTGGAACGCGCTGCCGCTTACGACATCACCCTGTACATCCTCGCCGGCCTGCTGGTGCTGGGCTTCCTGTGCAATCTGATGGTGCGCCCGGTGGCCGACAAGTACTTCATGACCGACGCCGAACTGGCCGCCGAACAGGCGCTGGGCCACGACAAGGGTGCCGATGCCAGCACCGTTCTGGAGTGGAAAGCGGCGCCGGGCACCAAGCCTCTGGCGATCGCGGCATGGCTGGTGGTGGGTATTCCGTTGGCGTGGGGTGTGTGGGTGACCCTGCAGAAGACGGCGGTACTGTTTCACTAAGCATTGGTGCACCTGAGAGGTAGTGTCAGGTGCATTGGATTCAAGCCGAAAAGATCGCAGCCTTCGGCAGCTCCTACAGTCAGTGTTCGCATGCTGAAAGAGTAGGTGCTGCCGGAGGCTGCGATCTTTTTGCTTGTATGGACATGTCTACCCGCGACAGCCGGGCGTTCTATCCGTCAGGCATCTCACCTCTCGTGTTTCTGTTTGCTTCCTGCGTGCCTATAATGGCTGCCTTTTTCGCCCAATGATTTTGCGGAGCTGGTGATGGCCGAACGTAAGGCGTCTGTCGAGCGCGACACTCTGGAAACCCAGATCAAAGCCTCGATCAACCTTGATGGCACCGGAAAGGCCCGATTCGATATCGGTGTACCTTTTCTTGAGCACATGCTGGACCAGATCGCCCGTCACGGGTTGATCGACCTGGATATCGAATGCAAGGGCGATCTGCATATCGACGACCACCATACGGTGGAAGACGTCGGTATCACCCTCGGCCAGGCGTTCGCCAAAGCCATCGGCGACAAGAAAGGCATCCGTCGCTACGGCCATGCCTACGTGCCGCTCGATGAAGCGCTGTCGCGCGTGGTGATCGATTTCTCCGGTCGCCCGGGCCTGCAGATGCACGTGCCGTACACCCGCGCCACCGTCGGCGGTTTCGACGTTGACCTGTTCCAGGAGTTTTTCCAGGGCTTCGTCAACCACGCGCTGGTCAGCGTGCACATCGACAATCTGCGCGGCACCAACACCCACCACCAGATCGAAACCGTGTTCAAGGCTTTCGGCCGCGCACTGCGCATGGCCGTCGAGCTGGACGAGCGCATGGCCGGGCAAATGCCGTCGACCAAAGGCGTTCTGTAATGCAGACGGTTGCAGTTATCGACTACGGCATGGGTAACCTGCACTCGGTGGCCAAGGCTCTTGAGCACGTCGGCGCCGGCAAGGTGCTGATCACCAGTGATGCGAACGTGATTCGCGAAGCCGACCGCGTGGTATTCCCGGGCGTTGGCGCGATTCGCGATTGCATGGCGGAGATCCGTCGCCTCGGCTTCGATTCGCTGGTCCGTGAGGTCAGCCAGGATCGGCCGTTCCTCGGCATCTGTGTCGGCATGCAAGCCCTGCTCGATACCAGCGAAGAGAACGCCGGCGTCGACTGCATCGGCCTGTTTCCGGGCGCGGTGAAATTCTTCGGCAAGGATCTGCACGAAGACGGCGAGCACCTGAAGGTCCCGCACATGGGCTGGAACGAGGTGAAGCAGAACATCAGTCACCCGTTGTGGCATGACATCCCGGATCTGGCGCGTTTCTACTTCGTGCACAGCTACTACATCGCCGCCGCCAATGCGCGGCAGGTGGTAGGCAGCGGTCATTACGGTGTCGATTTCGCTGCAGCGCTGGCCGACGGTTCGCGTTTCGCCGTGCAGTTCCACCCGGAGAAAAGCCATACCCATGGCCTGCAACTGCTGCAGAACTTCGCTGCGTGGGACGGTCGCTGGTAAATGGCTGTCAAGAAATCCAAACCGCCGATTCTGACCCTCACTCCCGAGCAGGAGAGCGAGGCCAGTCGCAAGATTCAGCGGTTCATGGAAGACCGTTTCGAACTGGATCTGGGTTCGTTCGAGGCGGCGGAAATTCTTGAGCTGTTTACCCGCGAGATTGCTCCGCACTATTACAACAGGGCGATTTTCGATGTGCAGACCCACCTCAAGGAACGGTTTGAAAGCATCGAAAGCGACCTGTGGGCGCTCGAAAAAAATTAAGAGCAGCGGCAAGCGTCAAGCTGCAAGCTGCAAGAGATAGACGCGCGTGCGCGCTCGCAGCTTATGGCTTGCAGCTTGCCGCTCTTTTGACGAAGGAAAAAGCATGCTGATTATTCCCGCTATCGATCTCAAAGACGGTGCCTGCGTACGTCTGCGCCAGGGCCGCATGGAAGATTCCACGGTGTTCTCCGATGACCCGGTGAGCATGGCTGCCAAGTGGGTGGAGGGCGGTTGCCGCCGTCTGCATCTGGTCGACCTGAATGGCGCGTTCGAAGGCCAGCCGGTCAACGGCGAAGTGGTCACGGCGATCGCCAAGCGTTACCCGACCCTGCCGATCCAGATCGGTGGCGGCATCCGCTCGCTGGAAACCATCGAGCATTACGTCAAGGCGGGCGTGAGCTACGTGATCATCGGCACCAAAGCCGTAAAAGATCCGGCGTTCGTTGCTGAAGCCTGCCGTGTGTTCCCAGGCAAGATCATTGTCGGTCTGGATGCGAAAGACGGTTTCGTCGCCACCGACGGCTGGGCTGAGATCAGCACCGTGCAGGTCATTGACCTGGCCAAGCAGTTCGAAGCCGACGGCGTGTCCTCGATCGTTTATACCGACATCGCCAAAGACGGCATGATGCAGGGCTGCAACGTACCGTTCACCGCTGCGCTGGCCGCTGCCACCAGGATTCCGGTGATCGCTTCCGGCGGCATCCATAACCTGGGAGACATCAAGTCGCTGCTCGACGCCAAGGCACCGGGCATCATCGGCGCGATCACGGGCCGCGCGATCTATGAGGGCACTTTGGATGTTGCAGAGGCTCAAGCTTTTTGTGATGGCTACGCGGCCAGCTCCAAGTTGTAAGCTGCAAGCTGCAAGTTAGAAACTCGACCGCGATCGGCTCTTTCCTGCAGCTAGTAGCTTGAAGCTTGCAACTCTTAATCGGAGATTAAGCCCATGGCGTTAGCCAAACGCATCATCCCTTGCCTGGACGTGGACAACGGCCGGGTCGTCAAAGGTGTGAAGTTCGAGAACATCCGCGACGCCGGTGACCCGGTGGAAATCGCCCGTCGCTACGACGAGCAGGGTGCCGACGAGATTACCTTTCTCGACATCACCGCCAGCGTCGATGGGCGTGACACTACGCTGCATACCGTCGAGCGCATGGCCAGCCAGGTGTTCATTCCGCTGACCGTCGGCGGTGGCGTGCGTACCGTGCAGGACATCCGCAACCTGCTCAATGCCGGCGCGGACAAGGTGTCGATCAACACCGCCGCCGTGTTCAATCCGGAGTTCGTTGGCGAAGCCGCGCAGCATTTCGGCTCGCAGTGCATCGTCGTCGCCATCGACGCCAAGAAAGTCTCCGGCCCCGGCGAAACCCCGCGCTGGGAAATCTTCACCCACGGCGGGCGCAAGCCGACCGGCCTCGACGCGGTCGAGTGGGCGAAGAAAATGGAAGGCCTCGGTGCTGGCGAAATCCTCCTGACCAGCATGGATCAGGACGGCATGAAAAACGGCTTCGACCTCGGCGTGACCCGCGCCATCAGCGACGCGCTGGGCATTCCGGTGATCGCTTCCGGTGGCGTCGGCAATTTGCAGCATCTGGCCGACGGCATTCTCGAAGGCCATGCCAGTGCGGTGCTGGCGGCAAGTATTTTCCACTTCGGCGAATACACCGTGCAGGAAGCCAAGGCCTACATGTCGCATCGCGGCATCGTCATGCGCTAAAGCGTACAGGCCAGTGGACAGCATGGCGCGCCCAAGGCACTCTTGGGCACGCCATGGATTCCGGTAGCCCGACATGATCAAACGCCTGCTTGTTGTTCTCGCCAGCGCCTCGTTGTTGTTCATCAGCAATGCCCGGGCCGAAACCAGTCCCGACACCGATCTGGTGCTGCTCACCGAGAACTTCCCGCCGTACAACATGGCGAAGAACGGCAAGAATTTCGCCCAGGGCGACAACATCAACGGCATTGCCACGGACATCGTTCGCGAGATGTTCCAGCGCGCCGGCCTCACTTACAGCCTGACCCTGCGTTTCCCCTGGGAACGTGTCTACAAGCTCGCCCTGGAAAATCCCGGTTACGGGGCCTTCGTCATGGCGCGCCTGCCCGATCGCGAAAGATTGTTCAAATGGGTCGGCCCGATCGGCCCGGATGACTGGATTCTGCTGGCCAAGGCTGACAGCAAGATCACCCTCGACACCCTCAACGACGCGCGCAAATACAAGATCGGCGCCTACAAGGGTGATGCGATTGCCGAGACACTCACCAAGCAAGGCCTCAAACCGGTGGTGGTGCTGCGCGATCAGGACAACGCTAAAAAGCTGCTCAATGGCCAGATCGATCTGTGGGCCACCGGTGATCCTGCCGGCCGTTATCTGGCACGGCAGGATGGCGTGACCGGCCTGAAGACCGTGCTGCGCTTCAACAGCGCCGAGTTGTACCTGGCGCTGAACAAGGATGTTTCCGATGAGGTGGTCAACAGGCTACAGACCGCGCTGGATCAGTTGCGCAAGGAAGGCGTGGTCGATGAAATCATGGCGCGCTATCTGTAACGGCTGACTCGTCAGGCTCTGCCAGGGCGGCGCTGATTTCGCCCTCGGTCGCAGGCGCAAGCACAGTCTGATTTTCGACCGCCTCCGGCTCAGTTGCGACGATGATTTCAGGCTCGGTTGGTGCGTACTGGCTGATGTGCAGGCTATTGCCATCGGTGTAGCTGAAACCCTCCGTCACTGCCGTGCCGTCCGCGCGCACCAGTCTGTATTCGCTCTGGGCCAGGTAGGCGGCCACTGAGCGGTTTTTGTCCACCACTGCAACCACTTCGATGGTCGCAGTATTGAGCCATTCATTCGAATGCAGTTCGCATTGGGTGAAATCGTGGCCCAGCCGTGCGGAAAACATCAGCGCGCCGTGCTGACGGGTTTGCCATTGCGCGCCGAATTCGATGCAAGTGGTTTGAGTGAAAGTACGCAAGCCGCCAGTACGCTGGGCGCGCTGCGCATTCCACCTGAATATCTGGCTGTCGTTGCCACTGTTTCGTGCGTGACCGACGAGGATGTAGCGATCCTTGCGTTCAAGCAGATAGAAGGGCGAGTGACGCCATTGCTCAGCGGCGGTGTAACGCGGATCGTTGACCGTGAACCAGGGAAGGCTGGCGGTGTAAGTCGCATCGTCCGTTGCCTCTACAGGTGTTGGCGTCTCGCCGCAGAGCACCGGTAGCGATGGGCGTGTAGACATCTGCAGGCCGATCTGCAAGCGCAAGCAGTAGACCGGGAAACTGGCCGGTCGGGTGTAGTCACTCAGGCTGAAAAAACTGCCCGATGCCAAGTAGACTTCGCCCGGCAAAGCGGCTGGAGGAACGGCGCTCCAGGTGCTGACGCGCTGTCGGGCCTTGCTGCCCTTGTCGTCCCAGAGCAGATCGGTGGTATTCGACGCGATCACCAGGTCTTCGCGAACGCAGCGCACCGCGTTGAGCGACGGTTTTTCATGATCGTTCGAGCACACCGACCCCAGCGCTACGTAGCCTGCGGGAGCTAGCGGTCGCCAGATCGACAGATCTCTTTTCGAGCCTGATCCGGAGTCCTTCCAGACCAGCTCGTAATCATCGGGACGTCGCAGTGCCCTGCCTTTGGTGGGGTCAGTGCTGGCGATGTCTGCCTCACAAACAACAGCGACCACGCGCTCGCCGTTGATGTTGCCAACGCCTCTGGTGACGAAGTCGCCCAAGGGGAAATAACCGGGCAGCGCGTCGGGAGCCGGGGTCGGGCGCCAGAACGACGCGGGTCTGGCCGACAAACCGTTGGTATCCCAGATGCGCAGAAATTCTGTTGTGAAGTTGATCAGCAGGTTATCGATGCGGATCGGTTCAGTCCGCCCAACGGGCGGGATAATCGGGGCGTTATTTGTCATGGGCACTCCTGATAGTTGCAAGCGACTCAAAGGAGCCGCGACCTGTTGCAGGTCTCACTATCCGGAAGGGGGAGGGGCGTTCGGTGGTAACTATGTATTGCAACGTGACCGGGTGTTACCGGTAAACGCCATCCTTGCCATGCCCGGCCATGGCGCGGTTGCTGCGCACGCTGATCATCTGCCGGATATCGATCCAGTCGATGCCCTGCGCTTTGAGCTTGGGTAATTCGCGCTCCAGCACCGCCAGGGTCTGCGGATACGGATGGCCGATCATCACCGCTGAACCCTGTTTGTGCGCCAGGGCGATCGCGGTCTGCAACTGAGTGGCAATGGCCGCTTCGGTGCGCTCATCATCGAGAAACACGTCTCTGGAAACGCTGGCCAGATCGATTTTCTGCGCCTGCTGCGCAGCGACCGTTTGAGCGCTGGTGCGGCTGTCGACGAAGAACTTGTGCCGACGCTGCAATTCGCCCATCAACCACGCCATCGCCGCAGGCTGCGCGGTCATGCGGCTGCCCATGTGATTGTTGATGCCGGCGGTGAACGGGACTTTTTCAAACGCGGCATTCAGGCGTTTCTGCAGCTCTTCGATGGGCAGTTCGGGGTGCCAGGCGTACGGCCCGGTGGCCGGGTCCATGGGCATGTGCAGGATGACGATCTTGCCGGCGCGATGGGCTTCGCGGGCAAATTCGGTGGCGTGTGGGGTATCAGGCATGATCGCTGCCGTGACCGGGCCGGGCAGGGCGAGCACGCGACGATCCCGGGGCAGGTTCTGCCCCAGGTCATCGATGATCAGTGTCAGGTATGCCTTGTGCGGCGAGGAGCTGGCGGGCTCTGCTTGGGCAAAACCCGCCAGACAGCACAACAGAACGCAGAGGGAACGCAGCAACATCCTCAGCGGCCGGACGTGATGCTCAGGCCTTTGAGCAGGCTCAGGGCCTGGGCCAGTTGGTAATCGTCATCCTGCGGCATCGCTTTGGCCTTGCCGCCGGAACCGCTCGGTTTGTCGGCGCCGCCGTTGCCGTTGCCCAAATGACCTTGCAGATCGGCTTCCTTGAAGTATTCGCTGTCGGCTTCGTTGGTGATCTTCGCGCGGCGCACTTCGATGTCCGGCACGATGCCCTGAGCCTGGATCGAGCGGCCGTTCGGCGTGAAATACAGCGCGGTGGTGATCTTCAGCGCGCGGTCGTTGTTCAGCGGCAGCACGGTCTGCACCGAGCCCTTGCCGAAACTGGTGGTGCCCATGACCACGGCACGTTTCTGGTCCTGCAGGGCACCGGCGACGATTTCCGAAGCCGAGGCACTGCCGCCGTTGATCAGCACGACCATCGGCACCGCTTCGCTTTCGTCCTTGCCGGTGGCGGAGAAGCGCAATTCGGAGTTGGCGATGCGGCCCTTGGTGTAGACGATCAGGCCTTTGGTGATGAAGTGGTCGACCACTTCCACCGCCGATTGCAGCACGCCACCCGGGTTGTTGCGCAGGTCGAGAATGATGCCGTTGAGCTTCTTGCCGTTGTCCTTGCGCAGCTTGGCCAGGGCCTTGGAAACTTCTTCGCCGGTCTTGACCTGGAACTGGGTGATGCGGATGTAGCCGTAGCCCGATTCCAGCAGCTGCGCCTTGACGCTTTTCACCTGAATCACTGCACGGGCCAGGGTCACGTCGAACGGCGTGCCGCCATCGCGAACCAGGGTCAGGGTGATTTTCTGGCCGATCTTGCCGCGCATCTTGTCGACGGCTTCGGTCATGGTCTGGCCGCGGGTTGGCTGGCCGTTGATCTTGACGATGAAGTCGCCAGCCTGAATACCGGCCTTCGACGCCGGGGTGTCGTCGATCGGCGAGACAACCTTGATGAAGCCGTCCTCGGCGCCGACTTCGATGCCCAGGCCGCCGAATTCACCGCTGGTGCTTTCCTGCAGCTCGGTGAAATCTTCCGGGCCAAGGTAGGCCGAATGCGGATCGAGGTTGCTGAGCATGCCCTTGATCGCGTTTTCCAGCAGGGTCTTGTCGTCCACAGGCTCGACGTACGCGGCTTTGATCCGGTCCATGACCTCGGCGAAGGTGCGCAGCTCTTCCAGCGGCAACGGCGCCTTGGCGGTCGCGGCAGTGCCTGCCGGAGCGACGGTCGGGGCCGGTTGCGCGGCGAACGCCAGAGGCGCGCCGATCACCAGGGCGATCGTCAGGGCCAGCGAGGTAAGGCGGGACAAATGCAGCATGTCGAACGAACTCCTGAATTAGATGGTGCGCTTATCCTTGCGCACGACACCATTGCGCCGGATCACTCGGGTGACCCTGCTGACGAATTGCGAAATACAGCGCTGGCGTGTCCTGACCGCCACTGTTACCGACAGTGGAAATCGACTCGCCAGCCTTGACCACATCACCCGCCGACTTGAGCAGCGTCTGGTTGTGGCCGTAAAGACTCAGAAAACCGTTGCCATGATCGAGGATCACCAGCAAACCGGCACCGCGCAGCCAGTCGGCGAACACCACGCGCCCGCCGTGTACGGCGTGCACCTGGCTGCCGGCGGAGGCGCTGATCATCACGCCATCCCACTTGGTGCGGGCGTCGTCGCCACGGCTTTCACCGAAGCGTGCGAGTAATCGACCATCAACCGGCCACGGAAGTTTTCCCCGGGTTGCAGCAAAGGGCCCGCCAAAGGTTTCGCCGCTGCTCGATACCAGCGCGCCGGGGCTTGATCTGGCGGGTTTTCGTGGGGCGTCGCTGTTTTCAGCCTGCGCCTCACGCAAACGCTTTTTTTCCGCTTCCTGCTGGGCGATCAGCGCTTTCTGCCGCGCTTCCTCTGCCTCACGAGCCTGGCGGGCCAGGGTTTCTTCAATGGTTTTAAGGACTTTAGACAGGTCTGCCTGATCCTGCTCGCGGGCGGCGAGTTTCTGGTCGCGGGCCTTGACGTCGTCATTGAGTCTGGCAAGGACCTGCTGGCGTTCCTTGCGGACTTTCTCGAGTGCTTCGCGCTGCGTGTCGAGGTCGCTTTTCTGCACCAGCAACTGCGCTTGCTGCAGGCCGATGTCTTTTTCGACATTGGCCAGCTGGCGCAGGGTTTCGTTGAAGTTCTTCAACTGCTCCATGCGTGCCTGGCTCAGGTAGTCGTAATAGGTGAGGGTGCGGGCGAACTTCTCGGGGTTCTGCTGATTGAGCAGCAGCTTGAGGTATTCCTGGCGGCCGTTCTGGTACGCCGCTCGGGCCTGAATGGCGATCAGTCGCTGCTGTTCAGTGCGCGCGCTCTGGAGTTTTTTTTTCTCTGCATCAAGCCGCTGTAGCTCGGATTCGCTTTTCTGCAGTTCTTTCTGCAGCGCGTCGACCTGCTTCTGCAGCTTGCCCATCTCGGTTTCAGTGCCCTTGAGCTCTTTCTGCACGCCGGACTTTTCTTCCTGCAGCTTGCCCAAGAGTTTTTTCAGCTCGGCGATATCCTGACGCGTGGCGTCCAACTGCTGTTGGGTTTGCGCGCGCTCGTCGGCGAAGGCCGGCTGGAGCAGACAGGTCAGAGCAAGGGCGATCAGGACGCGAAGCATAGGGGCGGGCGGCACCAGGGTAAGGGACGGCCTAGTATGCCCGCCCGAGGCTGCAAAAAAAACGCCCAATTGGGGCTGTGTGATAACTGGCCTGAAAAACACCCCAAAACCAATGTGGGAGCGAGCCTGCTCGCGAAAGCAGTGTGTCAGGCGACATCGCTGTCGACTGATCCACCGTATTCGCGAGCAGGCTCGCTCCCACAAGGTTAGGTGTGGTTTACACCAGGATCGAGGTACCGGTCATCTCCGCCGGTTTTTCCAGACCCAGCAGCATCAGCATGGTCGGTGCCACGTCCGCCAGCACGCCACCTTCGCGCACTTTCAGGTCACGCTTGCCGACATAAATGAACGGCACCGGCTCGGTGGTGTGCGCGGTGTGCGCCTGGTGGGTTTCTTCATCGGCCATTTTTTCGACGTTGCCGTGGTCAGCGGTGATCAAGGCTTCGCCGCCGACTTTTTCCAGCGCTTCAACGATGCGACCGACGCAGGTGTCCAGGCACTCGACCGCCTTGACCGCCGCGTCGAACACGCCGCTGTGGCCGACCATGTCGCCGTTGGCGTAGTTGACCACGATCACGTCGTAACGCTGGTTTTCGATGGCGTCGACGATGCGGTCAGTAACTTCCGGCGCGCTCATTTCCGGCTGCAAGTCGTAAGTAGCGACTTTCGGCGACGGGATCAGGATGCGCTCTTCGCCCGGGAACGGTTCTTCACGACCGCCGGAGAAGAAGAAGGTCACGTGGGCGTATTTTTCGGTTTCAGCGATGCGCAGCTGGGTCTTGCCGTTTTTCGCCAGGTAATCACCGAGAACGTTTTCCAGGCTGCCGGCGGCGAAGGCCGACGGTGCCGGAATGCTTGCGGCGTACTGGGTCAGCATGACGAAACCGGCCAGTTTTGGCTGGCGGGCGCGCGCGAATTCCTTGAAATCGTCTTCGACGAACACGCGGGTCAGCTCGCGGGCGCGGTCGGCACGGAAGTTCATGAACACCACTGCGTCGCCGTCTTCAACTTTCACCGGCTCACCGATGGAGGTGGCTTTGACGAATTCGTCGCTTTCGCCACGGGCGTAGGCAGCTTCAAGACCTTCCTGAGCGGTGGCGGCGTTGAATTCGCCGTTGCCGTCGACGATCAGGTTGTAGGCCTGGGCGACGCGATCCCAACGGTTGTCACGGTCCATGGCGAAATAGCGGCCGATGATGCTGGCGATCCGGCCTTTGCCCAAGGCCTGGAAAGTCGCGTCGAGCAGTTCGATCGACGAAGCGGCGCTTTTCGGCGGCGTGTCGCGGCCATCGAGGAAGGCGTGCAGGTAGATTTTTTCGGCGCCGCGCTTGAAGGCCAGTTCGGCCATGGCGATCAGGTGATCCTGGTGGCTGTGCACGCCGCCGTCGGACAGCAGGCCCATGAAATGCACGGCTTTGCCGGCGGCCACGGCTTTATCCACAGCGGCGCAGATGGTCGGGTTTTCGAAGAATTCGCCGTCGCGGATGGCTTTGGTCACACGGGTGAAGTCCTGATAAACCACGCGCCCGGCGCCGAGGTTCATGTGGCCGACTTCGGAGTTGCCCATCTGGCCGTCCGGCAGGCCGACGTCCATGCCGCTGCCCGAAATCAAGCCGTTCGGCACCGTGGCCCACAGACGATCCAGCACAGGTTTCTTCGCCGCGAACACGGCATTGGATTCGGGGCTGTCGCTGTGACCGAAGCCGTCGAGAATCATCAGGACCAAAGGTTTGGGCGTAGTCGTCATGGAATCCACTCGTGGCTGATAAAGAAGAGGGCGATGGAAAACGGAGTTGGAGTTTAAAGCGAAGTTCCGACCGCGTCACCGCCGGACGGGGTTTGGCCGACCATAGTGGCTGTGTATACTGGCCGACATTTTAACGCCCTGGAACCTCCTTCGATGGTTGCTCACCTGATTGAATTTGCCACTAACCACTACATTCTTGTCGGTATCTTCGTCGTACTTCTGGCTCTGTTGCTGGCGCACACGATGCAGGGCGGCGGCAAGAGCCTGAGCACCGGCGAGCTGACCGCACTGGTCAATAAAGACGCAGGCGTGGTGGTGGACATCCGTCCGGCCAAGGATTATGCCGCTGGCCACATCGTCGGCGCGGTGAACATCCCGCAAGACAAACTGGCTGCCCGCGTCGGCGAGCTGGAAAAACACAAGGCCAAGACCATCATTCTGGTCGATGCCCTCGGTCAGACCGCCGGCACCCACGCCCGCGAGCTGATGAAGTCCGGCTTCACCGCCGCCAAGCTGTCCGGCGGGATTTCCAGCTGGAAAGGCGACAACCTGCCGCTGGTGAAATGACATGAGCGAAGTCATCGTCTACTCCAGCGATTACTGCCCTTACTGCTCGCGCGCCAAGCATCTGCTCGCCAGCAAAGGCGTGGCCTTCGAAGAGATCAAGGTCGATGGCAAGCCGCAGCTGCGTGCCGAAATGACCAAAAAGGCCGGGCGCACGTCCGTGCCGCAGATCTGGATCGGCGCAAAGCACATCGGCGGTTGCGATGATTTATACGCCCTGGAACGCGCCGGCAAACTCGACGCGCTGCTCAAGGGCTGAACGGCTGCACCCACGTACAGCACTCCCTAAAAGACCCAAGATCGATAAGGATCTGAGATGACTGACCAACAGAACACTGCAGCCAGCGAAGAAGAAACCGCACCGCAATTTTCCTTGCAGCGCATCTACGTACGCGACCTGTCCTTCGAAGCCCCGAAAAGCCCGGCGATCTTCCGCCAGCAGTGGGATCCGGCGGTCGGTCTGGATCTGAACACGCGCCAGAAAGCGCTGGAAGGCGACTTCTACGAAGTGGTGCTGACCCTGTCCGTTACCGTGAAAAACGGTGAAGAAGTGGCCTTCATTGCTGAAGTGCAACAGGCCGGTATCTTCCTGATCAAGAATCTGGACGCGGCTTCGATGAGCCACACCTTGGGTGCGTTCTGCCCGAACATCCTGTTCCCGTACGCCCGCGAAACCCTGGACAGCCTGGTTACCCGTGGCTCGTTCCCGGCGCTGATGCTGGCGCCGGTGAACTTCGATGCCCTGTACGCGCAAGAGCTGCAGCGCATGCAGGAAAGCGGCGAGACTCCGACCGTTCAGTAAGACGGTTCAGCAATACCCCATGTGGGAGCGAGCCTGCTCGCGAAAAGGGCGTGTCAGAGACGTAGTTGTCGACTGATACACCGCATTCGCGAGCAGGCTCGCTCCCACATTTGTTTTGCGGCGTTACTTGAAGTCGTTCTGCCGCCACGCTTCGTACACGGCGACCGCCACGGTGTTGGACAGGTTCAGGCTGCGGCAGCCTTCGCGCATCGGCAGGCGCAGGCGCTGTTCGGCGGGCAGGGCGTCGAGCACGTCCGCTGGCAGGCCACGGCTTTCCGGACCGAACAGAAACGCGTCGCCGGGCACGAACGCGGCATCATGGAACGGCCGCGAACCCTTGGTGGTGAAGGCGAACACGCGCGGGTTGCCCAGACTTTCCAGACAACTGGCCAGATCAGCGTGACGCTGTAACGTGGCATATTCGTGGTAGTCGAGACCGGCACGGCGCAGGCGCTTGTCGTCCATCTCGAAACCCAGTGGTTCGATCAAATGCAGGTGGCAGCCGCTGTTGGCGCACAGCCTGATAACGTTGCCGGTGTTCGGCGGAATTTCTGGTTGAAAAAGGATGACGTGAAACATGCACGGCTCCGAAGGTAAAGATGAGCGGCATTCTACGCCGCCTGTGGACAACCGTTCGAAACTATTCCCGCGAGTCATCGGCTCGCTGGCGATTGTCGGCTTGATGATCGGCTTGATGATCGGCCGGCTGACTACGCCGGATCCGAGCGTGCTGGAGCAGGTCGAGGTTACCGATGGCGGCCTGGTGGTGTGGTTCAACAATGAGCCTAAGCTGCACGGCGAGATCATCGACGGCACCGTCGCGCTGCTGTTTCAGGCCGAAGGTCGACCGCAGAAAGGCCAGCTCAGGCTCAACGGCAAGGACGTCAACTGGCGCACGCGCAAGAGTGATGGCGGATTGTTGCTGACGGTGCTGGCGGCGCGCCCGTTGCAGGGCGACTGGGTCGGCAGCGAGGTCGATGAACGCTGGCGACTGGAGATCCGCTTGAGCGAGCCCTAAGCGGCATTTCTTCATCACTGGGGCGCGCTCCCACACTATTTGAGGTCGTTTCCCACTGCGACCGTCTTCCTTTCCCCTCTCCAGCACGTGCTCATGCACGTTATCGTTCGCCCCTCCAAACGGCAGGATGCCGAAACCCGTCGTCGCCTTGCAGGAATGCAGGGGGCGCCTTTTTCAAGGATGAAGATATGCCAGTCAAACCCCCTCGCGGTGGCGGTACTCACGTGGATGTGAATGCTTCCGCCGGCACGAATCGATCGCCCGAAGTTGATACTTCGCTGCCGACGACATCGGGCCGCCGAGGTTCCGCATCGGATATTTCTGTGGATCATTCGCGTCCGGGAGACGGGCCGTCCGACGGCACCGCCAGGAATGAAACTAAGCCGCTTGCGGTCGTAATGGTCCATTCGGCTAGCGCTGAGGCGCTTGCTCTTCCCGGTCCGTCGTCGTTGGAAAACTACCTGATCAGTGCCGGTTCAACGCTTCCAGACGCCGACAGCAGCGGACTCAGAGTGTTCAAGAGCCGCACTTATGTTGATCTGTCCATCGGCGGGACTGTGCTTGTCGGGGCGGATCCGGATACGGGACTTTATCGCGCCCGGCTTTCAAGTGAATTGCGTCCCTCTGGCCCCGTGCTGGAGCGCGATAGCGCTAGCGGCTTGTGGCGCTTGCACGAGGATGTTGGCGCGACCATTCGAGAACAATTCAAGAGATTGTTTCCTGAGGCAGCCGATGAGCACGCGCAGCACTTTAACAACCGATTCGGTGACAGGGACAGCGCAGAGGTTGAACTTGAGCGGATCAAGCTTGGGTTTCCTCAGCTGGACCGCGAACTCGGCGCATGGGAGAAGGCTTATAAGGGCTCTGATACCGACGAGCGCGATCGGCGCTTTGCTCTGGGAGCCAAGGTGCGTCAATTGTTCAAGTGGCTAGGCGATGCATCGGAGAGAATCCATCAGGAGGGATTTCAGGCAGGGTTTGTCCTGAAACTGGCTTTGGGAAGGAAGAAAAATCTCACTCTCCCGGTTTTATCTACACGACTCGGTTCCATAGTTGCCCTTGAAATCACAGAGGGTGCCGTAGGTAACCTCGAAGGTCTGTTCAAGAGCTTGTCCCACATTGAAACGCTGAAAGTGCAAGCGTCACTGGGTGATGGCTTACCTGCCGGAATCGAAACACTCACAGAGCTGAAAGTCCTCGACATGAGCCGCACCGGGGTCCTATTCAAGCCGGCCGATGTTGATCGCTTCACACGCATGAGCCGCCTGCAGGAGTTGAACCTCGAAGATGGCGCGTTACTGCACGCTCCGTCAGTCCGCGGTCTTACCGAGTTACGAGTATTGAATCTTCGATATACCGGTATAAATGCTTTGCCGGCTGGATTGAGTGAAATGCCCGGCCCGTCACGTTTACAAGTGCTTGATTTGAATCGGAATCGGGGCCTGAAAGTCGCACCTGACGTCAGTGCAATGACCGAGCTGCGGATATTGGATCTGGCGGATACGGGGATAACCAGGCTTCCGCTAGGGCTTGATTCCGGGAGTGGACCTTCGCGGCTCGAAATATTGAACCTCAGCGCCAATCATCTTTATGTGGCGCCTTCGCTTAGAGGGATGACTGCATTGCAGGAGCTGGATCTGAGCTGGACCCGTATAGACAGATTTCCCGAGGGCATTACGGCCGATATCCCCAAGAGGAAATTGATACTTAAAGGCAACGATATTCAATCGATCCCCGAATCGCTTGAGCTCAGGAAAGGCTTCGATCTTTCATACAATCCGATTTCCGACCCGGCTTCCCTGCGGCGACTCATTTTTGCTCGGCGACAAACAGGCACAGATGTCTGGCTGGGGCGAGAAAGTACTGACCGGTCTGCAAATCTTTGGCTGAACAATGTGCCGCCAGCACAATTTCCCGACAAGCTGGCGCTCTGGAACCGATGGTCGAGCGTTCCCGAAAGCGACCTGATGTTACGTATCCGGCACTTGAGTGGCACGCCAGAATTTCACATCGAGCGTCCGCTATTGCAACGCCGCGTCTGGACGTTCCTTGAGGCATTTGACAAGGCTGACGCTGTCGAACAGGCACGGCTCAGAGCTGTTGCTGGAAGGTTCATTGAAAATGAACCGATTCTTGGCGTCATGCTGGAAAGACTGGAAGCCGAAATTCTAGAATTCGATGCATGGCGCCAACAGGTGCCACCGCATCACTTACCCAAGCGACCGAAATTTGAATGAATGCAAGTTCACGCCTCGGCGCGCGATATAACACCGGGAACTCCTGACCCGCCTGTTGCTCCAGGGCGCGGGCTCATTGCGCTGCGGTCTGAGTCCGAAGCGAGCAATCTCCGTCGCGCCCTCATTTCCCCTTGCATGATGCAAGGGGCATTTTTCTCAAGGATGAAAAACATGCCAGTAAAACCAGTAAAAGGTGGCGGTACCCACACGAAAGTGGATGCTTCCACCAGTCCGACCCGACCGGACAACATGGATTTCCCGCTTCCCGGCCCGTCAAACCGAGGTGGTTCTGGCTCAGCGTTGTCCACCGATAATTTGCCGTTACGGGCCGGCTCGTCCGGCGCTGTCGACGCAGAGGCCACTGGTACGACTCCAGCGGTCATTATTCACACGGCCCCTGTTGAAACGCGTTTGCTTGCGCCTCGACCGGTGCTGAACGATTACGTAATCAATGCCCGGGCAATTCTTCCAGAAGTCAACAGTGAAGGTTTGACGGTATTCAAGAAGCGCACCTACGCTGAAGTGGCCGATGGCGAATTTGTGTTTGTCGTCGTGGATCCGGAGACAGGTCTGCATCGTGCCCGACGGCCAAGCGAATTGCTTTTAGGCCCGGTGATGCTGCGCGATGCGGACAGCGGACGTTGGTATCCGCGCGAAGTCGTGGAACCAACTACCCGGGAGCAGATCCGCAAATACCTCCCGGGCACGACCGATGACGACGCGGATGCCTTCATTGCCCGGTTCGATGACAAGGACGTGGCAGAGCTTGAACTCAAGCACATTCAGCTTGGGCTTCCTCAGCTGGACAGCAAACACGTCAGCATCCCGCACCACCAGAATCGCGCTGTGCAGTCCCATGAAATGACTGAGGCGTTTGCCATGTGGAACACGCTACGCCAAGTGCACAAGTGGCAAGGTGAGCCTGGTCAGCGGGTTTATAGTAATGGCAGGCTATCTGGTTACAAACTGGATATCAATCTCACGCTATGGCCAGTCGATAGGCTGCTTTCATTGAAATTCAAGTCAGTGGTTTCTCTTACGTTAAGAGGTCATGCACCGCTGGACCCCCAAGTGTTTTTTTCGCAATTTCCCAACATTGAAAGTCTGACAGTAACAAGCCAGTTAATTACCAGAAGATCCTTCGGGGTCTCGATGTATGGGGATGTTTACTCAAGATTCGATATGGGTTCGCGCTTTGCCGAGCAATTAGCGAAGCTCCCCCGTTTACGAGAATTGAACCTGCCGGATTGTGATTTTCAGGATGATTTTTCGCTGAGGGGCATGACCAGATTGCAGGTGTTGAGGCTAGGTAAAATACAGGCGGCTAGGCTGAATTATTATCCCGACGACTTGCGCGCTCAGTTGTCTCTTCAACACCCGAGCGTTGTTTTGCTAACGGATCCTGACATCTCCGGGATGACCGAGTTGCGCGTGCTGGATCTGACAGGAGCCGGAATACGGCGAATTCCTATCGGGCTTGATGCCGATAACGCGCGGTCAAGGCTGGAAGTATTGAGACTGGGTGACAATGCGCTTTCAGTCGCACCTTCACTCAAAGGAATGACTGCACTGCAGGAACTGGATCTTTCCAATGCATGGCTAGACAAATTTCCGGAGGGCATCACCGACGAGATTCCCGGGAAAGTGTTGAACCTGGCGAACAACCGCATTACCTCGATTCCCGAGTCCGTTGAACTCAGAACCGGCTTCAATTTCATTGGCAATCCAATTACGGATCCGGCTTCGCTCCGCCGGCTGATACATGCGCGTATAACAACAGGCACCGATATCTGGCTGGGAGTTGAAAGTAATGATCGCTCGGCAAACCTGTGGCTGCGCAATGTGCCGCCATTGGAGTTGTCCGGAAAATTGAAGCTCTGGGACAGTTTCGGCGGAGCAGGAAGTGACGTGCTCAATGGAATCCGGAAGCTGAGCCGTACACCTGAATTTCACGTTGAGTATCCACTTTTACAGCGACGGGTGTGGTGGTTTCTGGATATCTATACGAAGGCTGAGCCAAGCGAACAGGCAAGGATGAAGGACATTCTGATCAATGAACCCAGCCCCGGAAAAATGCTGGACAGGCTTGAAGCACTAATACGGGAATATGACTCGGGGCGGCAGAACCAGCCCCTGCACCATCTGCCCAAACGTCCAAAGCTTGATTAGCGCAGAGCTGAACACCTCGGCTGGAGGTGTAAAAGCGGGAATCCCTGACCTGCCTGTATCAGGGTTCCCAAAAGCTTGGGCGCGCGTGTCGCGTCGGCCCGGTGTAAAGAGGGAACCCCCGGCCTGCCTGTACCAAGGATCCCAAAAGGGTGGACTCATCCGTTGCGGTCTGAGCCCGATGTAAAGAGGGGAATCCCCGGCCTGCCTGTACCAAGGTCCCCGAAACGGGTGGTGAATCGAATCACCTGTGAGAGGTATTGCAGGCGCCGTGCCAGGTTTTAATTTGTTGGAACAAAAAAGCGCCTGAGAGACACGAAAGCCCCGAAATTCGGGGCTTTCGTTTGTTCGAAGCGTGAGTTTTTCAGGCCTTTGAAATAGGGCGATGAGAATCGGGCTCTGCGCGATCCCGGGTCATCGTGCATTGATGCGGTGCATGCTGGCTCAAAACGCTTCGCGAGCAGGCTCGCTCCTACGACCAATTGTGGGAGCGAGCCTGCTCGCGAATGGGTTCAACGCAGAACCGGAGACTTAACCCTCTTCCCCCTCATCATCATCCCCACCATCAACCTTCATCCCCAGTTCCTTGATCTTGCGCGTCAGGGTATTACGGCCCCAACCCAGCAACACCGCCGCATCCCGCCGACGCCCTGCGGTGTGCTTCAGTGCCGTCTCGATCATGATCCGCTCGAACGCCGGCACTGCGCTGTCGAGCAGGCTCGACTGGCCGCGGGCCAAGGCCTGATCGGCCCACTGGCGCAGGGCCTGTTCCCAATTGGTCACTGGCGCCGAATCCTGCGGCAGGTTCAGCAGCTCCGGCGGCAGGTCGCTGATGTGCACCTCGCGCCCGGACGCCATTACGGTGATCCAGCGGCAGGTGTTCTCCAACTGACGCACGTTGCCGCCCCACGGCAGGTTTTTCAGGTATTCCTCGGTCTCGCTTTTCAGCAGCTTCGGCTCGACCGCCAGTTCCTGCGCGGCGCGGCTGAGGAAGTGCCGGGCCAGGGTCGGGATGTCTTCACGACGATCCGACAGGCGCGGGATGTGGATGCGGATCACGTTGAGGCGGTGGAACAAGTCCTCACGGAATTTGCCGGCGTGGACGAGCGTTTCCAGATTCTGGTGGGTGGCGGCGATGATGCGTACATCGACCTTGACCGGCACATGGCCGCCGACGCGATAGAACTCGCCATCGGCCAGCACGCGCAACAAACGGGTCTGGGTGTCCGCTGGCATATCGCCAATTTCATCAAGGAACAGCGTGCCGCCGTCCGCCTGTTCAAAACGACCGCGACGCAAGTTCGCCGCGCCGGTGAACGCGCCTTTCTCGTGGCCGAACAGCTCGGATTCCATCAGATCCTTGGGAATTGCCGCCATGTTCAGGGCAATGAACGGCGAAGCCGCGCGTGGGCTGTGGCGGTGCAGGGCGTGGGCCACCAGTTCTTTACCGGTACCGGATTCGCCGTTGATCAGCACGGTGATGTTGGAGTGGCTCAGACGCCCGATGGCGCGAAACACTTCCTGCATCGCCGGCGCTTCGCCGATGATTTCCGGGGTGCGCGTCAGGGCTGGCACAACCTCCAGGCCTTGCTGTTCCTGCGCATGTTGATTGGCGCGTTTGACCAGCGATACCGCTTCATCGACGTCGAAAGGCTTGGGCAGGTACTCGAAAGCGCCGCCCTGATAGGAGGCGACAGCGCTGTCCAGATCGGAGTGAGCGGTCATGATGATGACCGGCAGCCGTGGGTGCTGTTCGCGAATCCGCGCCAGCAGATCCAGGCCACTGGCGCCCGGCATGCGGATATCGGAAATGATCACGTCCGGCTGCTGCCGGGCCAGGCGACTCATCACGCCATCGGCGCTGTCGAAGCTCTGGGTGGTCATGCCTTCCTGCTGCAAGGCCTTTTCCAGGACCCAACGGATAGAACGGTCGTCATCGACGATCCACACGGTTTCACTACGGCTCATGTCGATGTGGCTCCTTGTTCCAGTGGCAGGAAGATCGAGAAGGTGGTGTGGCCTGGATGGCTCTCACACTCGATCAGGCCCTGGTGCTGACTGATGATGTTCTGGGTAATGGCCAGGCCCAGCCCGGTACCGTCCGGGCGGCCGCTGACCATGGGAAAGAAAATGGTTTCCTGCAGTTCCGCCGGGATGCCCGGGCCGTTGTCGATGATCTCGATCTTGGTCACCAGACGATGGCGGATGTGGCCGATGGTGAACTGGCGCATGGCGCGGGTGCGCAGGCTGATGCGGCCCAGACGCAGCTCGTTCTGGCTGCTGATCGCCTGCATCGCGTTGCGCACGATGTTCAACACCGCCTGAATCATTTGCTCGCGGTCGATCAATACGTCGGGAATGCTCGGGTCGTAATCACGCACCAGGGTGATGCAGCCCTGGCTTTCGGCCTCGACCAGATGGCAGACGCGTTCGAGCACTTCGTGGACGTTGCACATGGCCAGCGACGGCAACTTATTCGAGCCGAGCATGCGATCGACCAGATTGCGCAGGCGGTCGGCCTCTTCGATGATCACATTGGTGTAATCGCGCAGGCTCTCTTCCGGAAGCTCGCGGGCGAGCAATTGCGCCGCACCACGGATGCCGCCGAGGGGGTTCTTGATCTCGTGGGCGAGGCCGCGCACCAGCATCTTGCTGGTTTCCTGCTTGGACAGCTGCGCCTCTTCCTTGGTGATCCGCAACAGGCGGTCACGCGGGTGCACTTCGAGCAAAAGCAAAGTCTCGCCGTTACTGAGAATCGGCGTGACCGCGTAATCCACGGTAAGCGTCTGGCCGGTGAGGGCGGTGAGCATCGCTTCACGCTTGGTGAACGGGTGCGCCTGCTCCACCGCCTGACGCAGGGAATTGAGCGCCTCGGGGGATTCGGTGAACAGCTCGCTGATGAACTGGCCGTGGCTGCGCTGACCGCTGACGGCCAACAGCATTTCCGCCGCCGGGTTCATGTACTCCAGGCGCAGCTCGGCGTCGAGCAGGATGGTCGCCGTGGTCAGGTTGTCGAGCAGCAAACGGTGAATAGCGTCGCTTATGGTCATCTGGACCCCTTTTGGAGCAAGGCGTGCGCGAGAACAAAGCGCTGATATCGGGAAAATGCAAAAACCAAACCAAGGCTCCGAAAAGAAGCGTTTATCCCCTGAAACAGGCGTTTGACGCGCGTTTGTATGGCACGAAGCCAGCGCAAACGGGAAGTTTCGAACCAAAATGGGTTGGGTTGTGGGCGAGATGCAGTTTAGTGCACCAATAGAGTGCGTGCGGCCGGCGGGCGTTAAAAGAAGCGCAGAAAGGGGTTTTTCGGCTCTGCAGGTTTGTCCTTGAGCGGACATTCCGGGCGCACACCATAGTCGTCGGCGACACAGGGTTTGACCTGGCGCTTCTGCGCCAGGGAAATGCGCAGCATGTGGAAAGGCTGATTGGCGGTGCGCTCCACGGTGCGTCCGGCGGCATCGAGGATCTCGATCGAAAGGCTGTGGCTGCCGCGATCGATATTGCTCAGGGCAAACACCGGGCTGACGCCGGGTTCGCCGGTGGCCTTGCCATCCAGCAGCAGGCGATAACGATGGCCGCTTTGCAGGCCCGGTTCGCTGGTGACGCTGACGATCAGCTCGCCGGCGCTGCTGCGCAAAGTGGCATCGGGCTCCGGGATCAGAATGCGCAGCATGGCGTAATGAAAGGGCGCTGGTTCGGCAGGTGTTTTCGCCGTGCTGACCGGTGCTGCGGTGTTGGCAGGGACCGCCATGCGATTGCTCGTCGCGATCGGCACTCGCTTGGCGTTGGCGCGTGGCTGGTCGGTGTAGACGCGGTTGCCCTGTGCGTCGATGTAGGTGAAGACCTCCGCCGAGGTGCGCATCGACATCAGTGCCAGGACGAGTACCAGCCCCGCGCGGATCATGGCGTGTGCACCCGTTGCACGGTGAAGACCGCGGGCGGGCTCTGCTGAATGACGGTCTGGCCGTCGATCACCTGCACGGCCAGGCGATGCTCGCCGCGATCGATGTTGACCAGTTGCAGAACCGGCACGTTGCTCGGCTGGCCATAGGGCTGATCGTCGAGCAGCAGCCTTAATTGATGCGGCGGTTGCAGGCGCGGCTTGATCAGGACGTTGACCGTGAAGGTGCCGTTGTTGGCGCGCAGCGCCTCGTCAGAGGGCAGACCGGCGAGCTCGAGGATTTCATAGGCGTTGCGCGGTGGTTGCGGTTGTTCTGCGGTGGGTGCTTGCGGCGCACTCGGTGCTTGCGGCTCGACCCGATTGAGCGGTGGCAGCTCGACCGGTTGCGCCTGCACGCCGTCCGGCGGCTGATTGCTGTACGCCGTGTTGCCGTTGGCGTCGGTGTACTTGTAGATCTGCGCGGCGGCGGGCAGGGCGATCAGCAGCAGAATGTAGAGGAACGTGCGACCCATGAAATCGACCGGGGTTGGAAGCGATGGGTAGCAGCATAGGACAGGTGGGGCGGTTGGCCAAAACCGTTAATAACTGGAATTGAAAAGACTGGTAGCCAAAACACGGATCGTTCCCATGCTCTGCGTGGGAATGCCTCCTGGGACGCTCCGTGTCCATTGACGCAGAGCGTCACGGGCTGCATTCCCACGCGGAGCGTGGGAACGATCAATGACACACCGCTTTCGTGAGCAGGCTCGCTCCCACAGGGTAAATGAACTGCGCCGGGCAATAAAAAAGGCCTCCCGAAGGAGGCCTCTTGTGTCACGCCGCTTTACGCAGCGCTACCGGATCAGCAGCTGTAGTACAGCTCATATTCCAGTGGGTGTACGAAGGTGCGAACCTTGATTTCTTCTTCCGATTTCAGCGCGATGTAAGCGTCGATGAAGTCGTCGGAGAACACGCCGCCCTTGGTCAGGAAGGCGCGGCCCTTGTCCAGCTCTTCCAGGGCTTCTTTCAGGCTGCCGCAAACCTGTGGAATCTCTTTCGCCTCTTCAGGCGGCAGGTCGTACAGGTTCTTGTCGGCAGCATCGCCTGGGTGGATCTTGTTCTGGATACCGTCCAGACCGGCCATCAGCAGCGCTGCGAAAGCCAGGTACGGGTTGGCAGCCGGATCCGGGAAGCGTGCTTCGATTCGGCGGGCTTTCGGGCTCGACACGTAAGGAATACGGATCGAAGCGGAACGGTTGCGCGCCGAGTAGGCCAGCATTACCGGCGCTTCGAAGCCTGGCACCAGACGCTTGTAGGAGTTGGTCGCCGGGTTGGTGAAGCCGTTCAGGGCCTTACCGTGCTTGATGATGCCGCCGATGAAGTACAGAGCGGTATCGGACAGGCCGGCATAGCCTTCACCTGCGAAGGTGTTCTTGCCGTCTTTCCAGATCGACATGTGTACGTGCATGCCCGAACCGTTGTCGCCGTACAGTGGCTTCGGCATGAAGGTCGCGGTGCGGCCGTAAGCGTCGGCAACGTTGTGCACAACGTATTTCAGGGTCTGAACTTCGTCGGCCTTCTTCACCAGCGTGTTGAACTTGACGCCGATTTCGTTTTGGCCGGCAGTTGCCACTTCGTGGTGGTGAACTTCAACCGACTGACCCATTTCTTCCAGTGCGTTGCACATGGCGGTACGGATTTCGTGGTCGTGGTCGAACGGTGGAACCGGGAAGTAGCCGCCTTTCACGCCTGGACGGTGACCCTTGTTGCCGCCTTCGATGTCCTGGTCGGACATCCACGAACCTTGCTCGGAGTAGATCTTGAACATCGAGCCGGAGATGTCCGACTTGAATTTCACCGAGTCAAAGATGAAGAACTCAGGCTCTGGACCGGCGAATACGGTGTCACCGATACCGGTGGCTTTCAGGTGCTCTTCGGCGCGCTTGGCGATCGCACGTGGGTCGCGATCGTAGCCCTGCATGCTCGAAGGCTCGATGATGTCGCAGACCAGAATCAGGGTTGGGTCTTCGGTGAACGGATCGAGCACGGCAGTTTCGTCGACCGGCATCAGGATCATGTCGGAGGCTTCGATGCCTTTCCAGCCGGAGATGGAGGAACCGTCGAACATCTTGCCGACTTCGAAGAAGTCGTCATCCAGCGCATCGCGAGCCGGCATGGTCACGTGGTGCTGAGTGCCTTTGGTGTCCGTGAAGCGCAGATCAATCCACTTGACGTCATGATCTTTGATGAGTTGAACCGACTTCGACATAGTGTCCTCCGGGTGAATTAGGGCGGGTAGTGGATGCCCTTAATAATGGTGATGCCGGCGCGAATACTCTGCCAAGGCAACCTGCCTCACAAGGGAGCAAATTGCATGCCAGTGCCCCAGCATGGGTTTTTTGCCCCAAATTCACGCTTATTAAGATGCTTGACGTACTGAATCGACAAATCCCGCCCCTTAATGTTGCGTTTAAATTCAGAAATGACCTGTTTTGGTGCAGCGAAAACCTTCTGCACATTAACTGGTTAAACCTTGAGCAATTTCCGCTATAATCCGCGCCCCCCTTTTTCGGCTGGCCGTTCGCGCGCTGTTTTCATGAAACTTATCGTAAAAGTCTTCCCCGAGATCACCATCAAAAGCCGACCTGTCCGGACGAAATTCATCCGCCAGTTGGCCAAGAACATCCGCACCGTGCTCCGTGACCTGGACCCGGCCGTGGTGGTGAACGGCGTGTGGGACAACCTCGAGCTGGAAACCCGCGTTACCGACCCCAAAGCCTTGAAAGAGATGGGCGAGCGCCTGACCTGCATGCCGGGGATCGCGCACTTTCTGCAGATCGACGAGTACCCGCTGGGCGACTTCGACGACATCACCGAGAAGTGCAAACAGCACTACGGCGATGCGCTGGCCGGGAAGATTTTCTCGGTGCGCTGCAAGCGCGCAGGCAAGCATGCCTTCAGCTCGATGGACGTGGAAAAATACGTCGGCAGCAAGCTGCGTCGCGAGTGCGGTGCGGCCGGAATCGACCTTAAAGCGCCGCAAATCGAAGTCCGTATCGAAGTTCGCGACAAACGGTTGTTCGTGATCCACAGCCAGCACAACGGCATCGGCGGCTACCCGCTGGGTGCGCTGGAGCAGACGCTGGTATTGATGTCCGGCGGCTTCGATTCGACCGTGGCGGCTTACCAGATCATGCGTCGCGGCCTGATGGCGCACTTCTGCTTCTTCAATCTCGGCGGGCGTGCCCACGAATTGGGCGTAATGGAAGTCGCGCACTTCATCTGGAAGAAGTACGGCAGCTCGCAACGCGTGCTATTTGTCAGTGTGCCGTTCGAGGAAGTGCTGGGCGAAATTCTCGGCAAAGTCGATAACAGTCATATGGGCGTGGTTTTGAAGCGTATGATGTTGCGCGCCTCGTCCGAGATCGCCGAACGCCTGCACATCGATGCACTGGTGACCGGTGAAGCGATCTCCCAGGTGTCGAGCCAGACGCTGCCGAACCTGTCGGTGATCGACTGCGTGACCGACAAGCTGGTGCTGCGGCCGCTGATCGTCGCGCACAAGCAGGACATCATCGACACCGCCAACGAGATCGGCACCGCCGATTTCGCCCGGCACATGCCGGAATATTGCGGCGTGATTTCGGTCAACCCCAAGACCGCCGCCAAGCGTGGCCGGGTTGAGCACGAAGAGAAAGAATTCGACATGGCGGTACTCGAGCGTGCGCTCGCCAACGCCAAACTGGTGCCGATCGATCGGGTAATCGACGAGTTGGGCCAGGATTTGCAGATTGAAGAAGTCAGCGAAGCGCTGGCCGGTCAGATCGTCATCGACATCCGCCACCCGGATGCCGCCGAGGATGACCCGCTGGAACTCGCCGGCATAGAGGTACAGACGATGCCGTTCTATGCAGTGAACGCACGTTTCAAGGAACTGGACCCTACTCGCCAGTACCTGCTGTATTGCGACAAAGGCGTGATGAGTCGCCTGCATGCCCACCATTTGCTCAGTGAGGGGCATGCCAATGTGCGCGTTTATCGACCGAGCTAAGTGCCCGGGGCTGTTTGCCTGTGGCCTGCGTCACCGGCCCCCCGACACCGCCGTCAAGCTGTAACGGCCATGCCGGACACTACTGCTAATCGCTGCCATGACTTGTCAGCAAACCGAATCCTCTGATCGAGATACACAAGTGATCGAAAATCTACGCAACATCGCCATCATTGCCCACGTTGACCACGGTAAAACCACCCTGGTAGACAAACTCCTGCGTCAATCCGGCACCCTGGAGCGCAACGAGCTCAACGACGAGCGCGTGATGGACTCCAACGACCAGGAAAAAGAGCGCGGTATTACCATTCTGGCGAAGAACACCGCCATCAACTGGAACGGCTACCACATCAACATCGTGGACACCCCGGGCCACGCCGACTTCGGCGGCGAAGTTGAACGCGTAATGTCGATGGTCGACTCCGTTCTGCTGCTGGTTGACGCTCAAGACGGCCCTATGCCGCAAACCCGTTTCGTGACCAAGAAGGCTTTCGAAGCCGGCCTGCGTCCAATCGTGGTGATCAACAAGGTTGACCGTCCAGGCGCACGTCCGGACTGGGTTCTGGACCAGATCTTCGACCTGTTCGACAACCTCGGTGCTACCGAAGAACAACTGGACTTCCAGGTTGTTTACGCTTCGGCCCTGAACGGTATTGCCGGTCTGGACCACACCGCCATGGCGGAAGACATGACTCCGCTGTACCAGGCGGTAGTCGACCACGTTCCGCCTCCGGCCGTTGACCGTGACGGTCCGTTCCAGATGCAGATCTCCGCTCTGGACTACAACAGCTTCCTGGGTGTTATCGGTGTTGGCCGTATCGCTCGCGGTCGCGTCAAGCCGAACACCCCGGTTGTCGCTATCAGCGCCGACGGCAAGCGTCGCAACGGTCGTATCCTGAAGCTGATGGGTCACCACGGTCTGCACCGCATCGACGTTGACGAAGCAGCTGCCGGCGACATCGTCTGCATCAGCGGCTTCGACGAGCTGTTCATCTCCGACACTCTGTGCGATATCAACACCGTCGAGGCGATGAAGCCGCTGACCGTTGACGAGCCAACCGTTTCCATGACCTTCCAGGTAAACGACTCGCCATTCTGCGGTAAAGAAGGCAAGTTCGTGACCTCCCGTAACATCAAGGATCGTCTGGACAAAGAGCTGCTGTACAACGTTGCACTGCGCGTTGAAGAAGGCGACTCGGCTGACAAGTTCAAGGTTTCCGGCCGTGGTGAGCTGCACCTCTCGGTACTGATCGAAACCATGCGTCGCGAAGGCTTCGAGCTGGCCCTGGGCCGTCCTGAAGTGATCATCCGTGAAGTTGACGGCGTGAAGCAGGAACCGTTCGAAAACGTCACCATCGACATCCCTGAAGAATCCCAGGGCAAGGTCATGGAAGAGATGGGTCTGCGTAAGGGCGACCTGAGCAACATGGTGCCGGATGGCAAGGGCCGTGTTCGTCTGGAATACAACATCCCTGCTCGCGGTCTGATCGGTTTCCGTAACCAGTTCCTGACCCTGACCAACGGTGCTGGCATCCTGACCTCGATCTTCGACCGTTACGCTCCAGTGAAGTCGGGCCACATGTCCGGCCGTCAGAACGGCGTTCTGGTTTCGGTTGAAACCGGTAAGGCTCTGACCTACTCGCTGGAAACCCTGCAGGCTCGTGGCAAGCTGTTCGTAGAACACGGCCAGGAGATCTACAACGGTCAGATCGTTGGTCAGAACAGCCGCGACAACGACCTGGGTGTCAACCCAACCAAAGGCAAGAAGCTCGACAACATGCGTGCTTCGGGTAAAGACGAAACCATCGCTCTGGTCCCACCTGTTCGCTTCACCCTGGAACAGGCTCTGGAATACATCCAGGAAGACGAGCTGTGCGAAGTTACGCCTAAGTCGATCCGTCTTCGCAAGAAGATCCTCGACGAAAGCGAGCGTACCCGCGCTGCCAAGAAAGCCAAGGCGTAATTCAGCCCTGGAATAAAAAACGCCCCCGGTCGCGAGACCGGGGGCGTTTTTGTTTGTCTGGCTTTTATTCGGTATTTGCGCTGGCCTCTTCGCGAGCAGGCTCGCTCCCACAGGGATTTCGGGTGAACAGAAAATCTGTGTTCACTGATCTCTATTGTGGGAGCGAGCCTGCTCGCGAAGGCGGCCGATCAGCCGCCGTAAACTTCAGCAGCGATCAAAATTTGTCGATGGCCCGGAAATTCTGCACCCGCTCGACTTCTTTCGGCTTATAAGCGCAATACCCCGGCCGCGGGCCGATCTTCGGGTGGTTGCGGCAGGTGTCCGGGCGCTTGTCATAAATGGTGCACAGGCGGGTTTTACGATCCAGGTAATAGCAGTCGTTGTTGCTCATGCGCTGGAGGGTGAAGATTCCCGACTTCTGATTGAAGCGCTCGACCAGACCTTCCTTTTGCAGGCGCTTGGCGATGTTCTTTGGCGGATCGCCCAGTTCGAACTCGTCGACCACGCCGATGCGCACCAGATCCTTGATCTTCACTTCGACCGGCAGCGTGCAGCAGCTGGACATGCACGAGCCGCACATCGGTGCCGAAAATTTGGCCCACGTATCGAGACGATCAATCTCGGCGGCGGCGATCAGGTTGGGCTTCATCATCGGGAGTTACCAGGCATGTATGCATCAGGGCGCGCGATCATACCGGGAGCGGTGGAATTTTGAACAACCTTTCGCCGGATATTTTCGCAGCGGCCGCATTTTGCCCGACAGGACGGCACGGCCCCTGCATTCATTGGCTCATCCGCCAGGGTTATGTCGCACTGGCGCACAGTCCGCGCAAATACTGCCGAACCAGAGCCGTTAGCGCCGGTCAGACCGTCTAGGCTCAGAAAATTCCCGCTCGCTCGAGGTCCTGTTGATGACTCAAGAACCACTAGTTCGCGAAGCAGAGGTGGCCGCATTCCGCGACGCCGTCCTGACCAAACTCACCTACGCCGTGGGCAAAGACCCCGATCACGCCTTCGACCATGACTGGTTCGAAGCCATCGCCCTGGCTGCGCGTGATCACATGGTCGAACACTGGATGGACCACACCCGACAGATCTATCGCAAAGGCCAGAAGCGGGTTTATTACCTCTCGCTGGAATTTCTCATCGGCCGTTTGCTCTACGACAGCCTGAGCAACCTCGGCCTGCTCGACGTCGCCCGTGAAGCGCTGACCGAACTGGGCGTCGATCTGGAGCGCATCCGCCTGCTGGAGCCCGACGCGGCGCTCGGCAACGGCGGCCTCGGTCGGCTCGCCGCGTGTTTCATGGAAAGCATGTCGACCCTCGGCATCGCCGGCCATGGCTATGGCATTCGTTATGAGCACGGCTTGTTCCGTCAGGCGATCGTCGATGGCTGGCAACAGGAGCAGACCGAACACTGGCTGGATTTCGGCAACCCTTGGGAATTCGAACGGCCGGAAGTGGCCTACCCGATCGGCTTCGGCGGCAGCGTCGAAACCGTCACCGATGCCTCCGGCAAGACTCGTCAGGTCTGGTCGCCGGCGGAAACCGTGCGCGCAATTGCTTATGACACGCCGGTGGTCGGCTGGCGCGGAGCGAGTGTCAACACTCTGCGTCTGTGGCGTGCCCGCGCCATGGAAGATCTGCACCTGGAGCGCTTCAACGCCGGTGACCACCTGGGCGCCGTGGCGGAAGTGGCCCGCGCCGAAAGTATCTCCCGCGTCCTTTATCCGGCCGACAGCACCGAAGCCGGGCAAGAACTGCGCCTGCGTCAGGAATACTTCTTCGTCGCCGCTTCGCTGCAGGATCTGCTGCGCCGTCATCGCAACATGCACACCTCGGTGCTGACCCTGGGTGATCACGCGGCGATCCAGCTCAACGACACTCACCCGTCAATCGCCGTGGCAGAACTGATGCGCCAACTGGTCGACGTCTACGACGTCGCGTGGGACGCAGCATGGCAAGTCACCGTCGACACTCTGTCGTACACCAACCACACGCTGCTGCCGGAAGCGCTGGAAACCTGGCCGGTCGGGCTGATGGAACGCATGCTGCCACGGCACATGCAGATCATTTATCTGATCAACGCGCAGCACATCGACTCACTGCGGGCCAAGGGCATTCATGACTTCGACGTGCTGCGCGCGGTGTCGCTGATCGAAGAAGACAACGGCCGCCGGGTGCGCATGGGCAACCTCGCGTTCCTCGGTTCGCACAGCGTCAACGGCGTATCCGGTCTGCATACGCAGCTGATGCGCAAAACCGTATTCGCCGAACTGCACAAGCTCTACCCTGAGCGGATCAACAACAAAACCAACGGCATCACCTTCCGCCGCTGGCTGTATCAGGCCAACCCGGAACTGACTTCGATGCTGGTCGATGCCCTCGGCCCGGACCTGCTCGATCATCCTGAAGAGCGCCTGCTCGAACTCGAGCCGTTCGCCGAGAAAACCGCGTTCCGCAAAGCCTTCGCCGAGCAGCGTTTGCACAGCAAGAAGGCGCTGGCCTATCTGATTCACGAGCGCCTCGGGATCGCGGTCAACCCGGCGGCGATGTTCGACGTGCAGGTCAAACGTATCCACGAATACAAGCGTCAGTTGCTCAACCTGATGCACACCGTGGCGTTGTACCAGGCGATTCGTGCCGAGCCGGAAGTCGACTGGGTGCCACGGGTGAAGATCTTTGCCGGTAAAGCGGCGGCGAGTTATCACCAGGCCAAGCTGATCATCAAGCTGACCAATGACATCGCTCGGGTGGTGAATAATGATCCGACTGTGCGCGGCCTGCTGAAAGTAGTGTTCCTGCCCAACTACAACGTCAGCCTGGCTGAAAGCATCATCCCGGCGGCGGACCTGTCCGAGCAGATTTCCACCGCCGGTTTCGAGGCGTCGGGCACCAGTAACATGAAGTTCGGCCTCAACGGCGCGCTGACCATCGGCACCCTCGACGGTGCCAACGTGGAAATGTGCGAGCGCATCGGTGCCGAGCACATGTTCATCTTCGGTCTCAGTGCGCAACAGGTTGAGGCGCGCAAGCAGAACCACGAGTTCAGCGCCGTACCCGACATCGCCGCCTCCCATCGTTTGAACGATGTGCTGCAAGCGATTCGCAGCGGTGTGTTCTCGCCGGACGATACCTCGCGTTACACCGGCCTGATCGACTCGTTGATCGACTATGACCGCTTTCTGGTCTGCGCCGATTTCGACTCCTATTGGGAGGCGCAGAAACGTGTCGATGCGCACTGGCACGACTCGCAGAACTGGTGGCGTTCGGCGGTGCTCAACACCTCGCGGATGGGCTGGTTCTCTTCCGACCGGACGATTCGCGAGTACGCCACGGATATCTGGAAAGCGCTGGAGTAACTTTCCCCGACAAATCTGCGCAAGGCCCAACGTTTGTTGGGCCGGATCGATATACTGAGCGCCGGTTAAAAGGCATCAATCATCGCCATTCCCTGTGGGAGCGAGCCTGCTCGCGAAGCGATCGTCGACTTAAACAGAAATGTTGGCTGACAATCCGCCTTCGCGAGCAGGCTCGCTCCCACACGGTTTGTGCCTAGACTGAAGCCATCGCCGGACTCGCCCCGCCCCGGGGCTGCTTAGGGATATCGACCATGCAATGGATGTTCATGTTGATCGGGCTGGTGCTCGGTGGACTGCTCGACGAGTCGTTCAGTGGCGCGCTGTTGGGTGCGCTGCTGGGGCTGGTCATCGGCCAGGCGCTGCGCATTGCGCGCCTTGGCTCGCAGGCGGCGGAGCAACAGCGTCAACTCGAGCAGGTGCGCGAAGCCTTGCAAGGCGTGGCTCAGCGGCTGTTTGTGCTGGAGGGTTCGCCCTCGCATGCGCCCGTGCCGTCACCTGAAGCCGAGCCAGTCGCCGCACCCGTCGACGTAGCTGAGCAGGCTGCCCCGACCCCTGAACTGATCTGGGAACTGCCCCCCGAACTCGAACCGATCTCCGCCGTCGCCCGCGAAACCAGCCAGCCGTTGCCGGCGGATGTCTGGCGCGCCGAACCGGCCCCCGTTGCACCACCGCAAAAACCCGCCGAACCCCGTGGCCCGAACCTGATCGAACGCGGCATCGGCGCTGCGCGCAACTGGCTGTTTGGCGGCAATACAGTGCTGCGCGTCGGTGTGGTGCTGCTGTTTTTCGGTCTGGCATTTTTACTGCGTTACGCCACCGAAGGCATGGTGGTGCCGATCGAGTTGCGGTACGCCGGCGTCGCGGCAGCGGCGTTGGCTCTGCTTGCGCTGGGCTGGTGGTTGCGCCGACGCAACAGCAACTATGCATTGATGCTGCAAGGCACCGGGATCGCGGTGTTGTACCTGACGGTGTTTGCGGCGATGCGTCTGCATCCGTTGCTTGATCCGTCCGCTGCACTCGGTTTGCTGGTCGCGGTGACGGTGTTCTCGGCCATTCTGGCGATTACTCAGGACGCGCTGGGATTGGCCGCAGCGGCAGCGTTGGGCGGTTTCGCCGCGCCGATTCTCACCTCTACAGGCGAAGGCAATCACGTCGCACTGTTCAGCTATTTCGCTCTGCTCAACGCGGGCATTCTTGCTATCGCCTGGTTCAAGGCCTGGCGCCTGCTTAACCTGATCGGTTTCGTCGGCACCTTCGGTATCGGTTTCGCCTGGGGCCTGCGTTCCTACACGCCGGAGCTGCTGTGGAGCACCGAGCCGTTCCTGATTGTGTTTTTCCTCATGTACCTCGCCATCGGCCTGCTGTTCGCCCGGCGCAAATTGCGCGACCTGCAGGATGCTCCGGCGGAGGCTGATCGCGAGGCGCTGCTGCAATGGTCGGCCCGCAAGGGTAATTATGTCGACGGCACCCTGCTGTTCGGCCCGCCGATCATTGGCTTCGGTTTGCAGTTTGCGTTGGTCCAGCACCTCGAATTTGCGGCGGCGTTCAGTGCGTTGGCGCTGGGCATGATCTATATGGCGCTGGCCAAAGTTTTGATGGGCGGGCGCGCGATGCTGCTGGGCGAAACCTGCCTGGCGCTGGGAGTGATTTTCGCCAGCCTGGCGATTCCGCTGGGGCTCGATGCGCGCTGGACTTCTGCGGCGTGGGCCGTGGAAGGCGCGGGAATTTTCTGGCTCGGGTTGCGTCAGCATCGGCCGTTTGCCCGGGCCTTTGCCTTACTGCTGCAACTGGGTTCGGCACTGGCGTTTCTCAGCCAGTTGCAGCCCGGCGAGAGCAGCCTGCTCGACGGCGCACCGCTGGGCGCGCTGATGCTCGGTGCGGCACTGCTGTTCAGTTTCCTCCATCTGCGCAAGGCCGCGCCAGAACAGACATCGCCGTGGGAAAGGCAAGGCCTGCCAGTGCTGGCGTGTCTGGGCCTGACGTTCCTGTATCTGCTGGCGCCGTTGTTCCTGTTCATCCAGGGCACGGCGATCAGTTGGGCCTTGGCCGGGTTGGCGACCTTGTTTGTTGGCTTGCGAATTCAATCGCGCACATTCCTGTTTACCGCGTTCGCCGTGCAGTTGCTGGGCGGCGCGTTGTTCCTGCTGCGCCTGCAAACGGCCGGCGAAGATTCGACGGCGGTGTTCAGCGCTGGCTGGAGCGGTTTGCTCAGTGCGTCCTTGATCGGGCTGGCCTTGATTGGCGGCATGCTGCTGGCGGCGCGGGACGAGATGGTGCGCGGTGATGTGCGCCTGCTGCACGGCTTGTCGGTGGTGCTGCTGGCCGGCTTGGTGCTGATCAATCTGGCGGTGCTGTTCGTGCTGCCGTGGCAAATCGCGAGTGCAGTGTGGGCGGCCAGCGGCTTGCTGATCATCTGGCTGAGCCTGTACCTGCAACAGCGTCTGAGTTTCGTTTTCGGGCTGCTGTTGCAGGTGGTCGGCGGCGCGGCGTTTCTGCTCGCCGGCCCCGAAAGGCTCGGGCCGTTGTCTAGCGAAGGATTGCAACCATTGGCCC
Source organism: Pseudomonas sp. AC083 (assembly GCF_979253165.1). Lineage (NCBI taxonomy): Bacteria > Pseudomonadati > Pseudomonadota > Gammaproteobacteria > Pseudomonadales > Pseudomonadaceae > Pseudomonas > Pseudomonas sp. AC083. The sequence continues at coordinate 237,170 of NZ_CEEDDH010000005.1, forward strand.
ATGGCGGCTTCTGGACACCGCTGGTGCTGGGGCTGGCCGCGCTGATCGGAGCGTGGCGCTTGCAATTGGGCAACCATGCCACGGCTTTTGATGCCTTGAGTTTGCAACGCTTGTCGCAAGTGCTGCTGGTCTGGGGCGCTGGCTGGTGGGCGCTGGCGTGGGTCAGCGAAATCCTGCGTTTCGCCTCGCCGAACCTGCAAGGCACATTGTTGCTGCTGGTCGCTGCGATCAGTGTGGCGCTGTGGACGCTGTTGTCACTGCGCTTGAAATGGCCGGCGCTGGGGTTGCTCTGCACCTTGCTGATTCCGGCGGCGACGCTGGTTTTGCTCGGCGCGTGGCATGCACGCTATCACCCGGCTGCCGACTTTGGCTGGCTGGCGTGGCCGGCGCTGTTCGCGGTGCATTTCTTCAGCCTGCGCCGCTTGGCGTCGATGTTGCCGGCGCGCGCATTGAGCGTGGCCCATGTGCTCGGTTGCTGGCTGCTGATTGGGGTGCTGGCGCTGGAGTTGCGTTACGGCCTGCTGTTGTTGTCCGAGCAGTACAACGCGTGGCGCTGGCTGGGCTGGGCGATTCTGCCGAGCTTCTATCTGTTGCTGATGGCTGCACCGCGCAACTGGCCGTGGCCGGTGGCCGCGTTTGCCCGCGAGTACCGCTTGTATGCCGCGGCACCGCTGGCGGTGCTGATGCTGGCGTGGTTCTGGCTGGCCAATGGCGTCAGCGATGGCAATGCCGAACCATTGCCTTACGTGCCGCTGCTCAACCCATTGGAGCTGGGCCTGCTGTTTGCGCTGTTCGGCGTTTATGTCTGGTCGCGCAGCGCGGTTGCGCAGTTGTCGATCCGTCAGGATCATGCCGACCACGCCACGCAACTGATCGCCGGGGTTTCGCTGTTCGCCTTCTGCACCGCGCTGGTCACCCGCGCGGCGCATCACTGGGCCGGCATCCCGTTCGAGCTTGATCAACTGCTCGCGTCGATGCTGGTGCAGGCCGGCCTGTCGATCGTCTGGACGTTGATGGCGCTGGGGCTGATGATCGGCGGCCATCTGCGCCATCGCCGCGAAGTGTGGCTGATCGGCGCGGCGCTGATTGCGCTGGTGGTGGCCAAACTGATTTTTGTCGAACTGAGCAACCGTGGCGGCCTCGCCCGGATCGTCTCGTTTATCGGTGTCGGCGTATTGCTGCTGGTGGTCGGCTACTTCGCGCCGCTGCCGCCGAAACGCGTCGAGGCTGAACCGGTGGCGGACAAACCTGCGCCGGAAACCGAAGGAGTTGCATCTTGAGTCGCATGCTGAATCTGGGTTGGTTGGCGCTGGGCGTGGTGATGGTCGCTGGCGCTCAGGAAAAACCGGCGGACTTCGCCACGCAAGTGCCGTTGACGGTGAGCGGCAATGGCCCGTGGTATCGCCTCGACCTGCCGCTGAGCGCGCAATTGCAGGCGCGCCAGACCGATCTCAGCGACCTGCGTGTGTTCAACGCCGCCGGCGAAGCGCAGGCCTATGCCTTGGCTCGCGAATCGGCGCAGACCCGCGACGACGGCAAGCTGCACGAGGTCAAGTGGTTCCCGCTGTACAACGCTGCCGACGCCAGCGAGCGTGCGCCGAATGTGCGCGTGCAGTCGACCACCAACGGCACCCTGGTCGAAGTGCAACCGTCCTCGCAACTGGAGGCGGGCGAAGAAGTGCTGCGCGGCTGGCTGCTCGATGCCAGTGCGATCAAGGCACCGTTGCAGCAGTTGATCCTCGACTGGACCAGCGAGCGCGACGGTTTCCAGCGTTTCAGCATCGAGGCCAGCGACGATCTGCAGCACTGGCAGTCATGGGGCGAGGGCCAGGTGGCACGGCTGACCTTTTCCGATGAGCGCATCGAACAGCACGAAGTGACCCTGCCGGGGCAGACCGCGCGCTATGTGCGCCTGTTGTGGGAGTCGCCGGGCTCGGCGCCCGTCCTGACGTCGGCGCAATTGAAAAGCAGCGACCCGCGCAACCTGCCGCTGCCCCTGCTGTGGTCGCCCAGCGTGGCCGGCAGCAGCACCAAGTCCGGGGAATACATCTGGCAGCTGCCGATGGGGCTGAATGTCGAGCGGGTGCAGGTTGAGCTGAAACAGCCGAACAGTCTGGCGCCAGTCACGTTGGCCGGCCGGAGGGAGAGCAACTTGCCGTGGCAGACGCTGAGCAGCGGTTTGCTGTATCGCCTGAGCCAGAACAATCAGGACGTGGTGCAGAACGAAATCCCGCTGTCCGCGCAGACCGTGCAGCAACTCAAGCTGACCGTGGATGAGCGCGGCGGCGGGTTGGGTGAGCAGGCGCCGGACCTGAAATACGCGGTGCGCGCCACGCAGGTGATTTTCCTCGCCCGGGGCGAAGGGCCTTACAGCCTGGCCTTGGGCAATGCCACGGTGAAAACCGCGAACCTGCCGCTGGCAACGTTGATTCCGGATTTCAAGCCAGAGAAGCTGGCGAGCCTGGGCAAGGCGACGGTGCAGGACGAAGCAGTGGCCACGCAAACCTCAACGGCGACGACGGCTGCGGTGGCCGGAACCAATTGGAAGAAGTTCGGGCTGTGGGCGGTGTTGCTGCTCAGTGTGGTGTTTCTCGGGGCGATGGCGTTCAGCCTGTTGCGCAAGCCGCCAGCCAATACCTGAGCATGGCGGCGCTTTGCGCCATTCGCGAGCGGGCTCGCTCCCACAATGGAATGCATTGCCCTGTGGGAGCGAGCCTGCTCGCGAAAGCGCCCGGGCAGACACTGAAAATCTTCAATCGCTCATGCCGAACCGAACTACGCTCAATCCGACACCTGAACTCTCCACCAACAATCACGTCTCATACAGGCAAATACACCCAGGCGCACGTTAGCCGGCGTCTTCGCTCGCTAGGTTTTCAGACTCCCTGTAAACTGCGCGGGTTTTCCGCCCCCCATTCCACCGGAGCCGTCCATGTCCCGCGTTACCTTGAGTCGCTATTTGATTGAGCAGACCCGCAGCAACAACACTCCTGCCGATCTGCGCTTTTTGATCGAAGTGGTAGCGCGTGCCTGCAAGGAGATCAGCCACGCCGTGTCCAAAGGCGCCCTGGGTGGTGTTCTGGGCAGCATGGGCACCGAGAACGTGCAAGGCGAAGTGCAGAAGAAGCTCGACGTGATCTCTAACGAGATCCTCCTCGAAGCCAACGAATGGGGCGGTCACCTGGCCGGCATGGCGTCCGAAGAAATGGACAACGCCTACCAGATCCCGGGCAAATACCCGAAAGGCGCATACCTGCTGGTCTTCGACCCACTGGACGGCTCGTCGAACATCGATATCAATGCCCCGGTCGGCACGATCTTCTCGGTACTGCGTTGCCCGAACGAGTACCTGAGCCAGAACGAGCCGCTGAACGAAAAAGCCTTCCTGCAGCCAGGCACTCAGCAAGTGGCCGCCGGTTACGCCATCTACGGCCCGCAGACCATGCTGGTGCTGACCCTGGGCGACGGCGTCAAAGGCTTCACCCTCGATCGCGAAATGGGCAGCTTCGTCCTGACTCACGAAGACATCACCATTCCTGAAACCACTCAGGAGTTCGCCATCAACATGTCCAACCAGCGTCACTGGGAAGCCCCGGTGCAGCGCTATGTCGGCGAGCTGCTGGCCGGTGAAGAAGGCCCGTTGAAGAAGAACTACAACATGCGTTGGGTCGCGGCGATGGTTGCCGACGTCCACCGCATCCTGACCCGTGGTGGTCTGTTCATGTACCCGCGCGACAGCCGCGAGCCGTCGAAACCGGGCAAGCTGCGCCTGATGTACGAAGCCAACCCGATGTCGTTCCTCGTCGAACAAGCCGGCGGCGCGTCCACTGACGGTCACCAGCGTATTCTCGACATCCAGCCGGAAGGCCTGCACCAGCGCGTTGCAGTGTTCCTCGGTTCGAAAGAAGAAGTCGCCCGCGCCACGGCTTACCACAAGGAATAAACCATGCACGCGCCCTGGCAGCCGTTGCTCGACTGGTGGTTCGGACACGCCGAATCAGCCAGCGAAGTAGCGGCCGAAAAGGGCAAGTTGTGGTTCGGCAAGCGAAACAGCCAAGACCTCGAAGCGCAGACGCGTTTCGGGGTCTTTGTCGATCAGGCCCTTGCCGGCGAATTGACCGAGTGGACGCAATGTCCCGAAGGCTTGCTGGCGGTGGTGCTGTTGCTCGATCAACTGCCACGCATGATCTATCGCGAAACCCCCAAAGCGTTTTCCGGTGATCTGCGCGCACAGAAGCTCGTCGCCCAAGGCATTGCAGCGGATTTCGATCGGCAATTGAAACCGATTCAGCGGGTATTCATTTATCTGGTATTCGAACACTGCGAAAACCTCGCGGTGCAGAATGAAGCCGTTTCCAGATTTATTGAATTGGTGGCTGAACAGCCAGAGTCGGAGCGGGCGGTATTTGCCGATAACCTGGACTATGCCGAGCGGCATCGGAAGGTGATTGCCCGGTTTGGCCGATTTCCGCATCGCAATGCGGTGTTGGGGCGGGAGTCTACGGCTGAAGAGTTGGTATTTCTTTCCGAACCTGGATCACGGTTCTAGTTTGCTGGGCTGGATCCAGTTCATCTAGCGCAAGAAATACGTCTTCAGCGTTTGTATAGTTTCCGCGATCGATTTCCTCGCTACCCAGCGCAAGGATTGCCAATAATGTGATTTGATCTGGATGAACCCCGTTGTGTTTCTTGTTCATCTGGCAAATTCCCGATGTTTGTATTGAAGACATTCTGCGTGATGCAGGCCGCCTTCGCGAGCAGGCTCGCTCCCACAGGATTTGGTGGTGCACTCAAATTGTGTAACCACCGGAGATACCTGTGGGAGCGAGCCTGCTCGCGAAGAGGCCTGAGGCCGCAGCTTAGATCCTGAAGCTGCCGACCAGATGCTTCAACCGCGCCGCCTGCTGCTCAAGATCCGAACAGGCGCGCAACGTCGCCTGCAAGTTCTCTACCCCTTCCTGATTCAGCGTGTTGATCTCGTTGATATCAACGTTGATCGACTCGACCACGGCGGTCTGTTCTTCGGTCGCGGTGGCCACCGACTGGTTCATGCCGTCGATTTCGCCGATGCGCTGGGTCACGCTGCCCAGACGCTCGCCGGCCTGGTTGGCGATGCCGACGCTGCTTTCGCTCTCACGCTGGCTCTCGGTCATGATGGTTACTGCCTGACGTGCGCCGACCTGCAACTCTTCGATCATCTTCTGCACTTGCTGCGCCGAATCCTGGGTGCGGTGCGCGAGGTTGCGCACCTCGTCGGCGACCACGGCGAATCCGCGTCCGGCTTCACCGGCGCGCGCGGCTTCGATGGCGGCGTTGAGTGCGAGCAGGTTGGTCTGCTGGGAGATGCTGGTGATTACTTCGAGAATCTGACCGATGTTCACCGTGTTGCTGTTAAGCGTTTCGATGTTGCCGCAAGAATCGCTGATCTTTGCCGACAGCTGTTGCATGGCGTTGATGGTTTTATCCACCACCTGCTGGCCGTCGACCGCGAGGCTGCGCGCATCGCTGGAATGCTGCGAGGCGAGGGCGGCGTTCTGGGCGATTTCCTGAGCGGCGGCGCCTAGCTGATTGATCGCGGCGGCGACGCTGTTGGTGCGGCTGGCCTGCTGGTCTGAGTTGTACATCGACGAGTTCGAGGCAGCGACCACACGCAGGGCGACTTCGTTGACTTGGCCGGTGGCCGAGGACACTTCGCGGATCGACGTATGAATGCGTTCGACGAAGCGGTTGAACGAAGTGCCCAGCGCGCCGAATTCATCGTTGCCGTGAATCACCAGACGCTTGGTCAGGTCGCCTTCGCCTTCAGCGATGTCATGCATCGCGCGGCCCATGGTCAGCAGTGGCTGCATCAGCACGCGAATCAGCATGCCAAGCAGGCCGATGATGATCAGCACGGCGATGACCATGGCGATCAGCGCCGAGGTGCGGAATTCGCTGAGCATCGAGAACGCGGTGTCTTTGTCGAGCACCAGCGCCACGTACCAGTCAGCCGATGGCACGCCGTTGACGCGAGTGAAGGAAATCAACTGGGTCTTGCCGTCGAACTCGACTTCTTTCAAACCCGGACTGACTTGAGGCGCGCCGTTCGGATAGGCCTCGGCGAGGGTCTTGAGCACCAGTTTGCTGTCCGGGTGAATCAGGATCTTGCCTTCGGCGCTGACGATGAACGCATGACCGTGGCCGCCGAAGTTCAGCGAGTTGATGATCGCGCTGACGCTGGTCAGGTCAATGTCGGCCCCGGCCACGCCGAGCATCTGGCCCTGACGCTGCACCGGCGTGGCGACGGTGATCACCAGCTTGCCCGACGAAGCGGCAATGTACGGTTCGGTGACGATGGTCTGCTGCGCGCTGTTGGCCGCTTTGTACCAGCCGCGCGCCCGTGGATCGTAGTCCGGCGCACGGTTGCCGGCCGGCACCGAGAACATCACACCGTCAGCGCCACCGAAATAGCTGAGCTGGAAATTGCCGGTGTAGGCGGGCAGGTCAATGATGCGCTTGAGGCTGGCGGGCGCATTGCCATCGACGGCGACTTGCTGCGACAGCGATTGCAGCAATTGAATGCGGCTTTCCAGCCACGTCTGGATGTTGCTGGTGGTCAGGCTGCCCAGTTCCTGCATGGTCGCTTCGGTGCTGCTGCTCAAGGCCTGACGCTGGCGATAGTCGTTGAAGAAGATGAAACAGGCGAACGCAACGGCCACCACAAGGGCAGCAGCCAGCAGAATCTTGTGGCTGAATTTCATGTTTCTGGTCATCGAATGAACTACCGCGAGGGGGCTGGTCAGGAAAGGGCGGCAATTTGCCATATTCGGCAGCGTTGCGCTGCTCTTATTTTCGACCGCGCCGCGCCAAAGATTAGGCGTTTGCAAGGAAAGTCGACGAAATGCTCGACGGCTTCACAAAGTTTTTGATTTACCGGCAAAAGCCGGACAGGCGGGCTGATAAATAGGCGTTCGGTCACGGAACCAGATGACACTTTTCTCTTCTAAGCTTCTGGTTGGCACCATGCCATCCCCCCTCGTTCCAGGAGTTTCACCATGTCGCTGCGATCTATCGCCCTGCTGTCGTTTTGCGTGCTGTTGGCCGCATGCAGCAAGGTCAATCAGGAAAACTACTCCAAGCTCTCGGCCGGCATGGCCAAGTCCGAAGTGGAAACCCTTCTCGGCAAGCCCACTGATTGCTCGGGCGCGCTCGGTATGTCCAGCTGCACCTGGGGCGACAAGAACAGCTTTATCAGCGTGCAATACGCCGGTGACAAAGTGCTGATGTTTTCCGGCCAAGGCCTGAAGTAAACCGGGGCTTCGCGCCCACGGAGAAAAAAATGAAGCGGTTATTGCTGATCCTTTTTGCTGGCCTGGTACTGGCTGGCTGCGCCACTTCCGGCGTCGACCCGTTGGCGCCCAAGACCGTCAACAGCGTCAATCTCAAGCGTTATCAGGGCACCTGGTATGAACTGGCACGCTTGCCGATGTACTTCCAGCGCCACTGCGCGCAATCCGAAGCCCATTACACACTCAAGCCTGACGGTAATGTCGGCGTGCTCAATCGTTGCCTGACCCCGGAGTGGCAGTGGGAAGAGGCAAAGGGCACGGCTTACCCACAAGTGCCGGGCAAGACCGACAAGCTCTGGGTCGAATTCGATAACTGGTTCTCGCGCCTGGTGCCGGGTGTGGCAAAGGGCGAGTACTGGGTGTTGTACGTCAGCGACGATTACAAGACCGCCATCGTCGGCGATCCGAGTCGCAAGTACCTGTGGCTGCTGTCACGCACTCCGACCGTCAACGGTGTAGTGCGCGAAGAATTGCTGAGCAAGGCGCGTCAGCAGGGTTACGACACCACACGCCTGATCTGGCGGGCGTCGGATCGGCAGATGGCCAAGACATCCAATTAAGCCTCGATACAAATCAACTGTGGGAGCGAGCCTGCTCGCGAAGAGGGTGTATCAGTCGATATGAATGTTGACTGATACACCGCTTTCGCGAGCAGGCTCGCTCCCACAGTTTGGTTTTGGGTCAACCCAAGAGATCGCGCAGGACCTGGGTGAAGGCTCGGGCGCTGTGCTCTTCGTCGGCATGCCGGCCATCGCGCACCACCCACTGACCATTGACCAGCACATCGCGCACCTGGCGATCGCCGCCGGCGAACAGCCAGCGATTGAGAATCCCGTCCCCCGAAGCCGTCGCCAGATACGGATCGTTGCCATCCAGGACAATCCAGTCCGCGCGCTTGCCCACTTCCAACGCGCCAATCGGCTGCCCCAGCGCCTGCGCGCCGCCGTCCAGCGCCGCGTCATACAGGGTGCGCCCGACCATCGGCTGCTGCGCGCCATACAAGCGATTACGCCGCTGATCGCGCAGGCGCTGGCCATATTCCAGCCAGCGCAACTCTTCCACTACGCTCAGCGACACATGGCTGTCGGAACCGATACCCATGCGCCCGCCCTGGGCAAGAAAATCCACCGCCGGGAAAATCCCGTCACCCAGATTCGCTTCAGTGGTCAGGCACAGCCCGGCGATCGCGCGACTGTTGGCCATCAGCGTGACTTCTTCCGGGTTGGCGTGGGTGGCGTGGACCAGACACCAGCGCTGATCGACTTCAGTATTTTCATACAGCCATTGCAACGGACGGCGACCGCTCCAGCTCAGGCAATCGTCGACTTCTTTCTGCTGCTCGGCGATATGGATGTGCACCGGGCATTGTTTGTCACTGGCCGCCAACACTTCGCTGATCTGCTGCGGCGTCACCGCACGCAACGAGTGGAAACACAGGCCCAGCGATTGCGCCTTTTGCTGCGCCAGTAACGGCTGCAACCGCGCTTGCAGATTCAGATAGTTTTCAGTGCTGTTGATAAAGCGGCGCTGGCCATCATTTGGCGTCTGGCCACCGAAACCGGAATGACTGTAGAGCACTGGCAGCAGGGTCAGACCGATTCCGCTTTCGCTGGCGGCCTGGCTGATGCGCAACGCCAGTTCCGCCGGATCGGCGTACGGTTGGCCGTTGCTGTCGTGGTGCACGTAGTGAAATTCGGCGACCGAGGTGTAACCGGCCTTGAGCATTTCGATGTACAGCTGACGGGCGATGATGCCGAGCTGATCGGGGCTGATTTTTCCGACGAGGCGGTACATCAGATCGCGCCAGGTCCAGAAACTGTCGTTGGGGTTGCCGGCCACTTCGGCCAGTCCAGCCATGGCGCGCTGGAAGGCGTGGGAGTGCAGATTGGGCATTCCCGGCAGCAACGGCCCGCGCAGCCGTTCGGCGCCGTCTGCGCTGGAATCGGCCTGGATTCGGGTCAACAGGCCATCGGCGCTGACCTCGAGACGTACATTGTTGGCCCATCCCTCAGGCAGCAGTGCGCGTTCGGCAAAGAAGGCGGACATCGTTCGGCACCCCATCGTGTGTTATTTGTATATACATATACAGACGTTTGCCTGCCCGGTAAACTCCGGCAAGCTAGTCACTTTCATCCAATGAACAGGGATCAACCGTGCCGACTCCGCCTCCAGTTTCTCCGTTGGCCGCGAACATGGGCGACAGTCCGGCGCCTTTGTACGCCCGCGTCAAACAGATGATTACCCAGCAGATCGACAGCGGTAACTGGCCGCCGCACTACCGCGTGCCGTCCGAAAGCGAACTGGTCAGCCAGCTCGGCTTCAGCCGCATGACCATCAACCGCGCCCTGCGCGAGATGACCGCCGACGGCCTGTTGGTGCGCATGCAAGGCGTGGGCACGTTTGTCGCCGAACCGAAGAGCCAGTCTGCGCTGTTCGAGGTGCATAACATTGCCGACGAAATCGCCTCGCGCGGCCATCGCCACACCTGCCAGGTCATCACCCTCGAAGAAGAAGCTGCCGGCTCCGAACGCGCCTTGGCGCTGGACATGCGCGAAGGTCAGAAGGTCTTCCACTCGCTGATCGTGCATTACGAAAACGACATTCCGGTGCAAATCGAAGACCGTTTCGTCAACGCCCTGGTCGCGCCGGAATACCTCAAGCAGGATTTCACCCTGCAAACGCCTTATGCCTATCTCAATCAGGTCGCGCCGCTGACCGAGGGCGAACATGTGGTCGAAGCCATCCTTGCCGAGCCGTCGGAGTGCAAGTTGCTGCAGATCGAAAAGGGCGAGCCGTGCTTGCTGATCCGCCGGCGAACCTGGTCGGGGCGTCAACCGGTGACGGCGGCGCGTTTGATCCACCCGGGCTCGCGTCATCGTCTGGAAGGGCGCTTTCATAAATGAATTATCAAGTGAAGGTCCTACGCGCCGAAGGCTACCCGCGCATGCCGTGGAAAAACGGCGGCGGCAGTACCGAGGAAATCACCCGTGATGCCGGCGCTGGCCTGGACGGTTTCGGCTGGCGTCTGTCGATTGCCGACATCACCGAATCGGGCGGTTTCTCGACATTCGCCGGTTACCAGCGAGTCATCACTGTGTTGCAGGGCGACGGCATGACCTTGTGCGTCGACGGTGACGATACCCGGCCATTGTTACCCCTGGACCCGTTTGCTTTCAGCGGCGAAAGCCAAGTGTCCTGCATCTTGCTCGGCGGTGCGATTCGCGATTTCAATCTGATCTACGCGCCGCAACGTTACAGCGCGCGATTGCAGTGGCTGGACGGCGAGCAGCGGTTCTTCAGCTCGGCATCGACGGTGCTGGTGTTCAGTGTCAGTGAGCGGATGGACGTGCGTGTTGGCGACGGCGTTTCGCAGCTCGGGCGGCATGATTGTCTGCAACTGGACGGCAACAGCGGGCTGGTCGAAGTCTCCACCCATGGCGCTTGCTGCATAGTCGAACTTCTCCAAAGCTGACCCCTGTGGCGAGGGGATTTATCCCCGCTGGGTCGCGAAGCGGCCCCATTCCTGATTAAAAAAAGCGGTCTGCTGCGCAGCCCAGCGGGGATAAATCCCCTCGCCACAAAATCCATCCCCACTCTTGTTTCCCTCCACGCACCAACTTGTTACCGAACGCCCCAGCGTGGCGCAAAACCCGGCCCACCCAGCCAGGCCCCACCGTCCTCAATCACACCCCGTAAAAATTTCATCCCCGCCAGAACCCTCGATTCAGGCGCTCTCCAGCCATGCCCGTGATTTTTCCTGAACACTCCTCCAGCAAGTTGGCCGCTCGATTGCATATGCTTGTATGTACAAGTAAAGACGTATGCGTATGAGTCGTCCGAGACTCTCCGCAGCGTCCACTGATTCGCTTGTCGCGCAGCACAGCGCGCAGGCTGCTGCCCACTGCCAGGGTTGGTTTGAATTGATCGCTGAGGAGTCTTTTTCGTGACTGACAATACCCAGAACAGCAACAAGTTTCGTGACGTGCAGATCCGCGCCGCACGCGGTAACACGCTGACCGCCAAGAGCTGGCTGACTGAAGCGCCGCTGCGCATGTTGATGAACAACCTCGACCCGGAAGTCGCCGAGAACCCGAAAGAGTTGGTGGTCTATGGTGGCATCGGTCGCGCCGCGCGCAACTGGGAGTGCTACGACAAGATCGTCGAGAGCCTGACCAACCTGAATGACGACGAAACCCTGCTGGTGCAGTCGGGCAAGCCGGTCGGCGTATTCAAGACTCATAGCAACGCGCCGCGCGTGCTGATCGCCAACTCCAACCTGGTGCCGCACTGGGCGAGCTGGGAACACTTCAACGAACTCGACGCCAAAGGCCTGGCCATGTACGGCCAGATGACTGCCGGCAGCTGGATCTACATCGGCAGCCAGGGCATCGTTCAGGGCACCTACGAAACCTTCGTCGAAGCCGGACGCCAGCATTACAACGCTGACCTCAAGGGCCGCTGGGTGCTCACCGCCGGCCTCGGTGGCATGGGCGGCGCGCAACCGCTGGCCGCCACTCTGGCCGGCGCCTGCTCGCTGAACATCGAATGCCAGCAGGTCAGCATTGATTTCCGCCTGAAAAGCCGTTACGTCGATGAGCAAGCCAAAGACCTCGACGACGCTCTGGCGCGCATCGACAAATACACTAAAGAAGGCAAAGCGATTTCCATCGCCCTGCTCGGCAACGCGGCGGAAATCCTGCCGGAGCTGGTCAAGCGTGGCGTGCGCCCGGACATGGTCACCGACCAGACCAGCGCCCACGATCCGCTCAACGGCTACCTGCCAGCCGGCTGGAGCTGGGATGAATACCGCGCCCGCGCCAAGACCGAACCAGCCGCTGTGATCAAAGCCGCCAAGCAGTCGATGGCGGTGCATGTGAAAGCCATGCTGGAGTTCCAGAAGCAGGGTATCCCGACCTTCGACTACGGCAACAACATCCGCCAGATGGCTCAGGAAGAAGGCGTCGAAAACGCTTTCGATTTCCCGGGCTTCGTGCCGGCCTACATCCGTCCGCTGTTCTGCCGTGGCATCGGCCCGTTCCGTTGGGCGGCGCTGTCGGGTGATCCACAGGACATCTACAAAACCGACGCCAAGGTCAAAGAGTTGATCCCCGACGACGCGCATTTGCACAACTGGCTGGACATGGCCCGCGAGCGCATCAGCTTCCAGGGTCTGCCGGCGCGTATCTGCTGGGTCGGTCTGGGCCAGCGCGCCAAGCTCGGCCTGGCCTTCAACGAAATGGTCCGTAGCGGTGAGCTGTCGGCCCCGGTGGTGATCGGCCGCGACCACCTCGACTCCGGCTCGGTGGCCAGTCCCAACCGCGAAACCGAATCGATGCAGGACGGTTCCGACGCCGTCTCCGACTGGCCGCTGCTCAACGCACTGCTGAACACCGCCAGCGGCGCGACCTGGGTCTCCTTGCACCACGGCGGCGGTGTCGGCATGGGCTTCTCGCAGCATTCGGGGATGGTGATCGTCTGTGACGGTACTGACGAAGCGGCCGAGCGCATCGCGCGCGTGCTGCACAACGACCCGGCGACTGGCGTCATGCGCCATGCCGATGCCGGTTACCAGATCGCCATCGACTGCGCGAAAGAGCAGGGGCTGAATCTGCCGATGATCACTGGTGGCAAGTAATACGCTTTTGCTTCATGTGGGAGCGAGCTTGCTCGCGAAGAGGCCGGCACAGTCAACATTTGTGTCGGCAGACAGATTGCTTTCGCGAGCAAGCTCGCTCCCACAGAAAAGCAGCTCCACCGATGCTCAGTGAACCCGAATAGCAATCCACAGAGGTTGAATCATGGCGGTTAACAACGAACGTGCAGGCAGTACCCCGTTGATCGAAAGGCGTTCGATCGACTACATCCCGGAAGCGGAAAGACACGGTCGTCTGTTCAGCCAGTTCACCCTGTGGATGGGCGCCAATCTGCAGATCACCGCGATCGTCACCGGGGCCCTGGCGGTGGTGCTTGGCGGTGATGTGTTCTGGTCGTTGATCGGTCTGCTGATCGGCCAACTGCTCGGCGGTGGCGTGATGGCGCTGCATGCCGCGCAGGGACCGAAACTGGGCTTGCCGCAGATGATCTCCAGCCGTGTGCAATTCGGCGTTTATGGCGCAGCGATTCCGATCGTGCTGGTGTGTCTGATGTACCTGGGTTTCACCGCCACCGGTACGGTGCTGTCCGGGCAAGCGCTGGGGCAGTTGTTCGGTGTCAGCGACAGTGTAGGCATCCTGATTTTCGCCAGTGTCATCGTGCTGGTCACGGTGCTCGGTTATCGGGTAATCCACTGGATCGGCCGCGTCGCCAGCGTGATTGGCGTGATCGCTTTTGTGTTCCTGTTCTGGCGGCTGATGAGCCAGACCGACGTTGGTGCGCTCCTGCAGATTCGTCATTTCAGCTGGAGCAGCTTTCTGCTGGCGGTGTCGTTGGCGGCGTCCTGGCAGATCGCTTTCGGCCCGTATGTAGCGGACTACTCGCGTTACCTGCCGAGCGCCACTTCATCGGTGAAAACTTTTTTCGCCGCTGGCGCAGGTTCGGTGATCGGCGCCCAGGTGGCGATGATCCTCGGCGTGTTTGCCGCCGCTTCGGCCAATGGTCAATTCGCCGGTCACGAAGTCGCTTACATCGTTGGTTTAGGCGGCACCGGCGCCACCGCCGCGCTGCTGTATTTCAGCATCGCGTTCGGCAAGGTGACCATTTCGACGCTGAACTCCTACGGCAGCTTCATGTGCATCGCCACCATCATCAGTGGTTTCAAAGGGCACCTGACGGTTACCCGCATGCAGCGGCTGGTGTTCGTGCTGTTCATCGTCGGCGCCGCGACACTGATTGCCCTGCTCGGGCAGCACTCGTTCCTCGGTGCGTTCAAGTCGTTCATCCTGTTTCTGCTCGCCTTCTTCACCCCGTGGAGCGCGATCAATCTGGTCGACTACTACTGCATCACCCGCGAGCGTTACGACGTGCCGGCGCTGGCCGATCCGAACGGCCGCTACGGCCGCTGGAACCTGCTCGGCATCAGCGTCTATGTATTCGGCGTGCTGGTGCAGCTGCCGTTCATCTCGACCAAGTTCTACACCGGGCCGCTGGTGGCAGCGCTGGGGGATGTGGATATCTCTTGGATCATCGGCCTGGTGCTGCCGGCCGCCGTCTATTACTTCTGCGCAAAAAAATGGCACAGCGCAGTGCCCGATCGCCTGATTTTGCCGGTCGAGCAGAACAGCACCCAACAAGCAAAAACGAGCGGGGCCGGTCGCGCTGCGGCGCAGGCCTGATCTGGACGTGGACCAGGCTGGATGCCTCTTGAACTGCCGTAAGCCCATTCATGATTAGGAGCGTCACGACAATGAAATCGAACAAGACCCTGCTGACCACATTGCTGTCCATGGGCCTGTTGGCCAGTGCCGGTGCGACGCAAGCCGCCGGCTGGTGCGAATCGGGCAAACCGGTGAAATTCGCCGGGCTGAACTGGGAGAGCGGCATGCTCCTGACCGACGTGCTGCAAGTGGTGCTGGAGAAAGGTTACGGCTGCAAGACCGACAGCCTGCCGGGCAATTCCATCACCATGGAAAACGCCCTGAGCAGCAACGATATTCAAGTGTTCGCCGAAGAGTGGGTCGGCCGTAGCGAGGTCTGGAACAAGGCCGAGAAGGCCGGCAAGGTCATCGGTGTCGGCGCGCCAGTGGTGGGTGCTGTCGAAGGCTGGTACGTGCCGCGTTACGTGATCGAAGGCGACGCCAAGCGCAAGCTCGAGGCGAAAGCCCCGGACCTGAAAAATATCGCTGACCTGGGCAAGTATTCCGCCGTGTTCAAGGACGCCGAAGAGCCGTCCAAGGGCCGCTTCTATAACTGCCCGGCCGGCTGGACCTGCGAGCTCGACAACAGCGAAATGCTCAAGAGTTATGGCCTGGAAAACAGTTACACCAACTTCCGCCCAGGCACAGGACCTGCGCTGGATGCGGCAGTGCTGTCGAGCTACAAGCGTGGCGAGCCGATCCTTTTCTACTACTGGTCGCCGACGCCGCTGATGGGCCAGATCGACGCGGTCAGGCTTGAAGACCAGGCGCAGGGCAACAAGACCATTAGCATCAAGGTCGGCCTGTCGAAAACCTTCCACGACGAAGCCCCGGAACTGGTCGCCGTGCTGGAAAAGGTCAACCTGCCGATCGATCTGCTTAATCAGAACCTCGGGCGCATGGCCAAGGAACGTATCGAGTCGGCAAAACTGGCGAAAATCTTCCTCAAGGAACATCCTGAAGTCTGGCACGCATGGGTGAGCGACGACGCAGCCAAGAAAATCGACGCGGCCTTGTAGGTCAGGTTTCCCGGCTGCCAGTACGGCAGCCGGACGCTTGATCGCAACCCCTTGATTGAGAGTCCCTTATGTTTCCCGAAAGCTTTACCTTTTCCATCGCCGACTGGGTCAACGGTTGGGTCGATTCGCTGGTGACCAATTACGGCGATGTGTTCCGGCATATCTCCGACACGCTGCTGTGGGCCATCGTCAGTCTCGAAGGTTTGCTGCGTGCGGCGCCGTGGTGGTTGATGCTGGCAATCGTCGGTGTCATCGCCTGGCACGCCACGCGCAAAGTCGTGACCACGGCAGTCATTGTCGGTCTGCTGTTCCTCGTCGGCGCCGTTGGTCTGTGGGACAAACTCATGCAGACCCTGGCGCTGATGATGGTCGCGACGATCATTTCGGTGCTGATCGGCATCCCGCTGGGGATTCTCTCGGCGCGCAGCAATCGCCTGCGTTCGGTGCTGATGCCGCTGCTCGACATCATGCAGACCATGCCGAGTTTCGTTTACCTGATTCCGGTGCTGATGCTGTTCGGCCTGGGCAAGGTGCCGGCGATTTTCGCCACAGTGATCTACGCCGCGCCGCCGCTGATTCGCTTGACCGATCTGGGTATTCGCCAGGTCGACGGTGAAGTGATGGAGGCGATCAACGCCTTCGGCGCCAATCGCTGGCAGCAACTGTTTGGCGTGCAACTGCCGCTGGCGCTGCCGAGCATCATGGCCGGGATCAACCAAACCACGATGATGGCCCTGTCGATGGTGGTGATCGCTTCGATGATCGGCGCCCGTGGCCTCGGTGAAGACGTACTGGTGGGGATTCAGACCCTCAACGTCGGCCGTGGCCTCGAAGCCGGGCTGGCGATCGTGATTCTCGCGGTGGTCATCGACCGCATCACTCAAGCGTACGGTCGGCCACGCCACGAGGTGAGCAAATGAGCAATGCAAGCGTGAGCAAGATCGAAGTACGCAACGTCTTCAAGATTTTCGGCAACCGCGCCAAGGACGCGCTGGCCATGGTCGGCCAGGGCAAGAGCAAGGATCAGGTGCTCAACGAAACCGGTTGCGTGGTCGGCGTGAACGACTTGTCGCTGAGCATCGGCACCGGCGAAATCTTTGTGATCATGGGCCTGTCCGGCTCGGGCAAATCCACCCTGGTGCGCCACTTCAATCGCCTGATCGACCCCACCAGCGGGGCGATTCTGGTCGATGGCGAGGACATCCTGCAGTACGACATGGACGCCCTGCGCGAATTTCGTCGACACAAGATCAGCATGGTGTTCCAGAGCTTCGGCCTGCTGCCGCACAAGACCGTGCTCGATAACGTCGCCTACGGCCTGAAAGTGCGCGGCGAGAGCAAGCAGGTCTGCGCCGAACGCGCGCTGCACTGGATCAATACCGTCGGCCTCAAAGGCTACGAAAACAAATACCCGCACCAGCTCTCCGGCGGCATGCGTCAGCGCGTCGGCCTCGCCCGTGCATTGGCGGCGGACACCGACATCATCCTGATGGACGAAGCGTTCAGTGCGCTGGACCCGCTGATCCGCGCCGAGATGCAGGACCAGTTGCTGGAACTGCAAAAGACCCTGCACAAAACCATCGTCTTCATCACCCACGACCTCGACGAAGCCGTGCGCATCGGCAATCGCATCGCGATTCTCAAGGATGGCCGGTTGATTCAGGTCGGCACGCCAAGAGAGATCCTGCATTCACCGGCCGATGAGTATGTCGACCGGTTTGTGCAGCGGCGCGCGGCGGTGGTGTGACGCTGAGTGGCCGTTGTGGTGAGGGGATTTATCCCCGTTCGGCTGCGAAGCAGTCGTAAAACCGGCCACTGCGGTCTGTCTGACGGATTTGCGGGCATGGTTTGGGGCGGCTTCGCCACCCAACGGGGATAAATCCCCTCACCACAGGGTTACCGGCATCAACAGAATTGGTATGAGGTTAGAGATGTCCCAGGCTGAAAAAATCGTTATCACAGGCAGCCCTCTACGTTGGCAGGACGTGGTCGCTGTCGCCCGTCACGGTGCGCCGCTGGAACTGTCCAGCGACACCTGGGCGCGCATCGACAACGCCCAAGCCATCGTTCAGCGCATCGTCGCCAGCGGCGAGCGTGCCTATGGCGTCAACACCGGTCTGGGCGGTCTGTCCAACGTTTCGCTGCAAGACGAACAGCTCAGCCAACTCTCGCGCAACACCCTGCTCAGCCATGCCTGCGGTGTCGGCCCGGTGCTCAGCGACGAGCAGACCCGCGCGATCATCTGCGCCGCGATCCACAACTACAGCCACGGCAAATCCGGCCTGCATCGGCGCGTGGTCGAAGGGCTGCTGGCGCTGCTCAATCGCGGCATCACTCCGCAGGTGCCGTCGCAGGGTTCGGTGGGTTATCTGACGCACATGGCGCACATCGGCATCGCGCTGCTCGGCGTTGGCAATGTCAGCTATCGCGGGCGGATCATTTCGGCGCAACAGGCGCTGGCCGAGGAGGGTCTGCAACCTGTGCAGCTCGGCGCGAAGGATGGCTTGTGTCTGGTCAACGGCACGCCGTGCATGACCGGCCTCAGCTGTCTGGCGATTGCCGATGCCACGCGACTGCTGCAATGGGCCGACGTCATCGGTGCGATGAGTTTCGAAGCCCAGCGCGGCCAGATCGATGCCTTCGATGCCGAGATCATCGCGCTCAAGCCGCATCCGGGCATGCAGCAGGTCGGCAACAACCTGCGCGCCTTGCTCGATGGCAGCGAAGTGATCGCCGCGAGCAAAGGCATTCGCACTCAGGATGCGCTGAGCATTCGTTCGATCCCGCAGGTTCACGGCGCCGCCCGTGATCAACTGGAGCATGCGATCAAACAGGTCGAAGCCGAACTCAACGGCTGCACCGACAACCCGTTACTGCTGGGCACGCCGGACAATTTCCGGGTGATGTCGCAGGCCAACCCCCACGGTCAATCCGTGGCGATGGCGGCGGATCTGCTGGCGATTGCCATGGCCGAAATCGGCTCGATTGCCGAGCGCCGTCTGGACCGTTTGGTCAATCCGCACGTCAGCGGTCTGCCGGCGTTTCTGGTGGCCAATCCCGGGGTCAACTCGGGGATGATGATCGTGCAATATGTCGCCGCCTCGCTGTGTGCGGAAAACCGTCAATTGGCGCAACCGGCGGTGCTCGACAACTACATCACCTCGGGCCTGCAGGAAGATCACCTGAGCATGGGCACCAACGCCGCGCTGAAGCTGCATCGTGCGCTGGAAAACTGCACGCAGATCCTCGCAATTGAATACCTGCTGGCGGCGCAGGCGTTTGAATTCCTCAAGGAACAGCGCTTTGGCGTGGGCACTGACCGCGCGTGGAAACTGCTGCGCGAAACGGTCCCGGCCTACGATCAGGATCGCTGGCTGGCGCCGGATATCGCTGCCGCTGCGACCGTGTTGAAAAACCCGAATCTGCCGCACAACGTTCTCCCGAATTTGCACTGACAACTACCCATACCAGCGTGCCAAGGCGTGGATCGTTCACAAGACGAGAAGCGACGGATAACGGAATGCTCCGGAGCGACTGGTAGTTAATAACAATGCCTAACAGGAGCATTTTAATGACTGCGCTGAACCTGATCCCCGGCCAACTGAGCCTGGCCCAACTGCGTGACGTCTACCAGCATCCGGTCACACTGACTCTCGACAACAGCGCCAGCGCGCAGATCGAGGCCAGCGTCGCCTGCGTCGAGCAGATCCTTGCCGAGAACCGCACCGCCTACGGCATCAACACCGGTTTCGGTCTGCTGGCCTCGACGCGCATCGCCAGCGAAGACCTGGAGAACCTGCAGCGTTCGCTGGTGCTCTCGCACGCGGCCGGCGTCGGCCAGCCGATCAGTGATGACCTTGTGCGACTGATCATGGTGCTCAAGGTCAACAGTCTCAGCCGTGGTTTTTCCGGGATCCGTCGGCAGGTGATCGATGCGCTGATCGCGCTGATCAATGCTGAGGTCTATCCGCATATTCCGTTGAAAGGTTCGGTCGGTGCGTCGGGCGATCTGGCGCCGTTGGCGCACATGTCGCTGGTGCTGCTGGGCGAGGGCAAGGCCCGCTACAAGGGCGAATGGCTTGAGGCCACCGAAGCGCTGAAAGTCGCCGGCCTGGCGCCGCTGACGTTAGCGGCTAAAGAAGGTCTGGCGCTGCTCAACGGTACCCAGGTTTCCACGGCGTTTGCGCTGCGCGGTTTGTTCGAAGGCGAGGATCTGTTTGCCGGTGCAGTGGCGCTGGGCAGTCTTACTGTTGAAGCCGTGCTCGGTTCGCGCTCGCCGTTCGACGCGCGCATTCATGCCGCACGTGGGCAGAAAGGTCAGATCGATGCCGCTGCCGCGTACCGCGATCTGCTCGGTGAGCGCAGCGAAGTCTCCGCCTCGCACCAGAATTGCGACAAGGTCCAGGACCCGTACTCGCTGCGCTGCCAGCCGCAAGTCATGGGCGCCTGCCTGACCCAGTTTCGTCAGGCCGCTGAAGTGCTGGCAGTGGAAGCCAACGCGGTTTCCGATAACCCTTTGGTATTCGCCGCCGAAGGCGACGTGATTTCCGGCGGCAACTTCCACGCTGAACCGGTGGCCATGGCTGCTGACAACATGGCCCTGGCCATCGCTGAAATCGGCTCGCTGAGCGAGCGGCGCATCTCGCTGATGATGGACAAGCACATGTCGCAACTGCCGCCGTTCCTGGTGGCCAATGGCGGGGTGAACTCCGGTTTCATGATCGCTCAGGTCACCGCTGCGGCGTTGGCCAGTGAAAACAAGGCGTTGTCCCATCCACATTCGGTGGACAGCCTGCCGACCTCGGCCAACCAGGAGGACCACGTATCGATGGCCCCGGCGGCGGGCAAGCGTCTGTGGGAAATGGCCGAGAACACTCGCGGCATTCTCGCCGTGGAATGGCTGGCGGCGGTGCAGGGCCTGGATCTGCGCAACGGCCTGAAGACCTCGCCGAAGCTCGAACAGGCGCGGGCGATTTTGCGCAAGGAAGTGCCGTTCTATGAAAAGGACCGCTTCTTTGCACCGGACATCAATGCTGCGACGCAATTGCTGGCGTCGCGGTGCTTGACCGAGCTGGTGCCGGCGAAGCTTTTGCCGAGCCTTTAACCCTACCCACTGATCGTTCCCACGCTCTGCGTGGGAATGCCTCAAGGGACGCTCCGCGTCCAGTGACGCGGAGCGTCACGGGCTGC